>JAWRJQ010000014.1:0-78142 GCA_040307385.1 Atopobiaceae bacterium
CCCCCCCCCCCCCCCCCCCCCCCCGCGACGTTATATCCGTTTCAACAGCCAGAAATGGTTTCGGCCATCCTGCGAATCTGCAGTATCGCATGAGAGGTTTCTCTGCTTCCCCGGATTCCGTGCCGGAAGGATTCCGAGAAGCGTATCGGCGAATACCCTGCGTAGGTGTCTTTTGCGCGATCCACCTGGAAGACGAGCGCATAGTCCGCTCCGCCCTCCAAATCATCGCATTCTTCGATAGAGTCTTTGACGTGCGCCCACCCGTGCTTCTCGTAGGCGACCGCATAGTCCGGGTTGTTCAGAAGGTCGAGGCATCCCGCCGCCTCGTTCGCCGCGTCTTCGTCGCCGGAGGACCCATCGAAGCCGATCTCCTTCGGAAGATGTTCCGACAGGTCTTCAAAAAGCCGGTCCACGTTGTCGATGATGCCCGAATACTGCTCGGTGCCGATACCGACCTTGCCACGATGGAATTGGGACGCTGTTTATGCAAGTTGAGCATCCATTTCGCACCTACAATCTTTTCCAGTATGTCTATGTCCTATCTTTTTATGACAAAGCCAAAAAGGATCGCAGGTTCCTTGAGGCGCTAGACGCATTGAGATCCAAGACGCAGGACGGCCAGATTGTTGTCGAGCGTGTTGTGCTGAAGCTAGGGAAACTATCCTTCTGCAAACACGGAGAACCAAGCATCTCGGCAACGAAACGCTACAACGAGATTCTTCGCAATTTGGGCTAGTCTTCGATAATGATTCACAGCCGCAGCAGTGATAGAAGCCGTTGTTTTGGGGTGTAGTTACAAGAAAACGGGAGTTGTAGGAGGATTTTGGACGACACTGCGCTCCGTCGCGGAGGGGACGGCGCATAAGCGCAGGTAAAAAAGGAGCACCTTGCGGCACACCCGTATGTGCGGGAAGAGATCCTCCTACAACTCCCGCTTGCTCAGAGGTACCGTCCTCTCAGCTGTTCCCTTTGTGCGGTTGGCTCAGAAGACGCCTCCGTGGTGTACTATCTAAGGGATGTATCGACCAGTGCTCGAAGGGGGATTGCGTGTCCGACTACAAATATCGACGCGTTCTGCTCAAACTCTCCGGAGAGGCCCTCATGGGCGACCTCTCGTATGGCATCGACCCCGCCGTCATCCAGCATATCGCCGACGAGATCAAACCGGTCTTCGAAGACGGCATTCAGGTGGGCATCGTCGTGGGCGGCGGCAACATCTTCCGCGGCGTCCAGGGCGCTGCAGCGGGAATGGATCGCGCTCAAGGCGACAACATGGGCATGCTCGCCACCGTCATCAACGCGCTCGCCTTGCAGGATTGCTTCGAGAAGAACGACATGCCCTGCCGGGTCATGAGCGCCATCGAGATGCGGCAGGTCTCGGAGCCCTATATCCGACGCCGCGCCATCAGGCATCTCGAGAAGGGCCGCATCGCCGTCTTCGCCGCCGGCACGGGCAACCCCTATTTCACCACCGACACGGCGGCGGCGCTCCGCGCTCTCGAGATCGATGCCGACGTGCTGATCAAGGCGACCAAGGTCGACGGCGTATACGACTCCGATCCGGTCGAGAACGCCGACGCCGTCAAATACGATACCGTCTCATACATGGAGGTCCTCACCAAGGAGCTCAAGGTCATGGATGCGACCGCCATCGCGCTCTGCCACGACAACCACCTTCCGATGATCGTGTTCAATGTCGAGGACAAGGGCGCGCTCAAGGGCGCGCTCAAAGGCGATAGCGTGGGAACAACCGTCATCGACGAGGAGGGGCAGCAATGAGCGAATACACCGACGATGCCGCACGGCGCATGGATAAGTGCATCGATGCCCTGAAGGCGAACCTCGCGCGCATCCGCACGGGTCGCGCCAACCCGCACATCCTCGACGCCATCAAGGTCGACTACTACGGCGTCCCCACGCCCATCGTGCAGCTTGCCGGCGTGAAGGTGCCCGAGGCATCCATGCTCGTCGTCGAGCCGTGGGATAAGAGCGCCCTGCGCTCCATCGAACGTGCCATCATGGACTCCGACCTGGGCATCACCCCTTCGAACGACGGCGCCTGCATCCGCCTTCCGTTCCCCAAGCCCACCGAGGAGCGTCGCCGCGAGCTCGTCAAAGAATGCAGCAAGTATGCCGAGCAGGCCAAGGTGTCGGTGCGCAACGTGCGCCGCGACGTCAACGACGAGGTCGAGCTTCTCAAGGAGGAAGGCGAGCTCACCGAGGACGACCTCGTGCGCGAGAAGAAGGGCATCCAAAAGGTCACCGACGCCCATATCGACGAGATAGACTCCGTTCTCAAGGCCAAGACGGCCGAGATCATGGAGATCTAGTGCGCAGGGACGAGCAGAAACTGCAGGCGTATTTCTCCGAATGCCCGGAGGATATCGCGCTTTCCGACATCGATTTCGCACACATGCCCTCGCATGTGTCGATGATCATGGACGGCAACGGACGCTGGGCGACCCGGCGCGGTCTCGATCGCGCGCAGGGGCACGTGGCGGGCGTCAACGCGCTGCGCGAGGCCGTCACCACGGGCGTTCGCCTCGGGTTCGACGTGCTGTCGGCCTATGCGTTCTCAACGGAGAACTGGCGGCGTCCTAAAATCGAGGTCGACCTGCTCATGAGCCTGTTCGCCAAGACGCTCGTAGCCGAGCTGCCCCTGTTCCACCAGAAGAACGTCCACCTCGAGTTCTTCGGCGATCTCGATGCGCTTCCCAAGGACACGAGGCGCGTGTTCATGCGTGGCCTCGACGAAACGGCGCAGCACGACGGCATGGTCTTCGCGCTCGCGGTGAACTACGGTGCGCGCGATGAGATCGTGCGCGCTGCAACCCGGATCGCACGCGCGGTGCAGGCGGGGAAGCTCGATCCCGATGACATCACGCACGAGGTGTTCGCCTCGCACCTCTACACCGCGAACCTGCCCGATCCTGACCTTCTCATCCGCACCTCGGGCGAGCAGCGGCTCTCGAACTACTTCCTCTACCAGCTCGCCTATACCGAGCTCTACATCACCCGGACGCTCTGGCCCGATTTCTCGCGGTGGGATATGCTCCGTGCCATACGATCGTTCCAGAGTCGTTCGCGTCGCTTTGGCGGTGTGTAAGCTATGGCAGATGACGATAAGCTTCAAAGCGCCCAGGAGACTCGCGAGAAGAGCGGGAGCAAGGGCATCGACATACTCGTCGACCGCATGGAATCGCGCCGCGACCGCCTCTCCGATGCCTATGACGCCAAGCAGCTGCGCGGCCAGCGCGTGCGCGACTTCACCGAGAAGCTCCTCACGCGCACCGCATACGGTATCGTCTACGCGGTTCTCATCGCCGGATGCCTGTTCGCCGGCCGTACGCCCACGGCCATCATCGTCTCGCTCGTGGCGTGGCAATGCTGCTCCGAGTTCTTCAGGATGTGCCGCATGGCGGGCCGCATGCCCAACGATATCCTCGGCCTCACCGCTGCCGCGACCTTCCCCGTCTTCGCGCGCTTCTTCCACCTGCGCTCGATGATGTTCGTCGTGTTCTTCATGCTCATCGCCGTGGGCGTGTGGTACGTCCTCACGCCGCGCGCCAACATCGCCGATGTGGCCATCACCGTGTTCGGGCCCGTCTACACCTCGCTGACCTATTCCTGCGTGGTGCTCATCAGAAATTCCGATCCAGGTTTCGACGGCGCGATGCTCGCCCTCTGCGTGGTCGCGTCCATCTGGGCGAACGATGCCGTCGCCTATCTGGTGGGCTCGCGCTTCGGCGTCCATAAGATGGCGCCGCGCATCTCTCCCAAAAAGAGCTGGGAGGGGTTCTGGGCCGGCATGGCGGGTTCCGTCGCCGTGTGGGTGATCCTCGGCGTCCTCTTCCTCAACACCGTTCCGCTGTCCCTTGCCGTCGTGATCGGCCTCGTCGAGGGGCTCATGTCGGTTGTGGGCGATCTGTTCGAGTCGCGCGTCAAGCGCGGCGTGGGCGTCAAGGACTCGGGTAACATCATGCCCGGTCACGGCGGCATGCTCGATCGCTCCGATTCCGTGATCTTCGGCAGCATGACGGCGTATATCCTCCTCGTATTCGGGGGTGTCATATAACCATGATGCACATCGCGCTTCTGGGAGCCTCCGGCAGCATCGGGAGGCTGACTGTCGACGTGTGCCGCAAGCACGCCGACAAGCTCAGGCTTTCGGCCATCGCCGTGAGGGATTCCGTCGACTTCGCCCTCGCCTGCGCGCGGGAGTTCGAGCCCGATTACGTGGTCATCTCCAACGCGGAGCACGCGGCGAGCGTATCCGCCGACGCGTTTCCCGCCGGCACCCGCGTGCTCTTCGGCGAAGCCCACCTCGCCACGCTCTGCGAGCTCGGGTGCATCGACTGCGTGGTGAACGCCCTCGTGGGCGCTGTAGGCATATCGGCGGGCTATGCTGCGCTCAAGGCGGGCAAACGCCTCGCCTGCGCCAATAAGGAATCCATCGTCATCGGCGGCGACCTGCTCATGCCGCTCGCCGCGCCGGGCCAGCTTCTGCCCGTCGATTCGGAGCACAGCGCCATCTTCCAGTGCCTTGCCGGAGAGCCCGAGGACAGCATCTACAAAGTGTGGCTCACCTGCTCCGGAGGGCCGTTCTTCGGCATGACGCGCAGCCGGCTCGCCCGCGTCACGGCCCGCGAAGCCCTCATGCACCCCACCTGGTTCATGGGCGATAAGATCACCATCGACTCGTCCACGCTCATGAACAAGGGCCTCGAGGTCATCGAGGCGCACCATCTCTTCAACATCGACATCGACGTGATCGAGGTCCTCATCCATCGCCAGAGCAAGATCCACTCGATGGTGGAGTTCGCCGACGGCTCGCTCAAGGCCAATCTCTGCGTCGCCGACATGCGCATGCCCATACAGTATGCGCTTTCGTATCCCGAGCGCTGGGATGCGAGCTGCGAGCATATCGATTGGCGCACGTCCGAGGCGCTCGAGTTCGCATCTGCGGATGAGGACACGTTCGGCTGTCTGGCGCTCGCGCGGGAAGCCGGCCGCAGGGGAGGGACGGCGCCCTGCATCATGAACGCGGCCAATGAGGTCGCCAACGAGGCGTTCAGGGCGAACGCATGCTCCTTCCTCGATATCGAGCGGATCTGCGCCGAGGCGCTCGAGCGCATCCCCGCAGAGCCCGTGGACAGCCTCGAGCAGCTTGCCGACGTCGATGCCGCAACCCGCGCCTTCGCCGCATCTTTGATCAAGGAGTAGAACCGTGGAACCTCTCATCGGAGCGCTCTCAGCAGTCTTCTGGGGCCTTGTCGTGCTTTCCGTGCTCATCGTCGTGCACGAGAGCGGCCACTTCCTCGTCGCGCGCCTATGCTCGGTGCGCGTGACCGAGTTCTTCCTCGGCATGCCGTGCCCCGTCAAGCTTTCCCGCAAGAGCAAGCGCCATGGAACGGAGTTCGGCATCACGCCGGTGCTTCTCGGCGGATACAACCGCATCTGCGGCATGGAGTCCACCGACGACGAGCTGCTCGCCGATGCGCTCGATTACATCTACCGCACGGGCAGCGTCACCGCCGCAGACCTGATCAGGCGTTTCTCGATCGATGATGAGCGCGCCTATGCGCTGCTGCTCACGCTCGTCGATTGGGCGGCCATACGCCGATACGACGGCGAAGATGCCGAGCACCCCGTGTTCAAGACCATCCCGCGCGATGCCGCGTTTCTCTGCGAGTACGATGCGGGGCATGACGCAGACGAGATCGGCGCCCGCTCCGACGGCGACGTCTACGAGCCCGCCCTGGCGCCCGATGCCCTGCTCGCGCAGGAACGCAGCCATGTCTATCAGGGCATCGGCTTTTTGAAACGCCTTGCCATGCTCATTATGGGGCCCCTCGTCAACATCGTCTTCGCGATGCTCATCGTCGTCTTCTCGCTGTCCGTTGTCGGCATCGACGTGGGTTCGACCGAGCCCGTGGTCGGCACCGTCAACGAGCAGTCGCTCGCCGAGGCCGCGGGCATCATGCCGGGCGACACGATCGTGCGGATAGGGGAGCACGAGATCGCCGATTGGAACGATATCTCGGAAGCCCTCGGCGAGCTGCTTCCCGTCGGCGACGACTTCGACGTGGTCGTTTTGCGCGAAGGGGCCGAGCACGTGCTCCAGGTGGCCCTGACGGGCGGCGCGCACGAGCTTCTCGGCATCACGAACACCGTCACGCGGATGCGGCTCTCGCTCGGCGAGTCGGTTGCGAGCGCGCTGTCCTACGCCGCGCAGGTTGCCGGTTTCGCGCTGCGCCTCATCAATCCCGCGCACACGATGGAGGTCGTCGGCCAGTCGTCCTCCATCGTCGGCATATCGGTGCTGGCTTCCGAAGCCGCACGCACGGGGGCGTTCGAACTGCTGCTCGTGGTGGCCGCCATCTCCATGTCGCTCGGCTTCATGAACCTGCTGCCCATTCCCCCGCTCGACGGAGGCAAGATCCTCTTCGAGGCAATCCAGCGCATCATCGGGCGTCCGGTATCGGTGCGGGTCCAGAATATCGTCTCCTATGTCGGCCTCGCGTTGCTCCTCGCGCTCTTCGTCTTCGTGCTGCGCAACGACATCATCCGTTTCCTGATGTAGGAGATGGCGTCCATGGAAACGCTTCCACGCAATCGCACCAGGCAGGTTTTCTGCGGCAACGTCGCCATCGGCGGCGATGCGCCCGTGACCGTGCAGTCTATGACCACGACGAAGACGGAGGATCCCGAGGCGACCCTCGCTCAGATCGCGCAGCTCGCCGATGCGGGCTGCGAGATCATACGCTGCGCCATCCCGTCCGCGCGTGCGCTCGACGGCTTCGAGGCCATCTGCGCCGCATCGCCTCTGCCCGTCGTCGCCGATATTCATTTCGATCACCGGCTCGCCATCGAGGCCGCGCAGCGGGGAGCGTCGGCGTTGCGCATCAATCCGGGCAACGTGGGGTCGTTCGAGCGCGTGGACGCCATCATCGATGCGGCCAAGGTGGCCGGCATCCCCATCCGCATCGGCGTGAACGCAGGCTCGCTCGACCCGTCCGTTGCAGAGCTGCACGATCTCGACCTCGCCGAGAAGCTCGTGCTGTCGTGCGAATCGTTCGTCGAGCATTTCCGCAGCCGCGCGTTCGAGGATATCGTGCTCTCCGCCAAGGCGCATGACGTGCCCACCACGCTCGCCACCTATCGTGCGCTCTCGCGCCGCATCCCCGACCTTCCGCTCCACGTGGGCGTGACGGAGGCCGGCACGCTGCGCCAGGGAACCGTCAAGAACTCCTGCGGCGTGGGCATCCTGCTCGAGCAGGGCATCGGCAACACCATGCGCCTCTCGCTCACGGCCGACCCCGTGGAGGAGGTCAAGGTTGCCTGGGACCTGCTTTCGGCCCTCGGCATGCGCAGGAGGACGCCCGAACTCGTGAGCTGTCCCACCTGCGGGCGCTGCCAGGTGGATCTCATCCCCATAGCCGAGGAGGTCTCCAAGCGCCTCGAGGGCATCTCGAAGCCCATTTCGGTCGCGGTGATGGGGTGCGTCGTCAACGGCCCGGGAGAGGCCCGCACAGCCGATATCGGCCTTGCGTCGGGCAAGGGGGAGGCCGTGCTCTTCGCCCGAGGCGAAACGATCCGCAGGGTGCCCGAAGATGCCATGGTGGATGAACTCATGGCCGAGATCGAGGCGCGGTTCCCTTAGAATGAATAGATTGCCGAGAGCAGTACCTGTAGAGAGGAAGTCAACGTGGCACGCTATGAACTGATGAGCAGAACCTACGCCCCCACCCTCAAGGAGGATCCCGCCGAAGCGGAGCTGGCGAGCCATCGCCTGCTGCTGCGCGCAGGCATGATCCGCAAGACCGCGGCGGGCCTGTACAGCTACCTGCCGTTTGCATGGCGTTCTCTCATGAAGATCGAGGCCATCATCCGCGATGAGATGGCCGGCATAGGCGCCCAGGAGATCCAGGTACCCATGATCGTCCCCGGCGAGATCTGGCGGCAGTCGGGGCGCTGGGATGTCTACGGCCCCGAGCTCCTGCGCCTCAAGGACCGCCACGGCCGCGATTTCGTGGTGGGCCCCACCCACGAAGAGACCTTCGTCGACCTGGTGATGAACGAGCTCAAGAGCTACAAGCAGCTGCCCGTGACCCTCTACCAGATCCAGGATAAGTTCCGCGACGAGATCCGCCCGCGCTTCGGCCTCATGCGCGGCCGCGAGTTCATCATGAAGGACGGCTACTCGTTCGATGCGACCGTCGAGGGCATGCAGAAGAGCTATGAGGAGGAGAAGGACGCCTACGCCCGTATCTGCGAACGCTGCGGAATCAAGGCACTTCCCGTCGTCGCCGACTCCGGCCAGATCGGCGGAGACACCTCCGTCGAGTTCATGGCGCTCGCCGAGTCGGGCGAGGCGTCGCTCGTGTGGTGCGGCTGTGGCTTTGCCGCCAACACCGAGGCGGCCTGCGCACGGATTTCCTTCGACGAGTATGCGATCGGCGAGGCAACCGAGATCGAGACGCCCTGCGAGGGATCCATCTCAGCGCTCGCCGCGTTTCTCGGCATCTCCGAGCAGGCGTGTCGCAAGAGCTTCGCGCTCATCGCCGAGGACGGCTCGCCCGTGCTCTGCCTGCTCCCCGGCGACCACGAGCTCAACGACGTCAAAGCCGAGCATGCCTTCGGGCACTTCGACGTCATGGACGAGGAGCAGATGGCCGCCTACGGCCTCGTGAAGGGCTACATGGGCCCTATCGGCGTCGATCCGCGCGTTCGCATTGTGGGGGATATCTCTCTCAAGGATGCGCAGAGCTGGCTCGTGGGCGCCAACAAGGCCGGATACCACATCAAGGGCGCGCTTGCCGGCCGCGATTTTACGGTCGATGCGTGGCTCGACCTGGCAACCGCTCAAGAGGGTGACGGCTGCCCCACCTGCGGTGCTCCGCTGCGCAGCGCGCGCGGCATCGAGGTTTCGCAGGTATTCCAGCTGGGAACCAAATACTCCGATGCCATGGGGGCGACCTTCATGGATGAGGACGGCATCGAGAAGCCCTTCCAGATGGGCTGCTACGGCATCGGCGTGTCGCGCACGCTCGCAGCCGTCGTAGAGCAGTACAACGACGACAAGGGCATCATGTTCCCCGTGTCCGTTGCGCCCTATGAGGTGGAGATCATCCCGCTCAACGTGGACGACGACCTCGTGTGGCCCGCGGCGCAGACAGTTGCTGAAGAGCTTGCTGCGAGCGGCCTCGAGCTCATCGTGGACGATCGCGACGAGCGCGCGGGCGTGAAGTTCGCCGACGCCGACCTCTATGGCATGCCGTACCAGGTCATTCTCGGCAAGCGAGGCGTATCGAACGGCATGGCGGAGGTCAAGTGCCGCGCAACCGGCGAACGCGAGGACGTGCCCTTCGACGGGCTGGCAAGCTACCTGCTCGAGCGCATCGTGCCCGGCAGGGCGTAAGGACGCTGGCAGGGAGGCGTCATCCCAGCGCGACGTCGAGCGCCATCATCACGGTGAAGCCGATCGAAAAGCAGATCGCGCCGAGGTTGGAGTGGGATTTTCCGGTCATCTCGGGAACGAGCTCCTCAACCACGACGTACATCATGGCTCCTGCCGCGAATGCGAGCAGGTAGGGGAGTGCGGGAACCACGAGATCGGAGGCGAGCACGGTGAGAAACGCGCCGATGGGCTCCACGATTCCCGAAAGCACCCCGCTCGCGAAGGCGCGCAGGCGCGTTGTGCCGGAAGCATGGAGCGGCAACGAGATGATGGCGCCTTCGGGGAAGTTCTGGAGCGCGATTCCGAGGGACAGCGCCAAGGCGGCGGTCCAGGTGATGCCTGCGGTGCCTGCAAACCATCCGGCGAGTACCACGCCTACGGCCATGCCCTCCGGGATGTTGTGGAGCGTCACGGCGAGCACCATGAGGGTGGTGCGCGCCAGATGGGATCGGGGGCCTTCGGCGCTGTCGCTCGTGCGGTGGAGGTGGGGAATGATGTGGTCGAGCGCGAGCAGGAAGAGCGTGCCCGCCCAAAAGCCCACGACGGCGGGCACGAAAGCGAGGCGGCCGAGCTCGGACGACCCGTCCATGGCGGGGATCAGCAAGCTCCATATGGAGGCGGCCACCATGACACCGGCGGCGAATCCCGAAAGCCCGCGCTGAACGCGCTCGTCAAGCTCCTTTTTCATGAAGAAGACGCAACCCGCGCCCAGCGACGTTCCGACAAAGGGAATGAGCAGTCCCAGGGCAAGTTGTCCCATGATGGTCTCCTTGGTCGATCATATCGGCAGCTTAGCTAAAGTATTACTCCGCAGGCTGCTTGTCAATGAGGTGCAGACCGGTCGGATTATCGGATTTCCCTGCGCCTATACGCGCTCTAGCGCTTTCACGATGCGCCGTGCCGCGAAGCACACGACCGCCGCGAGCGTGCCGCATACGGCGCATGCCGCAATCGTGTAGAGCGGTGCGCCCATCCGATACGAGGCGAACCCGGCGATGATGCAGAGCACGACGATGACGATCGCGGGCGGCACCACGCCCTTGACGGTGGACGGCACGTTTGCCTTGCGCGCCCCTGAGGCGCCGATGTAGGAATTGAGCGCACCCGACCCAGCGACCAGCGCATCGGTGATATCGAAGTCCGCCGTACTGAGGACGATGCCGAAAACGATGGCTGCAAGGCCGACGAACAAGGTGGCGATGCTCGCGATTTTCAGGTATTTCGCTTCAGGGGTCATGACGCGTTCCTCTCATCGATGCAGGGCGATCTCGGCGCTTTCCCTTCATATCTTACCCTTAATTCGTTTTTTGTCCTTGACCGCTCTCCGATCTTTGGTATAGTAGTTGAGCGCGTTCGTTCGGGGATATAGCTCAGCTGGGAGAGCGCATGACTGGCAGTCATGAGGTCAGGGGTTCGATCCCCCTTATCTCCACCAGGAACTCAAGGCGACGGACAGAATCCGTCGCCTTTTTCGTACGGGCCCATGGCGCAGCGGTTAGCGCAGAGGACTCATAATCCTTTGGTCGTAGGTTCGAATCCTACTGGGCCCACCCATTTTTTTGCTCAAGCTCTGAATATGCTCTTTCCGCCCTAGGCTACTCGGCGGCTTCATCGGCGCTCTTCTTTCGCGAGGACTTCTTCTTTGCGGGGTCGGTGTCGATGAACGACTCCATTCCATCAACATGCTCGAGCAGATCCGCGCTCACGTTATTGCCCATCGGGTCGAGGATGAAGTCGATGCCCTTGCGCCGTGCGACTTTGGCTGCGGGGACGAAGTCGCTATCTCCCGCGATGAGGATGATCTGATCGACGAGGCGCTCGTAGGCAAGTGCGGAGATGTCGAGGCCGAGCTTCATGTCGACGCCCTTTTGCCGCGATGACAGTCTGAAGTCACGCTCCTTCAGGTCCTTGACGGAGATCGAACCGGAGCAGAGCTTCTTGACCTTCTCGTGATCGAGCTCGTAATGCGTTCCCGCAACGGACAGCTTTCCCATCCGCAGGGCGTACTTGCGCATGCATTTGAGCTCATCGAAGAATTCTGTTGCGAACGTGTACGTCTCGCTCTTCCCGAAATCGACGTTCTTCTTCGTCAGGGGATGGTAGATGGTCATCGCCATGGGCGGGCAGTCATAGTAGAAGATGCGGTAGAGATGACGCTCTTCGGTTCCGTCCTTCTTCTTGAGATGCTTGAAGACGTATTCGTTCAATTCTTCAGCACGTTCTTTCCCGGTTTTCGCACCCCAAAGGGCGTTCGCGCGGATTCGGTAGAACCCGCCATCCACGAGCACTGCGGTCTTCGCCAAAACGGTCTCCTCAATATGAAAAAGGCTCATGGCGTACGCTTTCCGCACATCTTGCGGTGCTTGTTGCCATGAGCCGATCTATATGAATAGGATAGGTACGGACTTCGGGCTGCGTCAAGAGAAAATCGGCGAGATCGGCAAATCAGCTGCCCCGTCTGCTCCCGCCGCCGCGCTCCGCATCAAGAAACGGCATACACGTGAAATCGCCGGAATGGCATAATTTTCCGTTTTTCTGCCGTTTTCGGGGCTCGATTCTCCATCGGGCGGAAAGCTGCCCTCCGTTTGCGCAGGTCAGACACACCGCGAATGCGACCCCGTTTTTTCCGGCACCGTTTTTCGGCAGAAAAGCGGAAAATTATGCCATTTCTGTAAATCGACGTGTATGCTGGCCGCAATTACCCGGGATTGCGGCGGCGAGGTGCCCTCAAGGCCAGCTCGACCTGCAGCACGCTCCGCCTTCGAAACTCCGCTGCATGAGAGCGGAAAAGGTGCGCATGGCTGCGCGCATCATGTGCGCGCATACAAAAAAGGCCAGAGAACATAGCCTCTGACCTGGAAGTTTGGTGGGCGATGCTGGATTTGAACCAGCGACCCCATCCGTGTGAAGGATGTGCTCTACCCCTGAGCCAATCGCCCTTAGCGAAGTCATTCTAGCAGAAGAGCGGGCGCCGTGCGACGAGAAACCTAGCTCCCTGCGATCGCCGTTCTGATCATGCGGCAGTATGCGTCGGCTCCCTCGGGCGTGAGATGCGTGCCGTCATCCCAGAAGTACTCGTCGTGACCGGCGCTCCACGCATGCCAATCGATGACCTCGCAGTTGTCGTACTGCTCAGCGACCTCGTGGAAAAGCGCGTTGTTCATGTCCTGCAGGGCAAGCGGCACGCGGCAGGTCACGAGGTAGACGCGGCGGCTGCCGCACATCTCGATGAGCTCGCGCACATCCTCCTCGTAGGCGATGCCGTTGTCGCCGAGCGACCAGATGATGATATCGCCGTCGATGCCCTGGTCCCAGACTCCGCGCAGGATATCGGCGCCCTCGTTGAGCTGGCGGCTCACCTGGGCATTTATGTGGCCGTACGGGAACATCTCGCTGAACTGCTGTTCTGCCCCGAGCGGCACGGAGTCGCCGATGAGGATCGCAGGAGCGTTGCAGGCGCCCGTCGCCTCATCGATCTCGTAGTGGGAGAAGGCATTGATGCGGTTGATGGCCTCCTCGAAGGGGGTTCCCTGGAAAACCGTTCCCTCGACGGTATAGAACACGCGCTCGCGCGGCGGTGCGATCTGCTCGCCTGCTCCGTCGCCCGAATTGGCATCCGCAGCCGCCCTCACCCGGCTCGCCAAGGTGGGCTCCGGCTCCGTTGCCTGCAGCGGGGTTGCTGGAAGAAGGAGCACGACGAGCGCGAAGATGGCGCCGGCGGCGCTCAACACGCGCTGGGCGGCGGGGAACCCGACAACCGTGACGCTCGTCGGCTCCGCTCTGCGCGTGCCCGGCACGGTGACGGTGCGTGGAGCCTCGAAGAGACGGTAGGAGAGCTCGGCTGCGGCGAAGATGACGGCGACCTGGATCACGCGCTGGGCGAGGGTGAGGTCGGTCGTGCGCGTTGCGGGATTCATGATGAGCAGCAGCGGATAATGCCAGAGATACAGCGAGAACGATCGCTTGCCCAGCGCCGACAGGGGAGGAAGGGAGAAGATGCGCGCGAAGACGGTCGTCTCGCGGATGCAGGCGAGCACGAGCGTGCCCGAGCAGAGGGCGAGCACGAGGAAGCCGCCGTAATAGGGCAGGGAGCTGTATCCGTTCACGCGGAGCGAGAACGCCGCAAAGCATGCAAGGCCCACGGCTGCGGCGATGGAAAGCGCAGCATCGGATACGAGCGGCTCCGAGGTGCGGGAGCGGTTGGAGCGGCTCGTGCGTGCGCTGCGCGGCTCCTGCTTGCGTGACGAGACGATGGGGGCGATCTCGGCGATGAGAGCGCCTATGAGCAGCTCGCCCGCACGGGTGTCGAGGCCGTAGTACACGCGGTTGGTGTCAGCTGCAGGATCGTAGAGAACGGCCATCAGGACCTGCGATGCGATGGCCAGCACGGCGCAGAGGATGACGCGCGTGCGCCTCCTGACGCCGAGCTTCGCGAGAGCCATGAGGACGAGCGGCCATACGATATAGAACTGCATGACCACGGCCAGATACCAGAAGTGCGTGAGCGGGGAGGGCAGGCCGGACGCGGCGAAATACGACACGTTGCGGATGATGTAGAACCAGTTCTCGAAGAACAGGAGCGCGGGCACGACGTCGTCCTTCATCTTGGGGACGAGCGGGCGCGCGACGATGATCGAGAGCAGCGCGACGATGCCCACGAGGGCGAGCATCGCCGGAAGGAGGCGCGTCACCCGTCGCTTGAGATGGTCGAGGTACGAGAACGACCCCTTTCCATGCAGCTGGCGATCGATGCTCGATGCGAGCAGGTACCCCGTGATGACGAAGAACAGCGTCACGCCCGCAAAACCGCCGGGAAGCGCCGTGGGATCGGCGTGGTAGACGAAAACGGCGGCGATGGCGAGGAGCCTGAGACCATCGAGCGCAGCAAAGTATCTCTTCTTCGAAGAAGCCACGTGTTCGCACTCCTAACGCGCTTGTCTTGCACCATATCCAACAATACTTCATTCATCTGCGCTGCGGGGCATTCTGTGAATATTTTGTCAAGCAAACCACAGACGACGATCCTACAATAGATGCATTGTGCCGCTTCGATTCGATTGGTTCTCGCTCAGATGATCGCTCTTGCCGATAAGATATCCAAATCGTTTGGCGCGCGGGTGCTCTACACCGGCGCCACCCTGCAGCTCAACGCGGGAGAACGTTGGGCGCTCGTCGGCCCCAACGGCGCGGGCAAGACCACGCTGCTGCGCATCATCATGGGCGAGGAATCCCCCGACGAGGGAACCGTGAGCTTTGCGCGCGACACCACGGTGGGTTACCTCGAGCAGGAGACGCGCATCGGCGAGGGGTCGTCCGCGCTGTCCGAAGTCATCGACTCGGCGCATGAGCTCAAGGAGGCGGGGCATCTGCTCACCGAGCTCGAGCATGCCATCTCCGTCGAGTCCGACGAGGCGGAGCGCGCGGCCCTGCTCGACCGCTACGGCCACGCCCGCGAGCGCTTCGAGCGTCTCGGCGGATACGAGCTCGAATCGCGCGCGCGGGCCATCCTGAGCGGCCTCGGCTTCTCCGTGGCAGACTTCGACAAGCCCGCATGCGAGTTCTCGGGCGGTTGGCAGATGCGCATCGCCCTCGCCAAGCTGCTGCTGCGCCACCCCGACCTGCTTCTGCTCGACGAGCCCACCAACCACCTGGACTTCGAGAGCGTGCTGTGGTTCGAGTCGTTCCTCTCGTCCTACGACGGCGCCGTGCTCATCGTGAGCCACGACCGCGCTTTCATGGATGCCTGCGTGACGCATGTAGCTGCCCTTGAGAACCGCATGCTCGTCACCTACGCCGGCAACTACTCCGCCTATCTCAAGCAGCGCGCCGACAACCTCGAGCAGCTCAAGGCGAAGCGCGCCGCGCAGGAGCGCGACATCGCCCACATGGAGGTCTTCATCGACCGCTTCCGCTACAAGCCCACCAAGGCGAAGCAGGTGCAGGAGCGCGTGCGGCGCGTGGAGAAGATCAAAGAGGAGCTCGTGGTGCTGCCCGAGCAGAACAAGCGCGTGCATTTTTCGTTTCCCGCGCCGCCCCGCACGGGCGACAACGTGGTGGCTCTGGACAACGTCTCCAAGCGCTATGGAGACAACCTCGTCTACGAGGGCGTCGACCTGGCACTGTACCGGGGCGACCACGTGGCGCTGATCGGCCCCAACGGCGCGGGCAAATCGACGCTCATGAAGCTCATCGCCCAGCGCATCGAGCCCACGACGGGAACGGTCTCGTACGGTCAGAACGTGAGCTCGGCCTACTACGCCCAGCATCAGCTCGAGGATCTCGACGCCGCCAATACCGTGCTCGGCGAGATCGACAAGGTTGCGCCCGGCTGGACGAGCGCGGAGGAGCGCAGACTGCTCGGCGCCTTCCTCTTCCACGGAGACGACGTCGATAAGCGCGTGAGCGTCCTTTCGGGCGGCGAACGTGCGCGCCTGGCGCTTGCCAAGATGCTCGTCTCGCCCGATCCGCTGCTTTTGCTCGACGAGCCCACCAACCACCTCGATATAGAGTCCGTCGACATCCTCGAGCGCGCGCTCGCATCCTTCGATGGCACCATCGTGCTCATCACGCACGACGAGCACCTCATCAAGGCGATCGCCACGAAGATCGTCGACGTGCGCGACCATCAGGTCATCCTCTACGACGGCGACTACGAGTACTACCGGTTCAAGCGCGCCGAGCTCGAAGCGCGCGCCGCGCAGGACGCTGCGGCGGAGGTGCCCGCCGCCACGCCGGGGGCATCCGAGGGAACGCCCGCCGCCACGGGCCGCAACGTCAAGACCAAGGAGCAGCGCCGCGCCGAGGCGGAGGAGCGCCAGAGGCGCTCGAAGGCGCTCAAAAGCAGGCGCGACCGCCTGAAAGCCGTGGAGTCCGCCCTCGAGCCCGCGCAGAAACGCTACGAGGAGCTCATGCAGCTCATGGCCGACGAGGAGCTGTACAACGATGCCGCGCGCTTCGACGCGTGCATGGCGGAATACACGGCGCTTTCCAAGAAGATCCCCGCGCTCGAGACCGAATGGCTCGAGCTGACGGAGCAGCTTGAGAATTCGTGATCTCTCCGCATGTGGGAGATGCCCGCATGTATCTGGTAAGATAGGGCAGTTGGTCATACGCCTCGCCGCTCTTCGGGGCCGCGAGAGGGGGTGCACGTGGTTATCTCAGGTCAGTTCACGCGCTACATCATGATGGCGATCAGCGTCGCGCTCGTCGCCGTGTCGGCATCCGTCCACGAGTTCGCGCACGGCTGGATGGCGCTTCGTTGCGGCGATCCCACGGCCAAGGAGGCGGGGCGCCTCACCCTGAATCCCCTCGCGCATCTCGATCCGTTCGGGTCGCTCATCCTCCCGCTCGTCATGGCTTTCTCGGGCATGCCGGTATTCGCCGCCGCGAAGCCCGTGCCCTTCAACCCGCGCCGTCTCAAGGATCCCGCGCGCGACGAGGCGCTCGTGGCCCTCGCCGGTCCCGTGAGCAACCTCATCCAGGCCGTTGCGGGCGCCGTCGTGCTCTACCTCCTCATCACCTTCCTCGAGCCCGTCGTGCGCACAGGCAGCGGTCCCTACGAGGTCTTCTCCTGGATCGTGCTCATCGTCAACGCGTACCTCTACGTCAATTTGAGCCTCGCCTTCTTCAACCTCATCCCGCTCCCTCCCCTCGACGGCTCCAAGCTCATCTCGCCGCTGCTCAAGGGCGAGGCGCGCCGCGTCTACAACAAGGTGCAGGCGTATTCGCTGCCCATCCTCATGGCGCTGCTCTTCCTGGTGCCGGCGCTGTTCCATATCAATCCGCTGGGCTGGTACTTCAACCTCACCGTCGAGAAGATGTACGATCTTTTGACCTTCTGGTGGTAGCCGTGTCCTATCGCGTGAACACCCAGGTCTTCTCAGGCCCCTTCGACCTGCTCCTGCACCTCGTGGGCAGGCAGAAGGTCGCCATCGGGTCCATCTCCATCGCCGAGGTTGCAGACCAGTATCTGGCCGAGGTCGAGCGCATGAGCGATCTCGATCTCGACGTCGCCAGCGACTTCGTGCTCGTCGCCTCGACCCTGCTCGACATCAAGGCGGCGTCGCTCGTTCCCGATCAGGGCGTGCGGCCCTCGCTCTCCCATCTGGACGATGAGGACGATCTTTCGGACCTTTCGCCCGAGGAGGCCCGCGAGGTCCTCATCGCACGCCTGATCGCCTACAAGCAGTTCCGCAGCGTGAGCGCATCGCTCGCCTCGAGGATGGAGGCCGAGGCGCGCATGGTTCCGCGCACGGCGGGTCCCGATCCCGAGTATCTGAGCCTTATGCCCGACTACCTCGCGGGCATCTCGCTCAGAAGCCTGGCCGTCATCTGCGCCGACCTCGACAGCAGGCGCGAGAGCCTGCTGCTCGAAGCGGAGCATGTGGCGCCGCACCGCATCCCCATCGGCCTCACCGTGGCGTCCGTCGATCGCCAGATGCGCGCGCGGGGCCGTATGAGCTTCACCGAGCTGCTCGATGGCCGGCATTCGGCCGAATCCGTCGTGGCCACCTTCCTCGCCGTGCTCGAGCTCTTCAAACGGGGCATGGTGAGCGTGCGCCAAAGCGAGATATTCGGCGAGATCGACATCGAGCATGTCGAGGGAGCCGACGAATTCCATATCGAGAACAGCGATTTCGATTACGAATCGGAATTTGATTTGGAGTAGCCATGCAGCGTTTGGAAGATCTTTCGGGAGACGCGCTCAAAGGAGCGCTCGAGGCTTTGCTCATGGTGTCGAGCGAGTCGGTTTCCGCTACCGATCTCGCGGCTGCGCTCGAGGTCGATCCGGGGGATGCGGCAGCCGCGCTCGCCGAGCTCGCCGCCGAGTACCTCGACAGCAACCGAGGCTTCCAACTGCGCGAGGTCGCGGGCGGTTGGAGGCTCTTCTCGCACCCCGCCTATCATGAGCAGGTCGAGCGCTTCGTGCTTTCGTGGGACACGCGCAAGCTCTCGCAGGCCGCCCTCGAAACGCTCTCCGTCATCGCGTACCACCAGCCCGTGACCCGCGAGGGCATCCGCGCCATCCGCGGCGTCAATTCCGACGGCGTCATCGCGTCGCTGCGCGAGAAGGGCCTCGTGCGCGAGGTCGGCCGCGAAGCCGACCGCGGTCAGGCCATCCTGTACGGCACCACCCGGCTCTTCCTCGAGCACTTCGGGCTCAGGTCGCTGCGCGAGCTCCCTCCCCTCGAGGATTTCGCGCCCGACGAGGAATCGAAGCGCTTCATCCGCGAGCGTCTATCGGGAACCTCGTTCTCATCGACGCTCGAAGATGCCGCAGAGGAGCTCGACGAGGAACGTACGCTTGTCGAGAATTCCTATGACGACCTCGATGACGAGGGCGACTACGACGAGCTCGAGCGGATCATGGACGACGTGGAGGGCTCGTTCGATGACTGACGCGCCGGGCATCTATCCTATGCGGCTCCAGCGTTTCCTCGCGCGCGCCGGCGTTGCGAGCAGGCGCGGATCGGAGCGTCTCATGACCGAGGGGCGCGTGCGGGTGAACGGCGAGGTCGTCACCGAGCTCGGATCCAAGGTCGATCCGCTGCACGACGTGGTGAGCGTCGACGGCCGCGTGTATGCGCTCGGCAACAGCCACTGCTACCTCGTGCTCAACAAACCGGCAGGCTGCCTCACCACCATGAGCGACCCCTTCGGCCGCCCCACCGTGGCCGACATCGTGCCCGCGCACGACCATCCCGGGCTCTTTCCCGTGGGCAGGCTCGATGCCGACACGTCGGGCTGCCTGCTCTTCACCACCGATGGCATGATGGGGCAGAACCTGCTCCATCCCTCCCGCCATGTGGATAAAACCTATATCGCCTGCATATCGGGCAGGCTCGATGCCGACGATGTCGCCCGCTTGGAGCAGGGCGTCCGTCTGGACGACGGAGAGGCGTCGCCGGCCTCCGTCGAAGTGCTCGGCGCACATGACCCGCGCAGCGCGCTCGTGCGTCCGGAAGGTTTGGGCGAGCGCGAGCAGATCGTGGCCCTCACCATCCATGAGGGAAGGAAGCATCAGGTTAAACGCATGTTCCTTGCCGTGGGACACCTGGTGAAAACGCTGCACCGCCTCTCCTTCGGGCCGCTCGACGCGCACGGCCTCGCGGCAGGGGAGTGGCGTCACTGCACGGAAGCCGAGGTCGCGACCCTGCGGGAAGCGGCTGGAATCGATACCGACACCGATGCCGATGCGGCGTCGGGAGAGGAGTGAGCGCTAGATGATCGTCGCCATCGATGGGCCTGCGGGCTCGGGCAAATCCACCGTCGCCAAGGCCATCGCCAAGCGGTGCGGGCTCACCTTGCTCGACACGGGCGCCATGTACCGCTCGTGCGCGCTGCTCTGCACGCAGGCGGGTCTGGACGTGTACGACCCTGCGAACGTCGATGCGATCGTCGAGATCGCCCGCGCAGCGCGGATCGGCTTCGAGCAGCGTGCCGAGGGCCAGTGCGTCTTTGCCAACGGCCAGGACGTCACCGCCGCCATCAGGACGCCCGAGATCGACCTCGCCGTGTCGCCCGTCTCCGCCATCGCCGCCGTGCGCGAGGCCATGGTCGCCCAACAGCGCCAGATCGCCGAGAACGTCGATGTGGTCGCCGAGGGCCGCGACATCGGCACCGTGGTGTTTCCCCAGGCAGATGTGAAGGTGTTCCTCACGGCGGATCCCGAGGCGCGCGCCCTGCGCCGCGCCGTGCAGCGCGCCGGCGGAGATGCCGCCACGGACAGCGATGCCACGGCCGACGAGAGCGCGGTCGAGGAGATCCTCGCCGATCTCAAACGCCGCGACGCCTACGACTCCACCCGCGAGGTGGCGCCGCTCAAGCCCGCAGATGATGCGGTCCATATCGATTCGTCCGCCCTGGGCGTTCATGAGGTCGTGGAGAAGATCCTCTCGCTGAACGATCGGCTCAAGTCCATGGACGCGTCTTCCGCACGTTCCGAGCAGCCGCGCGAGAACGCCGTCGCATCCCCGGCGGGCAAGCCTGCGTCCGCTGCTAAGGGCGGGGCGACGCGTGCGAAGAACGACGCTCGCGCGTACGGCCCCCTGCATGCGTTCGCCCGCAACTCCTTCGACGACTACTACAATCATGCCATGCGCGATCATCCGCTTCCCACGCGCATCTTCTATGCCATCGTCATCGGCATCGTGGGCGCGGTCACCAAGCTCGTGTGGCCCTGGGTGATCGAGGATCTCGACAAGCTCGTCGGGGTGCGCAAGGGGAGCATGATCATCATGAACCACACCTCGCTGCTCGATCCGCTCATCCTGATCGTGTCCTGCGGCGTGCGCGGCATCAAGGTCCGTCCCATCTTCAAGAGCGAGTTCAATATGAACGGCCTTACCACCTGGTTCTTCTCACGCGTCGGCGGCATTCCCGTGAACCGGGGAACCGCCGATATGAAGGCGGTCCGCCGCGCCCGCGCCGCGCTCGAGCGGGGCGAGCACGTGCTCGTGTTCCCCGAGGGAACCCGCGTCAAATCGGATGAGGAGGATGCCGAGGTGCATGGAGGCTTCGCGCTCATGGCGCAGCTCGCCAAGGCCCCCATCATCCCCACGGCCATCGTCGGCGCCCGCGACCTGCGTTCCGCCGGCAAGATCCTGCCCCGGCTCTTCAGGCGCGTCTTCGCCAAGGTGGGCGATTCCATCACCTTCGAATCTCTGGGGGTTTCGGGTAAAAAACAGCAGCTCGCTGCCATGGAAAAGACCGCCATGAAGCAGGTGTACGAGCTCAGGGACGCCCTGCGCGCCGAGCATCCGGGAAAGATGTGAGCCATGGCAACCATCAGGATCGCCGATAAGGCCGGCGCCTGCTACGGCGTCGAGCGCGCCCTCGAGCTGGCCTGGAACGCCGTGTCGTCATCGTCGGGCGACGTGTACACGCTCGGGCCGCTCATCCACAATCCCCGCGTGGTCTCGAGCCTCGACGCTCTGGGCGCGCATGAGGCTTCCACGGTGGACGAGGCTGCGGGAGCCACGCTCATCCTGCGCTCGCACGGCGTCACGCCGAGCGAGGAGGAGCGCGCCCGCGCGGTCTGCCGCAACGTCATCGACGCAACCTGCCCGTTCGTCAAGAAAGTCCATGTCGCCGTCGAGCGTCTGATGCATGAGGGCTACGAGGTGCTCGTCGTGGGCGAGAAGGGCCATCCCGAGGTGGAGGCCACGCTCGCGCATGCGCCCGGCGCGCGGGCGGCATCCGCTCCCGACGAGGCGCGCGAGCTCGATCTGGGCGGCAAGGTGGGCGTGGTGGTGCAGACGACGCAGTCGCTCGAAACCCTCGCCGCCGTGCTCGACGCCATCGATGACGGAAGCCGCGAGGTGAAGCTCGTCAACACCATCTGCGAGGCCACGGCATCGCGTCAGGAGGCCGCCGCGCAGCTCGCATCCGAGGTCGATGCCATGGTGGTCATCGGTGGCCGCAATTCGGCCAACACCACGCGCCTCGCCGAGATCTGCGCATCTCTCTGCGACAAAACCTTCCATATCGAGATGGCCGAGGAGCTCGATGCCGCATGGTTCGCGGGCGCCGAGGTCATCGGCGTCACCGCCGGCGCCTCGACGCCCTCCGCCCAGATCGCCTCGGTCGTCGAGGCGCTCGAGTCGCTCGGCTAGGCGATCCGCATGGCCGAGCGCGCCGACTACGCACCTTCGAGCATCCCGGAGATCGGAGCCTGGATCGCATCGATCGAGGAGGGAAGCCCCGCAGACGACGCCGGGCTCGTGCCCGGCATGCGCGTGCTCACGGTCAACGGCGTCGCCATACCCGATATCATCGCCTGGAGGTGGGAGACGGATGCCGAGCACTGCCTGCTCGAGGTGCTCGACCCCGAAGACGGCCTCGTCTACGAGGCGGAGCTGTTCCGCGAGGTCGGTCGCGACTGGGGCATCGAGTTCACCGACGTGCTCTTCGACGGCGTGCGCACCTGCGTGAATGCGTGCACGTTCTGCTTCATGAGCATGCTTCCGCCCGAAGCCCGCGCCTCTCTCTCCCTGCGCGACGACGACTTCAGGCTGTCGTTTCTGCAGGGCAACTTCGTCACGCTCACCAATGTGGACGACGAGGACTTGGAGCGCATCATCGCATGCCGGCTCGAGCCCATGAACGTCTCGCTCCACGCCGTCTCGCCCGACGTGCGCCGCCGCCTCATCGGCGTCCGCGCCGCACGCGGCATCGAGGTGCTCGAGCGGCTCATCGAGGCGGGCATCGAGATACACGCCCAGATCGTGCTCTGTCCCGGCCTCAACGACGGCGACGAGCTCGAGCGCACCCTCTCATGGATCGAGGCTCGTCCTCAGATCACCTCGACGGCCCTCGTTCCGGTGGGCTATACCAAGCATCAGAAGCGCTTCACGCACTCCTACGTCTCGGACAGGCCCGCATCCCTGCATGTTATCGAGCAGGTACGGCCCTTCCAGGAACGTGCACGCGCCGCAACCGGCCTGGTGCGCTTCCAGCTTTCCGACGAGTTCTATCTCGCAGCGGGCGTCGACGTGCCGCCCGCCGAAGAGTATGACGGCTATCCCCAGTTCTACGACGGCATCGGCATGCTCAGAAGCTTCCTCGACGAGGTCGCCGAGTGCGCGGCCGCGCGTGCGGCCGAGATTGCCCGGGTTGCGGCGTCCCTCGACGCGGCGGGAACGGACATCCTGCTCATCGTGGGCGAGGCCGCCTTCGACGTCATGCGCGCCTTCGCCGCGCTGTTCGCGACCGAGCGCATGCGGGTGCAGGCCGTACGGAACGACTACTTCGGCGGCGACGTCAATGTGACGGGGCTCATCGTGGAGCGCGACCTGCTCGACCAGCTCGACCGTCGGCTCGACAAGACGACCGTGGTGCTGCCCGAGGTCATGTTCAACGCCGACAAGCTCACGCTCGACGGCGGCTCGTTCGAACGCATCTCCCGTGAGATCGCGGCGCGCGGCGGAGAGACGCTGCTCTGCCAGACCTCGCCGCACCTCTTGCTCGACGCGTTCGTCTCATGGAGCGCCGCGCTGCATTAGGTTCAGCCGTGCGCCGTTCTGCTAGAATCGAAGCGTTAACCGTATAGTGTTGAGGAGCGCCATGCCCAAACCCATCGTAGCAATCGTCGGGCGTCCAAACGTGGGAAAGTCCACGCTGGTAAACCGTTTATCCGAGGCGAGGGAGGCCATCGTCCACGAGTCGCGCGGCGTCACGCGCGACCGCTCGTATCACACGACCGACTGGAACGGGCGCTCCTTCGTGCTCGTCGACACCGGCGGCATAGAATCGATCAAATCAACCGATAACTTCGCCGCGCACATCCGCGAGCAGGCGCTCGCCGCCTGCGACGAGGCCGATGCCATCATCTTCGTGGTGGACGGCTCCGTGGGCGTGACCGAGGAGGACGAGGAGGTTGCCCGCATCCTGCGCAGGGGCGGCAAGCCCGTCTTCCTCATGGTCAACAAGTGCGACGATCCCGCGCGCGAGGAGGAGAAGCTCTGGGCGTTCTACTCGCTCGGCATCGGCGAACCCCGTCCGCTCTCCGCGCTCCACGGCCATGGCACGGGAGACATGCTCGACGACATCGTGGCCGCGCTTCCCGCCGATACGGGCGGGGGCGACGATGGCGCGGAGGACCTCGCGGTCGCCATCATCGGCCGCCCCAACGTGGGCAAATCCTCGCTCACCAACCGCCTTATCGGCGCCAAGCGCTCCATCGTCTCCGACGTGGCCGGAACCACGCGCGACGCCATCGACTCGCTCATCGACCACGAGGGCACGCGCATCAGGCTCGTCGATACCGCCGGCATCCGCAAGACGGCCCAGGTCCACGAGGCCGTGGAGTACTACAGCTACGTGCGCGGGCTCATGGCCATGGACAAGGCCGATGTATGCCTGCTCGTGGTCGATTCCTCCATCGGCGTCACCGAGCAGGACCAGAAGCTCGCCAACATGGCCGTCGATCGCGGCTGCGCGCTCGTGATCCTGCTCAACAAGTGGGACCTCATCGACGAGCCCCAGAAGCAGGACGACCTGTTCCAGAGTCTGGCCCAGCGCATGGCCTTCGCTCCCTGGGCGCCAACGCTCAACATCTCGGCGCTCACCGGCCGCGCGGTGGGCAAGGTCTTCGACGCCTGCCTCGCAGCCGCCGACGCCCATGGCCGCACCATCAAGACGTCCGAGCTCAACACCTTCCTCGCGGGCCTGCGCGAGAGCGGCCATACCGTGACCGACAAGGGTCGGCGGCTCAAGCTCATGTACGCCACCCAAACCGGAATCAAACCGCCCGTCTTCACGTTCTTCTGCAATCTTCCCGAGCTGGTGGACGATAACTTCGAACGCTACCTCGAGAACCGCATCCGCGAGCGCTTCGATCTCGTCGGAACCCCGATCCGCCTGCGTTTCAGGCGCAAAAGCGAGTGATGCCCATGGGCCGCTTGATCCTCCCGACCATCCTGTTCTGCGCCGTGGCCTACCTTGTCTGCGGCATCCCGTTCGGCCTGCTCATCGCCCGCGCCAAGGGCGTGGACGTGCGCAAGGTCGGATCGGGCAACATAGGCACCACCAACGTGGCACGCTCGGTGGGCGCGCTCGCCTCCGGCCTCACCCTGCTGCTCGATGCGGGCAAGGGGTATCTTTCGATGATGCTCGCCCGCAACCTCATCCCCGTGATGGCGCAGCTCGAGTACAAGCAGCTCGACTTCGATCAGCCCCTCGGATGCACCATGGCCGTCGTCTATGTGGCCTGCATCTGCGGGCACGTGTTCTCGTGCTACCTCAGGTTTTCGGGAGGCAAGGGCATCGCCACGGGCTTCGGCGCCGTTCTCGCGCTCAAGTGGCAGCTCGCCCCCGTCCTGCTCATCGTCTTCATCGCGGTGGTCGTGCCCACGCGCTACGTGTCGCTCGCCTCGGTGTGCGCTGCGATCTCGCTTCCCATCGGGGCGCTCATCTTCGGCATTGCGCCCGTCTCGCTTATACCGCTCTGCATCGCCTCGGGCATCGTCGTCTGGGCGCACCGCTCCAACATCGCGAAGCTCCTCAAAGGGGAGGAGAAGCGCTTCTCCTTCCGCTCGAGCAAGGAGGGTACCCGATGAAACGCATCTCCATCATAGGCGCGGGTTCCTGGGGCACGGGCATGACCGCGCTCGTGGCTCCGCGTGCGGATCGCGTGTGCCTGTGGGCGCGCGAGAGCGAGATCGCCCAGAGCATCACCGCGGAGCATCGCAACCCCGTCTACCTCAACGATTGCCAGCTGGCGCACAATGTGGTCGCAACCACGTCGATGGAGGAGGCCGTGCGCGATGCCGATGCCATCATCCTGGCATCCCCCTCCGCCTACCTGCGCTCCACCGTGCATGAGCTGGCCCCGCATACCCATGCGGACACGCCCGTGCTCGTGCTCACCAAGGGCATCGAGACGGCCTCGCATAAGCTCATGCACGAGATCGTCGCCGAGGAGCTCGGCTGTCCCGAGCGCATCGCCGTGCTCGCGGGGCCCAACCATGCCGAGGAGATCATGCGCGGGGCCGTTTCCGCATGCGTTATCGCGTCCGAGAACCCCGAGATCGCACGTTTCTTCCAGAGCATGCTCTCTTCGCCCGTCTTCAGGGCGTACACGTCCAACGACATGGTGGGCGTCGAGGTATGCAGCGCCGTCAAGAACGTCATCGCCATCGCCTGCGGCATCGCGGCGGGCACGGGGGCGGGCGACAATACGCTCGCAGCGCTCATGACGCGCGGCCTCGCCGAGATCGGGCGCATGGTTTCGGCGCTCAGCGGCAACCCGCTCACCGCCATGGGCCTCGCCGGCATGGGCGACCTCGTGGTCACCTGCTCGTCGCATCACTCGCGTAACCGCACCTTCGGCGAGGCGCTCGTGGCGGGCGAAACCCTCGATCAGTATCAGGAGCGCACCCGCATGGTGGTCGAAGGCGCGTGCGCGTGCACGAGCATCTGCGAGCTCGCCGACATCCATCATGTCGAGGTACCCATCTCGCGCGTCGTCTTCGATGTGCTCTATCGGGGGCTTTCCGTCGATGGAGCCATCGATTCCCTCCTCGGGCGCGATCCCAACGAGGAGTTCTACGGATATGCGACGAACTAGAGGCGAGGTACATCAATGACGAGATCCGCACGCATCGTTCCATCGCTGTTGTCTGCCGACTTCCTGCATCTTGAACGCGAGCTCGAGGACGTGCGGCAGGCCGATCTTCTGCACTACGATGTCATGGACGGGCACTTCGTTCCCAACCTGTCGTTCGGCCCGGGAATCCTGAAGCAGGTCAAGGCGGCAACGTCGCTTCCCATCGACACGCATCTCATGGTGACCAATCCCGAGGACGTGGCCGATGCCTACATCGATGCGGGATCAGACATCCTCACCTTCCACGTCGAGGCGAGCGCAGACCCCGCCGCGCTCATCGCCCGCATCCGCGCCCGCGGCGTGTCCGCCGGCATCTCGCTCAGCCCCGACACGCCCGCCGAGGCGGTCCTCCCGTTCCTAGCTTCCGTCGATCTCGTGCTCATCATGACCGTCTACCCCGGTTTCGGCGGCCAGACGTTCATCGATGCCATGCTTGCCAAGATCGAGGCTGTGAGCGGTGCATGCGCCTCCCTCGGCACCGACCTCCTGATCGAGGTCGATGGCGGAATCGATGCCCGCACGATCAGGCGCGCCGCGCAGGCGGGCGCCAACACCTTCGTCGCCGGGAGCACCATCTTCGGAGCTGCCGATAAGGGCGCCGCCATAGCCGAGCTCAGACGCAGCGCCGAGGAGGTCTGACCGGTGCCGTTCTATTTTGATCATGCCGCTTCATCGCCGCTTCGCCCCGAAGCCGCCCGCGCATTCGAGGCGTATGCCGCCTCATCGTATGCGGGCGCCAACCCCAACGCGCTCCATACGCCGGGCCGTGCGGCGGCGCTCGCCCTTGAGAGCGCGCGAAAAGATATCGCGCACGTGCTCGGGCCTCAGGTGCGCCCGTCCGAGATCGTCTTCACGTCGGGCGGCACCGAGGGAGACAACCTCGCCGTGTTCGGCCTTGCCGAGGCCGTGCGCGAGCGCAGCCCCCGGAGAAACGCCGTCGTGCTCTCCGCAATCGAGCACGAAGCGGTGCTCTCATGTGCTCCCGAGCTGCGCAAGCGCGGCTTCGAGGTGCGTATCGTGCCGCCCACGCGGGCCGGCGTCATCGAGCCGGCTGCCGTGGAAGAGCTGCTCGACGAGCGCTGCGCCCTCGTGTCCATCATGAGCGCCAACAATGAGACGGGCATCCTGCAGCCCATCGTGGAGCTTGCGGCAGCCGCCCATGCGGCGGGCGCGCTCTTCCACACCGATGCCGTCCAAGCGTTCGCCCGCGTTCGCGTGCACCCTTCGAACGTCGATGCCCTCACCATAACCGGCCATAAGGTGGGCGGACCTGTGGGCATAGGGGCGCTCTTCCTCAAAACAGGGGTGCGGCTCACGCCCGCGTTGCACGGCGGGGGGCAGGAGCGCGCCTTGAGGCCCGGCACCCAGAACGTTGCGGGGGCGCTGGCCTTCGCCGCAGCTGCCCGGGCATGCGCCGCCGCCCATGACGCGCATGCGCCGGCGATCCGCGCACGCGCCGAGCGGCTCGTCTCCGCCCTCGTCGCTGCCGATGCGGGCATCTATCCCACGGTCGATGCATCTTTCGGCGCGGAGCGCCTTCCCGGAACGGTGCACGTCTTCGCACGCGGCATCGAAGCCGGCTCCGTGCTGCTCAAGCTCGATGCGGCGGGGTTCGCCATCTCGTCGGGTTCGGCCTGCTCGGCCTCGTCGCCCGAGGCGAGCCATGTGCTCAGCGCCATGGGCTTGCCGCGCGAGGATTCTCTCGGGGCGCTGCGTATCTCGTTCGACGAACGCGTGACGGATGACGCACTCGATGCGCTCGCATCCGCCCTCATAACCTGTGTCCGCGACCTGAGACGATAAGGTGAGACCATGAACGAAGAAGCCGAAGCCCTGCTCAAGCTCCAAGAGATCGATCTTGCGCTCATGCGTGCGGAAGCTCAGCTCAAGGCCATGCCGCAGACGGAGAAGCTCATCACGGTGGAGCAGGCTAAGAAGAAGCTCTCGCTGGAGCTCAAGCGCATCATCGGCATGCGCAAGGATATCGAGATCGACATCGCCGACATCCAGGGCCAGCATGAGAGGTATATGCAGGACCGCGCCGACGCGAAGGCCTCGATCGATGAATCGGGACATACCTACAAGGAGATCCAGGCGCTCGATGCCCGGCTCTCGCTCATCGCCAAACAGCTCGAGAAGCTCGAATACAAGCTCGGACCGCTGCTCGATAAGCTCGAGCAGGCCACGTCGGCCGAGGACAAGCTCAACGCCATCTCGATGCGGCTCAACGCCGAGGAGGAAGCCCTGCGCTCATCGTTCGCGCAGGACACCGTGCAGATACGCAGCTCGATCGAGGCGCTGCATGCGGACCGCGCCGATACCGTCGCCCGCGTGTCCGACGAGGTGTGCAGCGCGTATGCGGCTGCGCAGAAGCGCTTCTCGGGGCTCGCCGTGGAGCGCTTGAAGGGCAACGTGCCGAGCACCTGCCGCGTCAAGCTCCAGGGCGATGCATATCGAGAGCTCGTGCGCGGACCGTCCATCACCACCTGTCCGTACTGCCATCGCATGCTCGTCGTCGAGGAGCTCTGATATGGGGAGGCGCGTGCTCGTTGCCGTCAGCGGCGGCATAGCCGCCTACAAGGCGTGCGACGTCGTCAGACGCCTGCAGGACGTCGGCTGCGACGTACGCGTCTGCATGACCGAGCATGCCTGCTCCTTCGTGGGTCCCATCACCTTCGAGGCGCTTTCGCATCACCCGGTGCTCACCGACCTCTTTGCGTTTCCCGAGTCGCCCAATCCGCATGTCATGCTCGCATCCTGGGCCGATCTCTGCCTCGTGTGCCCTGCGACGGCCGACGTCATGGCCAAGGTCGCTTCGGGCATCGCCGATGATTGCGTGACCGCCGCCATCCTCGCCGCACGTGCGCCCGTGCTCTTCGCACCTGCGATGAACGTCCATATGTGGCGCAACACGGCAACCCAAGACAACGTGCGCCTGCTCGAACAGCGCGGCTGCGGCCTCGTCATGCCCGCGCGTGGGTTGCTCGCCTGCGGCGATGTGGGCGAGGGCAAGCTCGCCGACGTTGCGGAGATCGTCGATGCCGTCGTGGCGAAGCTGAGGATCGTCCGCGACTTCGCGGGCCTGCGCCTTCTGATCAACGCCGGACCCACCCATGAGGCCATCGACGCGGTGCGCTACATCGCCAACGCGTCGTCGGGCAAGATGGGGTTCTCTCTCGCCGAGGCCGCGCTCGAGCGAGGTGCCGAGGTCACGCTCGTCGCCGGCCCCTGCGCCCTGGCCACGCCCGAGGGGGCCGAACGCATCGACGTGGTGAGTGCCGCCGAGATGCACGACGCCTGCATCGCCGCCTTTTCGCACTGCGATGCAGCGATCTGCGCGGCTGCGGTGGCGGATTACACCCCCAAGGCACCTGCCGACCATAAGCTCAAGAAGTCCGTCGAGCGCCTCGAGTTCATCGAGCTCGTGGAGACCGACGACATCCTCGCCGAGCTCTGCCGCCTTAAAGGCGAGCGCGTCGTGTGCGGATTCGCTGCCGAGACGGGCGATGCCATCGCCTATGCGCAGGCCAAGCGCGAGCGCAAGGGCGCCGATATGATGGTCGCCAACGACGTCTCGCGTGCCGAGTCCGCGTTCGGCTCGGACACCAACCGCATCGCCCTGGTCACCGCCGCCGGCGTGGAGGAGCTTGACACGATGCCCAAGCTCGAGGCCGCGCACGCCATCTTGGATCGTCTCGCACGCCTTCTTGCGGAGCGCGCATGATGGGACGGGAGCTGTTCGTCGGCTGCCATCTGTCCACGACGGGTGGATTCACCGCGATGGGGGAGACGGCGCTTTCGCTGGGAGCCACCACCTTCGCGTTCTTCACGCGCAACCCGCGCGGCGGCAATGCGAAGCGCATCGATCCCGACGATGCGGCGGGCCTGCGCGCGCTCATATCCGCGCATGGCTTCGGACCTCTCGTCGCCCATGCGCCCTATACCTTGAACCTCTGCTCCGCCGCACCCGAGGTCATCGGCTTCGCGCGCCGTTCCATGGCCGACGACCTCGCCCGCATGGAACACCTTCCGGGCAACTACTATAATTTCCATCCCGGATCCCATGTGGGACAGGGCGCCGACGAAGGCATCCGCCTCATCGTCGAGGGCTTGAACGGGGTCCTCGATCCCGGGCAATCCACCGTCGTGCTGCTCGAAACCATGGCGGGCAAGGGATCGGAGGTGGGCCGCACCTTCGAGGAACTCGCCCGCATCATCGACGGCGTGCATGCCGACCAGCTGCTGGGCGTTTGCCTCGACACCTGCCACGTGTGGGATGGCGGATACGACGTGCGCGAGCGCCTCGACGAGGTGCTCGACGAGTTCGATCGCATCATCGGTCTGGGCAGGTTGCGCGCCCTGCATCTCAACGATTCCAAGAACGCGCTCGGATCGCATAAGGACCGCCATGAGCGGATCGGGCAGGGTGCGCTCGGCATTGAGACCTTCGAGGCCGTGGTGCGCGATCCGCGTCTGCGCACCCTCCCCATGATCCTCGAGACGCCCAGCGACCTCTCCGGGTATGCGGCGGAGATCGCCCTGCTCAAAAACCTTGCAGGGGAGGCGTAGACGATGGGCATTCTGATCGGGCTCGACAGGATCGGGCACGAGTGGCCTGGCAAGCAGGTGCTCTCGGACGTCACCCTCGGTATCCGCGAGGGCGATCGCGTGGGCCTCGTAGGCGCCAACGGCGACGGCAAGTCCACGCTCCTCTCGATCATCGCCCGCGACGTGGAGGCCGATTCCGGGGCCGTGACCTGGCGCAACAACATCTCGGTGGGGTTCATCGGGCAGTCGGACCGGCTTGCAGACGATGACATGGTGAAACGTGCGGTGCTGGGAGATACGCCCGAATACGAGTGGGCCTCCGATAGCCGCATCCGCTCGATCGTCTCCGAGCTGCTGGAAGGCATTCCCTTCGATGCTCACGTGGGAACGCTCTCGGGCGGCGAGCGGAGACGGTGCGATCTCGCGCGCGTGCTCATCGGTTCCTGGGATGTGCTGCTGCTCGACGAGCCCACCAACCATCTCGACATGCATGCCATCGCCTGGCTCGCCGCGCACCTGAAAGCGCGCTGGCCGGAAGGGGAGGGCGCGCTTCTCGTGGTGACCCACGACCGGTGGTTCCTCGACGAGGTGTGCCTGAACATGTGGGAGGTGCACGGCAGGAGGGTCGATCCCTTCGAGGGCGGCTACTCCGCCTACATCCAGCAGCGCGTGGAGCGCGACCGCATCGCCGCAACCATGGAGGAACGGCGTCAGAACACGCTGCGCAAGGAACTCAACTGGCTCGCGCACGGCGCGAAGGCGCGCACGTCCAAGTCGAAGTTCCGCATCGACGCCGCGCGGGCCCTGCTCGCCGAGGATCCGCCCGTACGCAACAGCGTGGAGCTCAAGCGGCTCGCCGTCTCGCGTCTGGGCAAGCAGGTCATCGAGCTCGAGGGGGTGAGCCTGCTGTTCGGCGGGCGCACGGTGCTCTCGAACATCTCCTGGATCGTGGGGCCCGGCGATCGCGTTTCGATCCTCGGGGCGAACGGCGTGGGCAAGACGAGCCTGCTGCGCATCATGACGGGGTTGCTCGCGCCGAGCAGCGGGGCTGTCAGAATCGGTAAATCCGTCAAATTCGGCTGGCTCTCCCAGCAGCTCGACGGCCTTGCGGACAAGGGCGATTGGCGCGTGCTCGAACTGCTCGCACGCTACAAGCAGAACCTTATGGTGGAGGGCAGGCCCACATCGCCCACGAAGCTGCTCGAGCGGCTGGGGTTCGACGCGGGCGATATGTCCACGCGCATCGCCGACCTCTCCGGTGGCCAGAAGCGCCGCCTCGCGCTGCTGTGCGTCCTCATCGACGAGCCCAACGTGCTCGTGCTCGATGAACCGGGCAACGATCTCGATACCGACATGCTCGCCGAGCTTGAATCGCTTCTCGACTCATGGCCCGGCACGCTGCTGCTCGTCACGCACGATCGATACCTCGCGGAACGCATCGCCGACAACCAGTATGCGCTCATCGATGGAGCGCTTCGCCACGTGCCCGGCGGCGTTGAGGAATACCTGCGTCTGCTCGACGCGAAGCCCGCGTCCGCCCCGCCCGCCGCTGCGTCGGATGGCACGGCAGCTTCGCAGGGCAGAAGCTCCAATGCGGAGCGCCGTGACAACAAGCGCCGTCTCGATGCCATAGAGCGCAAGCTCGAGAAGATCAGGCAGGAGCCGCAACGCCTTGCAGATGAGCTCGGCGCCATCGATCCCACCGATTTCGCGGCGCTTCTCGCCAAGCAGGAGGAGATCGACGCTGCGCGCCGCAGTATCGACGAGCTCGAAAGCGCGTGGCTCGAGCTCATCGATCTGGTGTAACCTACCATGGACGGCACGGAACCCGAGGAAGGGGCATGCGGGCATGTACGACGTTGTGATCATCGGGGCGGGCGTGTCGGGCGCCGCCTGCGCGCGCGAGCTTTCCAAGCGCAAGCTCTCCATCTGCGTGCTCGAGCGGGATGAGGATGTCTGCTGCGGCACCTCCAAGGCTAACTCCGCCATCGTCCATGCGGGCTTCGACGCAGCCACCGGATCGCTTATGGCGCGGCTCAACGTGCGGGGCAGCACGCTCATGGGGCCGCTCTGCGCAGACCTCGGCGTCGATCTTCACAACATCGGATCGCTTGTCGTGTGCACCGACGAAAGCGGCATGCCCGCGCTCGAAGAGCTGCGCGACAGAGGTGCGGCGAACGGCGTGGAGGGGCTCGAGATCGTCTCGGGGGAGCGTCTCCACGCGCTTGAGCCCAACCTTGCCGACAGCGTGGTCGCAGCCCTGTGGGCGCCTTCGGCATCCATCGTCAACCCCTTCCAGCTCAACTGGGCGCTCGCCGAGAACGCGCTGGAGAACGGCGTCGCATTCCACTTCGATACCGAGGTCGTGGGCGTCGTTCGCGAGGACGGCGCATGGAGCGTCCATACGCCGGGCGAGACCTTCCGCACGCGCTGCGTCATCAACGCTGCAGGCGTCTACGCCGATGTCATCCACAACATGGTCTCGCCCGACACGATGGATATCGTGCCGCGCCGGGGCCAGTATTTCGTGCTCGATACCTCGGCAGGGCGCCACGTGCGCCATACGGTCTTCCAGCTGCCCACCAAGCTCGGCAAGGGCGTGCTCGTCACGCCCACGACCGCCGGGAACCTGCTCGTGGGCCCCACGGCCGAGGACATCGACGATAGGGAAGGCACCGACACCACCGCCGAGGGCATCCGGGAGCTTCTCGCCAAGGCGGCTTTGAGCGTGAAGGACATTCCCTTCCGCGAAACCATCACCTCGTTCTCGGGGCTGCGCGCCCACCGCGCCGAGCACGACTTCCTGATCGGCGAGGCGGCGGGAGCGCCCGGCTTCATCGATTGCGCTGCCATCGAGTCGCCGGGGCTTTCCGCGGCGCCCGCCATCGGCGAGATGGTCGCCGATATCGTGGATGGCATCCTCAAGCCCGCGCTGCGCGATGACTTCATCGCCACGCGTGCGGGCATACCGAACGTCGAGTGGATCGGGGCGAAGGACTGGGAGGCGCTCATCGCCGAGGATCCCGCGTACGGCCGCGTTGTCTGCCGATGCCGTAAGGTCACCGAAGCGCAGATCGTCTCCGCCATCCATCATCCGCTCGGCGCCCGCTCGCTCGACGGCGTCAAGCGTCGCACCGAGGCGTGCATGGGCCGCTGCCAGGCGGGGTTCTGCACGCCAAAGATCATGGAGATCCTCGACCGCGAGCTCGCCGACCTCTCCTTCGACGGGATCACCAAGGCGGGCCCGGGATCGGAGCTGATCGTCGGGCGCGATAAGGAGCTGGACGGAGGCGATCGCTCATGACGAGATCGTACGAAATCGTCGTGATCGGCGGAGGCCCTGCAGGGCTTGCCGCCGCCATCGCAGCACGCGATGCGGGATGCGCCTCGATTCTCGTGATCGAGCGCGACCGCGAGTTAGGCGGCATCCTCAACCAGTGCATCCACAACGGCTTCGGCCTCATCACCTTCGACGAGGAGCTCACGGGCCCCGAGTATGCGGCACGGTTCGAGGAGCTCGCGCTCCAAGGCGGCATCGATGTCATGCTCGATGCCATGGTCATCGACGTTTCGACCGACAAGCTGGTCACAGCGGTGAGCTTGGATGAGGGCATGGTGTTCATCCAGGCGCAGGCCATCGTGCTCGCCATGGGATGCCGCGAGCGTCCGCGCGGGGCGCTCAACATCCCCGGGTTCCGCCCTGCGGGCATCTACAGTGCGGGAACGGCCCAACGCCTCGTCAACATCGAGGGATTCATGCCCGGGCGCGAGGTCGTCATCTTGGGTTCGGGCGACATCGGCCTCATCATGGCGCGCCGCATGACCCTCGAAGGGGCGCATGTGGCCTGCGTCGCCGAGCTCATGCCCTATTCGGGCGGCCTCACGCGCAACATCGTGCAGTGCCTCGACGACTTCGGCATTCCGCTGCTGCTCAGCCATACGGTCGTGCGCATCGAGGGTCGCAAGCGCGTTGAATCCGTCACCATCGCCGAGGTGGACGGGAAGGGCTCGCCCATCCCCGGCACCGAAACCGTCTACCCGTGCGACACGCTGCTGCTCTCGGTCGGCCTCATCCCCGAGAACGAGCTCTCGTTGGCAGCGGGCGTGGAGCTCTCTCCCGTCACCCGGGGCCCCGTGGTGAATGAGAGGCTCGAAACCACGGTGGACGGCATCTTCGCGGCGGGAAACGTTCTGCACGTGCATGACCTGGTCGACTATGTGTCGCAGGAAGCTGCCGTTGCAGGCCGCAACGCGGCTGCCTACGTGGGAGGCGGACGCGGAGAGGACGGCGCCTCGATGGACATCGTCGTCTCAGACGGCATCCGCTACACGGTGCCGCAGGTCGTAGATCCCGCGCGCATGCCCGACGAGCTCACCGTGCGCTTCCGCGTGGACGGGGTGTATGAGAACCGATTCGTCTCGGTCTACCTCGATGACGAGCGCATCTACCACCGCAAGCGCCTGATCATGGCTCCGGGTGAGATGGAGCAGGTCATCCTCAGGCAGAAGGATCTGCTCGCACGACCCGGCGTCGCATCGATCAGCTTCAAGCTCGAGGAGGCATAGGTCATGGAGGCAATCCATCTTACCTGCATCAGGTGTCCGCGCGGCTGCCAGCTCGACGTTGCGGTCGAGAACGGCGCGGTTGTCTCGGTCACGGGAAATGCCTGCAAGCGGGGTGAGACGTACGCGCAGACGGAGGCCGTCAACCCCATGCGCGCAGTCACCTCGTCCGTTCCCGTGGAAGGCAGCGCGACAGCGCGCATGGTCTCGGTCAAGACGGCGAGCGATGTGCCGAAATCCAAAGTGCGCGAGGTCGTCGCATCGCTTAAGGGCGTCACGGTGTCGGCTCCCGTCGCCATCGGCGATGTGGTGGTATCCGACGTATGCGGAACGGGCGTGGACATCGTCGCCACGAGAAGCGCCTAGAGTTCCCAGGTGCAGGCCTCCATATCGACATGGTCGGCGTCTTTGAAGGAGACGCCCTCATCTGCAAGCATCTGTTTCTGCACGTCGGGACCGCCGAAGGCGAATCCCGGAGCGAGCGACCCGTCCTTGAACACCACGCGATGGCAGGGTACGCCGCCGGCCATGCCGGGGCTCGCGTGCATGGCGAAGCCGACGAACCGTGCTTTGCGGGGAGCTCCCGCCAGCCGCGCCACCTGCCCGTAGCTTGCCACGCGGCCCTCGGGTATCTGCCGCACGATGTCGTACACCAGATTGAAGAACGAATCCATAGAACTGCCCTCCGATTTCGTGTATATCTATGACGGTAGCATGTTTCGTCGAAGGGGGAGGATCATGCAGCTCGACGCGCAGCGCAGCGCGCTCATCGTCATCGATGCCATCGACTCGGTGCACGACGAAGAGGATACGGTCTATGCGGCGGAGATCAGTTCCGAGATGGCGGCATTTCGCACCAACGTCGCCCGTACGGTCAATCTTGCGCATCGGGCGGGCCTGCCCGTTCTCTTCTGCAACGACGAGCACATCGAGGGGCTCGATCGCGAGCTCGAGATCTGGGGGCCGCACGGCATCAAGGGCGGCACGCGCATCTTTCCCGAGATCGCCGTCGGCGAGAGCGATTTCATCATCCCCAAACGCCGTTACTCGGGATTCTTCCAGACCGATCTCGACTTGACCCTGCGCGAGCTCGGCGCGGATACCCTCATCGTCGTCGGATGCGATACCAACGTCTGCGTGCTCCATACGCTCGCCGACGCCTTCTACCGCACCTACAAGACGATCGTGGTGGGGGAGGCCACCATCACGTTTCTCGGCGTCGGAACGCAGGATGGGGCGCTCGACATGTTCAGGGCATGCTATGGCTCCGACATAGTTTCTGTAGAAGAACTGAAGTCGATGCTTGCATAGTTTTCTGTGACGGGTATAATCTTCTGTGCTTTCGGGTGGTGGCGCAGTTTGGTAGCGCACTTGACTGGGGGTCAAGGGGTCGCTGGTTCGAATCCAGTCCACCCGACCAGAGAACAGCAGATGGGACGGCAACAATGCCGTCCCATCTTTTTTCAAGCGCCAATCATCCCATAGGCATCCCATAGGCGTTTTCCAGCTATTCGATAAAGCGGTATGTTTGTGCGCTTGCGACTATGCTAGATATTGCAGTACCGCTGATACGTTCGCACGAAGCATCGAGGCTATGTCAGGGCTTGTGTCGGGTGGGTGATGCGAATACCAGCAACCACCGCCAGCACCGGTGTTTTTTTGTTGTAAAAATGAGGGATAATTACAAAAGAGCAGGTAGAAATGCTAACAAACCATATTGCGCGCGTCTGGGGTCAAGAGGTTGCCGGCTCGAATCCAGTCCACCCGACCAGATCTTACGGGGTCAGAGGTATGCATTTCCGGCCTTTATTCTTTTTCGAGCTGCGAAATGCACCCTCATGCGCATCCGTCCGTAAAATGGAATCGTCTCATTCCAACGGCCTGTGCCACGCAAGGAGCCTGTCTTTAAGGGTTGCAAGGCATCTTAGGGGCAGAAAACGCAGGAATAAGTCGCTGCGCTGTCATGCTTGCGCGTCGTTGATCGGGCATGCCATCCCCGTGCGGGAATCATTGTCGAGAGGTGGCGGTTCCGTCTTGGTCGATTTTTCGAGACAGCAAAGTGCTTGATGCTGTCCCGAATAAACGACCGAGACGGGCACGATCCGTTTTCCCGCCGCTTTGATGAAAAAATACTGATTATAGTTTGCTTAGGTTAACTTTTATGTGTATGATGGTCTTATAAAAGTTAGCTCAATCTTACTTTGATCGTTAGAAAGAAGGTAATCCTATGACGCAGCTCGCCAAACGACAGCAATCCAGCCCAGGCGTGTTCAGGCTCGCCATTGCCCCCTGCCTGTTCCTCCTCACGGTCGTCCTCGTCGCGTACGGTATGTTGACCGGGTGCTCGTCCCGAGAAGACCAGTCGCCCGCTGCCCAGCACGCGATCGGGGGGCGCCCGGTTGTCCTGACGACCTTCACGGTGATCCAGGACATGGCGCAGCGGGTTGCCGGCGACTATCTCGATGTTCAGTCCATCACAAAGCCCGGTGCGGAGATCCACGACTACGAGCCTACTCCCGAGGACATCGCCCGTGCGTCGGAAGTCGATCTGGTTTTGGACAACGGCCTAGGACTCGAGCGCTGGTTCGATCGTTTCATGGCGGACTCGAACGCACGCCGCGTCGACCTCTCCGAGGGTGTCGAGCCGATGGAGATCGCCGATGGCGAATACCAGGGCAATGCCAATCCCCATGCGTGGATGTCCCCTCGCAACGGCATGATCTATGTAGATAACATCGTGAAGGCCTTCTGCGAGCTCGACCCCGAGCATGCCGATGAGTACAGGGCAAACGGCGAAGCGTACAAGGCCCAGATCCAGGCAGTGGCCGATGAGCTCGAGCGCGGGCTTGCCGACCTGCCCCAGAACATGCGCACGCTTGTGACCTGCGAGGGAGCGTTCTCCTACCTCTGCCGCGATGCCGGACTCGAAGAGGTCTACCTGTGGCCGGTGAATGCCGAGAACGAGGGTACGCCCCAGCAGGTAGCGTCCGTCATCGAGCAGGTCCGTGCAGCCGGCGTACCCACCGTGTTCTGTGAATCGACGGTGAGTCCCAAGGCCATGCAGCAGGTTGCGGACGAGACGGGCGCCGTGCTGCTCACCGATGCCGATCATGTGCTCTACGTCGATTCCCTTTCGGAAGCAGACGGCCCCGTACCCAGCTATCTTGAGCTGCTCAAGCATGATGTGCGCGTGATCGTCGAAGGACTGACGGGAGGGGAGTCATGATGGTTTCCTCTGGAATCGAAGTCAGGAACATCACCCTATGCTATCCGCAGGCCACTGCCTGCGCGCTCCAGGATGCGAGCCTTTCGCTCGCTCCGGGAAGCCTGACCGCCCTCGTGGGTGCCAACGGAGCAGGAAAATCCACGCTTTTCAAGGTGCTCGTGGGACTCGTCAGACCGCAGACGGGAAGCGTCTCCTATGACGGCTTGGGCGTGCGCGAGGCGCTCCGCCGCAACATGGTGGGCTACGTCGCACAGAGAGACGGTATCGATGACAGCTTTCCCCTCAGCGTCGAAGATGTGGTTATGATGGGGCGCTACGGCTATATGGGCCTCCCTCGGCGCCCCTCCGATCAGGATCGTCGTGCCGTCGATGCGGCTCTCGAGCGCGTGGATCTCTCGGATCTTCGCCATCGTCAGGTCTCCCAGCTGTCCGGCGGGCAGTCTAAGCGTATGTTCGTGGCGCGCGGCATCGCGCAGGGAGCTCGTTTCATGCTTCTGGACGAGCCGTTCGCAGGTGTCGATAAGCGCTCCGAATCAACGCTCGCAGAGCTGCTCGGAGAGCTCGCCTACGAGGGAACGACCGTGCTCGCCGCCGTGCACGACCTGAGGATGGCGGCACGGTCGTTCGACCACGCCGTTCTACTCGACCGAACCGTCGTCTGTCAGGGGCCGGCGCGCGAGGTTCTCGCCATCGATCATGTCGCGCGGGCCTTCTACGTCAACCAGGACATCGCGCGCGAGATGGTGGCGTGATGGCGGAGATCGATCCTTTCGGACTGCTCTCCTATGCGTTCATGCAGCGTGCCCTCATCACCGGTCTGGCCACGGCCCTCGTCTGCGGCGTCATCAGCTGCTACGTGATCCATATGGGCTGGTCGCTCATGGGGGATGCCATCTCCCATGCGGTGCTCCCCGGGGTCGTTATCTCGTACATGCTGGGCGCTCCCTACGTGGTGGGCGCCCTGGTGTCGGCGCTTCTGGCCTGCGTCCTCATCGGCGGCATGGGAAGAAACCCATGCATTCGCTCGGATGCCTCCATGGGCATCGTGTTCACGACGCTCTTCTCCCTGGGCACCGTGCTGATATCCAAGGTGCCCAGCCAGGTCAACCTGTTCCATATCCTGTTCGGCAACCTTCTGGGCGTCACGACCGAAGATATGCGGCTGGTGCTCGTCCTGGGGGCGTTGGTCCTGGCCATTGTTCTCATACGGCGCCGCGATCTCGCCTTGCTCGCCTTCGATCCCACCCACGCCCAGGCGATAGGACTCGCGCCGCGCTCGCTCTCGACGCTGCTGCTCGTCGCCCTCGCCGTGACCGTCGTGGTGTCCCTGCAGTCGGTGGGCATCATCCTGTCGGTGGCCATGCTCGTCACACCGGGTGCGACGGCGCGGATGCTCACCAATAGCATCTGGACCATGCTGTGGCTCTCGCCCGCCGTGGCCGCAGCGGCGGTCGTGCTGGGGGTATGGGCCAGCTACGTGGCGAACGCATCCTCGGGCGGGATGATCGGCGTTGTCCTCGGCCTCGAGTTCGTCCTCGCGTACGCCTTTGGCCCGCAGGGCGCGCTCAGACGGCGCGCGAAGGCCGAGGTCTGATCAACCCTCGCGTGCAAGGTCTTCCTGCTCGAGCCTGCGGGCTTCCTTGTTGGCGAGCAGGGCCGTGAACCCGACGGCGATGCCGGCGGCCATGAGCTTGCCTATGAACAGCGGCAGGATCAGCGTGGGCTGGTAGTTCGCGCAGAACGAGAGATGGTCGCCGATGATGAACGCACCGCATACGGTGAACGCCGAAGCCTTCACGATGTCGACGGCGCGCATGTCGCGCGTCATGGGATACAGCGCGAGCGCGTTGCATGCGGTGGCCAGGATGCCGGTCGTGGCCATGTCGGATAGATGGAAGAACCGGCCGATCTTGCCGAGCGGCGCGGAGAGGTACGTCTTGATCAGATGCACCATGGGGAAGGCGCCCGCGAGCATCATCGAGATCACGGCGCAGTTCTCGACGGCGCCGAGCCCGTTCTCCTCGCTGATGAACATGAGCGGCATGAAGTCGAGCTGCCCGAACAGGCTGGCGAACGGCTCGACGAAATACGCGAGGATCGACAGCACGAGCACCGTGCGCGCCGCGTAGTCGATGGCGGTGCCGAACACGATGAAGCCCTTGATCATCGTCTCGGGGATGAACTTCATGCCGAGCGCGATGAGCACGCAGATGATCGTCAGCGGCACGAGGTTCACGAAGATGGTGCCCCAGTTCATGGCCAGCTGGTACGTGGCCGCGGCGTCGGTTGAAAGGATGTCGCGCACCATCGGGTTCGAAAGCGCGCATGCGCCCGATGCGATGAGCACGCCGAGGGGAATGGCCAGGAAACCGCACATGATGCCGAGCGCGAAGTACTTGTGCTTCGTCTTGTCGATCAGGCGCAGCCCGATCGGAACCGAATACACGATGGTGGCGCCGGCCATGAAACCGGTGAACATGGCCATGATCCAGCTTTCGGTGGTCGAGGCAAGCGCATACGCCGTCTGGTAACCTCCCATGTCGGCTGCGACGATCGTCGTCGCTGCAAGCGAGGGATCCGCACCGATCATCCCGTACAACGGCCCGAACACGTTGCGCACGAACAGCTCGAGGTAGGGGATCGAGGCGTAGATGCCGCCCACCGAGAAGAAGATGGGGCCGATGGAGTAGATGCCTTCGATGAACTGCTTGCCGAGCTCCGATTCCGGCTTTACCATCGATGCGATGCCGCCTGCAACCATGCATGCCATCATGATGAGCACGATGACCTGACCGATAAGTTCCATAGCTTGGTTCCTTCCTGCTTAGGGTCCCTGTTCGCGCGTTCTGTCTATGCTTCGTCCGAACACGATGAGCGCAGCTCGAGCGCGCGCTTGGCGTAGTCCTTCGCGTAGCGATACCAGATGTAGAGGTATTCGCCTACCGGATCGCCGCACACGTCCTTGTAGATGGCCCACACGTACCAGTAGAACGCCGAAAGCGCGACATAGCCCACGCAATGGGCCAGCTCGACGTCGGACGGCTCGCGGTCGAAATACCAGGAGATCACCCGCAGCGCCTCATCATAGGTGTAGTCGCTGCAGCAGATGAACGTGCCGAGGTCGCTCGCGTAGTCGCCCATGCCGGCGTACTCCCAGTCGATGAGGTGCATGGCGTCGCTCGTCACGAGGAAGTTCGGATCGTAGAAGTCGTTGTGGCACAGGCACGGTGCCACGCCGTCATGCACGAGGTGGCCGTGCACGCGCTCGATGGATGCATGCAGCTCGTCGAAGTCGGAGAAGCTGGCGCGCGCCCGCTCGTTCAGCAGGGCGATGATCTCCTCGGCCTTCTCGTACACGTCGAAGGCCGCCTCGATCGCGCGCCCGCACCGGTGCAGCGTGCGCGCGATCTTCATGGCATGCTTCACCTGCGCATCGTCGTGATAGTCGAGCGATGCGCTCCCTTCGATGAAGTGCGAGAGCTTCCAGCCCGTCCGCTCGTCTTCGTGCAGGAACGTGCCGTCGAGCCCGAGTTCTTTCGCAACGGTCTCGGCCTGCGTTTCGGCAATGCGCGAGATGATCTCGTCGGTGCCGGCGCCGGGGTGGCGGTAGACGTAGGGCTTCCCGTCGCAGGTGAATTTAAACGACATGTTCGTGAGGCCCTGCTTTATGGGCGTGATGTCGCGAATGGCATCGCGCGTGCAGCCGAGCACCGACTCGATGTTGTCGAGAATGCTCGAGTCCACGTTGTCGATGAAGTACGGATCGAATCGCCGCAGGTCGTCGAGGGAGTCGAACTCGTTCAGAACGCCGGCTGCGTAGCGGCGGATGCGCATGGGCAGCTCGTGAACGAATCGGGCATACACGTCTTCCCACAGCAGATCGTACGTCTTGGGCTTTTCGACGACTTCGCCGAGCAGCTCGATGAAGCGCGTGGAGAACGCGCGATCGAAATACGCGTGGCCGACCGCGCACCAGCCGCCGGGCCCGCCCGCCGTGTCCATAGCGGTGATGATGTCATGCGGGCCGACGGTGATCAGGTACTCCTCCGTCGGCTCGTCGGTGTGCTCGGCGGCGTAGTAGGCATCGTACACGTAGGGTTCGAAGGGGTTTTCGACGAAGTAGTTGTCCGAAGAGCAGACGAACGTGTTGGCGAGCCGATCGCGCACGAGCCACAGCGTGTAGTTGTTGTTGCGTTGCGCATACAGGGGATTCACGACGATGTCGGCGCCGTACTTGTCGGCCAGATAGAAGAATTCCTCCTTCATGTAGCCGACCACGATCGTTATGTCGTCGATGCCGGCTTCGTGCAGCTGCTCGATCTGACGCTCCATGAGCACCTCGCCGCGCACCTTCAACATGCCCTTGGGCTTCTCGTACGAGATGGGCGCGAAGCGGGTCGACAGGCCCGCCGCCAGGATGACGGCATTGTTCACCCGATAGGGCGCAAGCGCCTCGATGCCTGCAGGCGTGACGGTATATGCGTCGAGCAGCCCCGTATCGTGCAACGTTGCGATCGCGGAGTTCACCGTTCCCACCGAAAGCCCGCACACCTGTGCGATCTGCCGCTGCGTTGGCGCTGTGCGTGCTGCGAGCACCGCAGCGAGCACCGCGAATTCGTTTCGTTCAAGGGTCTTGTCCGCCATCGTCTGCCCGCTTTCCCGATCTGTGTTCAATTAATAGATAGAAGAAACATAGTTTGAACATGCGAGCGCGTCAAGTGTGGGATCTTATGAGCGATCCGCATCCGGGCTCCGCGCTATACTGAGCGTATCCAGAGAGAAAGGCAGTCCATGGACGACTTCATCACCTTGGCACGAGATCGCTATTCCTGTCGCTCGTTCTCCGATACGCCCGTCGAGGATTGGAAGATCGAGCGCATCATCGAGGCCGCAATCGCCGCGCCCACGGCGCGCAACAGCCAAGCCTGGTACGTGTGGTCCATCACCGATGCCGTGTCGCAGAAGGTCGTGCGCGCCTCGACGCCCTTCCACTTCGATGCGCCCGCGCTGCTCGTCCTCGGCGTGCGCCCCGAGGATGCGGGGGCGAGCCGCATGAGCGGCATCAACTTCGCGGACATCGACGGCGGCATCGTGGGAGCCCATATCCTGCTCGCCGCGCAGGACCTCGGCCTCGGTGCGCTGTGGGTAGGGGACTTCAATGCCGACGCCATCCAAGAGGCGTTCACCGAGACGGACGACTATCGCCTGATCGGCATCTTCCCCCTCGGCTATCCCGCTTCCGATGCAGAGCCCAGCGCACGGCACTTCACGCGTAAATCTGCATCCGAGATCTTCATGGAGATCTAGCGATGGATCGCGCGTCGGCAACCTATGGGCTTTACGGATGCGAGGACGATCCGCCCTCGTTCGATGCGGACGCCGCATGCGGCAGGCTCGCGGCGGCGCTGACGTTTCGCACGGTGAGCGCCGCATCCGATGCACGGGAGTTCGAGCTGCTGCATCGCCATATCCGCGTATCGTTTCCCCTGCTGATGGCGCGCGCCTCATTCGAGACGTTCGGGCAGAGCGTCCTTGTCACCCTGAGCGGAACCGACGAGACGCTCTCTCCCATCATCCTGATCGCCCATCAGGATGTCGTCCCTGCCGACGAGGCCGCCTGGATGCATCCGCCGTTTGCGGGCTATCAGGACGATGAGTACGTTTGGGGCAGGGGAGCGCTCGACATCAAGGGCATGCTCTTCGCCGAGCTCGAGGCTGCGGAGCTGCTGCTCGCCGCCGGTTCCGCGCCCACGCGCACGATCATCTTCGCGTTCGGAGATGACGAGGAGGCGCGCAGCGCAGGTGCCGTGCGCCTGGCCTCCGTGCTCGCCGAGCGCGGCGTGCGCGATGCGTTTTTGCTGGATGAGGGAACGACCTCCCATGCCGACGGCTCCGTGCTCGGCGCACCGGGCACGCAGGTCCAGGGGCTCTGCCTCTCGCAGAAAGGCTTTCTCACCGTGCGCCTGACCGCGCAGGGGGGAGGCGGGCATTCCTCCAACCCCTTCGGCACCACTTCGCTCGAGAAGATCGCCCATGCCATCTGCGCGATCCGCGCGGCCATGCCGGCGCCGCGCTTCACGCGCCTGCTCTCCCGTGCCCTCCACGAGTTGGGCGTGGAGCAAGACGCTGCGCTTCTCGAACGCCTTGCGTCATCTCGCGAGAGCTTCCCCTACGTGGCGGATACCATGGCCGTCACGCAGGTGGACGGCTCATCGCCGTCGGCGAACGTGATGCCCTACGACGCCACCGCCACGATCAATTTCCGGCTGCTGCCCGACCAGAGCATCGAGGAGCTCTTCGCGCTCGTTCGCCATGCGTGCGGAGATGCTGTGGAGGCCGAGATCGTCCATGCCACGCGTGCAGCGCGGGAGGATGCTCCGTCGGGTGCCGTCTACGACGCCCTGAAAGATAGTTTCGAGCGCTTCTATCCGGGCGTTTCGTTCGTGCCGCTCTTCATGTGCGGCGGGTGCGACGCCATCCGCTATGAGGCGGTCACGGCGCAGAGCGTGCGGATTCTGCCGTATCTCGTGCCTCCGTGCGACGAGGCGCGCATCCACGGCGTCGATGAGCGCATATCCAAGCGCGCGTATGCGCAATCCATCCGACTGCTGGCGTACTTCCTGAACACGACATGTTTTTAAGCTAATTCAAAATAGCTGCCGCTCAGACTGCGCGCGCTCATATGCTCTTGTCGTGCTCGTATCCGGATGCAGCGTTGCCCGTATGCCGTTAGGGTACAATTTATACGCGATTCACAAACCAACGGGAAGCAAGGTTGCACGCGGTGTCAGAGCAGAAGAGCATATCCGAGCAGATCAAACATGCGGTCGATTCAGATACCGCGGCAAAACAGCTCTCAGGCGCGGTCGATGCGCCCGTCGGAACGCCCGACAACCCCTCCGACGAGATCTTCACGCTCGCCAACCTCATCACGCTCTGCCGTTTCATCCTCACGCTCTGCTTCCTCTTCCTGTTTCCCCGGCAGGGAGCGCGCGGGGTCGCCCTCGCGTGCTACATCGTCGCCGCCATCACCGACTTCCTCGATGGCCAGGTGGCGCGCCGCACGCAGACGGTGAGCTGGGCCGGGAAGGTCATGGATCCCATCATGGACCGCGCTCTGCTGTTCATCGGCGTCATCGGCCTCGTTTTGACCGGCGAGCTGCCGCTCTGGATCGCGCTCGTCGTCATCGGGCGCGATGCCGTGCTCGCCCTCGGCGCCCTCATTCTCAGGAGGTTCGAGCGCAGGCCGATTGACGTCATCTTCATCGGCAAGCTTGCCACCGCGCTGCTCATGTTCGGCTTCTGCGACATGCTGATCGGCGTTCCCGTCGTCGAAGGGCTCGGCCTCGCGTCCGTCCCCTGGCTGCCCGGGCTCAACGGCGCCTCCGCCATCGCCGGCATCTTCTTCATCTACGTCGGGCTGGTCTTCTCGCTTTTGACCGCCATCGTTTACATCGTCAAGGGCATCCGGATCATCCGTGAGAAGAGCGATCATGAAGCTTAGAGCCCTCGTCCTCTGCCTGGCTGCGAGCCTGCTGCTCGTCTGCCCGCCCGCCCGCGCCTTCGAAACCTCTCCCGACGTCTCTGAGGCTCAGGCCGCCATCGTGGTGGATTCCTCGGGCAGCGTCCTGTGGAGCATGAACGCCGAGCGCGAGATGGGCATGGCGTCGATCACCAAGGTCATGACCGCAGTCGTCGCCCTCGACAGCGGCGTCGATCTCGATACGCCGTGCTCCATCGAGTACGTCGATCTGGGCCCCTATTCGCAAACCGCCGGCTTCACCGAATCCGATGAGCCCACGTTGCGCGACCTGCTGCGCGTCATGCTCGTATACTCCGGCAACGATGCCGCCTGCTATGTTGCCCAGAACGTCGCCGGCTCCATCGACGAGTTCGTGGCGCTCATGAACGAGAAGGCTCGCGAGCTGGGCATGAACCATACCCGCTTCGCCAACCCCCACGGCCTCGAGCAGAGCGGCCACTTCTCAACCGTTGCCGACCTGGCCATTCTTGGGCGCTATGCCCTCGAGAACTACCCGTTCATCGCGAGCACGGTGCGTCTCGAGGCTACCGAGGCCTACGCCGACGGTTGGCTCCAGACGTTCAACACCACCGATTACCTCCTCCTCTCATACGAGGGTGCGCTCGGCATCAAGACGGGCTCCGAAGAGGCGGGCTACTGCTTCCTCGGCGCGGCGCGCCGAGACGGCGCCACGCTCTACACCTGCGTTCTGGGATGCGAGAGCGATGGAGGCAGGTGGGAGGATACGACGGAGCTGCTCGACTGGGGCTTCTCCGTGCGCTCGTCGCGCACGGTCGCCGCGCAGAGCTGGCTCATCGACCTGCAGCCGTTCGCCTACGACTTCCGGTATCGCTGCCCGGTCTATCCGCGCGAAACCGATATCGGCTACTACCAGACGGGCGAGCCGCTTGCCTATGAGTCGGTGCGCATGCGCGATGCCCTGCTCTGCCTGCCCGGCCAGATGGTGGGGGCCGTCAGCTGGAGGCAGGGTGGCAACGCGATCGGGACCGTCCTCATCGAGACGGATGCCTCCCTTGCGCGCATCCCCGTCTTCAACATCTTCGCAATCCCGCTCTTCATGGAGGACTGACCATGGCGTGGCCGCTTATGCGGGAGCATGGCTACCTCGGCGCGTCTCTCGAGGACGGCCGCGTGGCATCGTATCTGAACGAGACGCCGCTCGACGAGGCGCTCCAGGGTGCATGCGTCTACGACCTCACGGGCAGCCTCTACCGCTTCGTATCGGGGGAGGATGCGCAGGGCTTCATGGAGACCCTGTGCGCCGGAACGCGCCTGCCTGCGGGCTCGAGCGCCTTTTCGGCGGTTCTCACGGGCGATGGCGCCCTCGTGTCCGTTCCGTTCATCGTGCGCGGCGGCGCAAGCGAATACATGGTCATCGACCCGGGCCGGCGGCGTGCGATGCTCGACGCGTGGATGGGCTTCGCCCGATCCATCGAGCAGGACGGCGTGATGCCGTTCGAACAGGCCTCCATCGAGGACGCTTCGAGCCTTCTGGTGCCCCTGCTCGTCTGCGGAACTCGCGCGCGGGAGCTCCTCGGCGACTATACGGCGGACGCCGTGCTTCCCGGGCCCGGATGCGTGGCGAGCGTCGCCTTCGACGACGTTCCATGCGTGCTCGCCGCACTCGATGAACGCCTGGGCGATGCCTTCATCGTCTTCGCGCCGCCCGCCTTCTCCGTGCGCCTGTTCAGGAGCTTTCTGTCGTTCACCTACGCGCATCCCCAGGGCATGGCGTCGCTCGAACGCTTCATGGGGCGCCTTCCGTGGCAGGGGCAGCTCGCCGGCGACGATCGCGTGATCGTGGGGCGCGACGCGCTGTCCGCGTGGGGCATCGTCCGTCCAGACGCCGGCTTTATCGGCTCACGCGGCCTATAGGGTGCTGTCTCCGAGAGCACCGCGTTCGCGATTTGCCGTATTCTGGTAGAGATCGCAGAAGAGAAGGATTGTGCATGGCCTACGATTTCGAAACGCTTCCCGCACGGCGCGGAACAGGTTCGCTCAAATGGGATGCGATGCTTTCCGATAATCCCGAAGTGGGAGAGGATGTCGTCCCCCTGAGCGTGGCCGACATGGAGTTCGTCACGCCCGAGCCCGTCAAGCGGGCCCTCATCGACCTCGTCGAATCGACGCCCCTCGGCTACACCAGCCCCACGCAGGCGTTCTTCGATGCCTGCATCTCCTGGCAGCGGCGTCGCCATGGATGGGCGCCCGAGCAGGAGTGGATCGTGACCTCGCCGGGCGTCGTTCCTTCGCTCTACACCGCCGTGAACGCCTTCAGCGAGCCGGGCGACGGCATCATCATTCAGCCGCCCGTATACTATCCGTTCTCGATGGCCGTCGAGCAGACGGGTCGAACGCTGGTGAAGAACCCCCTCATCCGCACGGCGGAGGGCTATCGCATCGATTTCGCCGGCTTGGACCGGCTTGCCCATGAGCGCACGGCCAAGGCGATCATCCTCTGCAGCCCGCATAATCCCGTCGGACGCGTATGGACCGCCGACGAGCTGCGGCGCATGCTCGATATCTGCACCGATGCGGGGCTCTACATCATCTGCGACGAGATCCACAACGACCTCGTCATGCCCGGATACGAGCATCGCACGCTCCTCTCGCTCGCATCGGCCGAGCAGGCGCGGCGCATCCTCGTGTGCACCTCGTGCTCCAAGACGTTCAGCCTCGCCGGCACGCAGGGCTCGGTCATCTACATCCCGCATGAGCAGACGCGCGAACGTTACCAGGCCGCCTATGCCGCTCAGGGCCTGTTCCAGCTCAACGCGTTCGCCTATCCTGCGCTCATCGCCGCCTATAACGAATGCGCGGGATGGCTCGATGCGCTCATCGGCGTGATCGTGCGCAACGTCGCTCTGCTCGAGGCGCGCCTGAACGGTCGGCTCGGCGGCCTTTCGGTGGAGAAGCTCGAGGGCACCTACCTGCCCTGGGTCGACTTCTCCGCATGGCGGATGGACGCCGAGGAGCGCGAGATGTTCCTGCATCGCGAGGCCCAGCTCTATCTCGACAGCGGAAGGCTGTTCGGCGATGAGGGGGCGCAGTTCGAGCGGTTCAACGTGGCCTGCCCCACGTGGGTGCTCGAAGCGGCGCTCGACAGGCTCGAGGCGGCGTGGCGCACGGTACGCACCGAAGGCCGCTAGATAGGGGAGGAACCCGCATGAAGTATGCCATCAACGCACGGAAGGCGCCCGAGGCGTCGGGACCCTACTCGCAGGGGACGACTGCGGGGCGTCTCGTGTTCACCTCGGGCCAGATTCCCATCGCCGACGATGCCGAAACCCTCATCAAGGGCGATATCGTCGCGCAGACGAAGCGCGTGATCGACATCGTCGAGGCGATCCTCGCCGAGGTCGATTGCACGCTCGACGATGTGGCGCAGACGACGGTCTACCTCACCGACCTCTCCGATCTCGAGGCGGTCAACAGAGTGTACGAGGAGCGTTTCACCATGCCCGCTCCCGCTCGCAGCGTGGTGGGCGTTTCGGAGCTTCCGCTCGGCGCGCTCATCGAGATGGACTGCATCGCCAGCCGTTAGCGTTATCATGGAAGAGACGGCTTTTTCTAGGGAGTAGCTATGGAACCAATGAACACGAACGACTCAAGTGGGAAAACCGAGATCTTCCGGATGCCCTCTGCCGACGCCACGGTTCCCGATCTCATGAACACGTCCAAGCCCGCCTACCCCACGCTCACCATCGTCAAAGGGCCTCATCTGGGCGACACGTTCGACCTCGATTCCGAGGTCATCACCTTAGGTCGCGATCCCTCCAACAGCATTTTCCTCAACGACATGACCGTCTCGCGCCATCATGCGCGCATGGATCTCTCCGAGATAGGGGAGGGACGCGCCTCCATCACCGATCTCTCGTCGCTCAACGGAACGTGGGTCGACGGGGCCATCGTCTCCGAGGCGGGCCTCAAGGATGGTTCGACCATTCAGATCGGCACCTTCAGGATGGTCTTCCACACCAACCGGCGGCAACGCGCCTCGCAGTAGGGGAGCGTGCAGCCATGCCTGACTTCGAGTACCTGACCATCGGAAAGCTGGTGCAGCGGCTTCAGCCCGCATACCCCGATCTCACCGTCTCGAAGGTGCGCTACCTCGAGGACGAGGGCCTGCTCTCGCCCTTGCGCTCCACAGGCGGATACCGCAAGTACTCGCCGAAGGACGTTGCCCGGCTCGAATCCATCCTCTATATGCAGAAGCACCGCTTCTATCCGCTTGCCGTCATCAAGGAGCAGCTCGAACGGCAGGAGCGGGAGTCTTCCCAGGAGGCCGTGCGCGCCGACGGTGCGGACGAGATCCCCGTGGTCGATTCCGCCGAAACGGTCGAGAAGCTCCATCCCATCGACCGCATGCCCGAGATCTGCGGCACGTCGGTGAGCTTCGTCCGCTCGCTCGAGGAGATCGGGCTCATCCAGTTCAAGAAATCGCCGCAGGGCCGCGACTTGGTTGAAGGCCGCGACCTGCAGCTCATCCGCACCTGCGACGAGCTGCAGAAGTTCGGCATCGGGCCGAAGAATCTGCGCCAGTACGTCATGGCCGCCAACCGTGAATCGGCCATGTTCGAGCAGGCGCTCGTGGTCTATACCGCCAAGGCGGGCGGGGTCGAGGTCGAACGCACCGAGGAGATGCGCAGCCGCGCAGACGAGGCATTCAACCGCATGCTCGCCCTCACGAACTCGATACGCTCCACCCTCATCAAGCGCAGCGTGCGCAACGCGCTCTCCGAATAGCCCCGGTCATACGAGCAGCATTCGAAAGGAATCCCCCGTGTCAGACTTCGATTTCAAGAGCCGTATCGTCGACATCCCCGACTATCCCGAGCCCGGCGTCATCTTCAAAGACGTCACGCCGCTGTTCAACGATCCCGTCGGCTTCAAGGCTGTCGTCGACGCCATCGCCGTCCACTTTGCCGGGCGCGGCATCACCAAGGTCGTCGGGGCCGAGGCGCGCGGTTTTCTCGTGGGCCCGCCCGTCGCCTACAAGCTCGGTGCGGGCTTCATCCCTGCACGAAAGCCGGGAAAGCTTCCGCGTGCGGTGTATTCCGAGTCGTACTCGCTCGAATACGGCAGCGATGAGCTGCAGATTCACAAGGATGCGCTCGGCGTCGACGATGTGGTGCTCGTGGTCGACGACCTTATCGCCACCGGCGGCACTGCGGTGGCGGCTGCCCGTCTTGTGGAGAAGGCCGGGGCCCGCGTGGAGGGCTTCTCGTTTCTGCTCGAGCTCACGTTCCTGCATCCACGCGAAATCGTCGCCCGCGACTTCGGCGAGCGGGAGATCTTCACGCTCATTCCTGTAGAATAGGTTGAAAACCCACAGGACCGCCACATACATGGCAGTACTGTGGACGTTACGAATGCGCCTGCAAACGCGGCTAAAATGAATATTCGAACGTCGAAAGGACTGTATCATGGGTTTGAGGAAATCACTTGCCGCGTCGGCAGTCGCCATCTCGCTTGCATGCGGCGGACTGGTGCTCCTGCCTTCGCAGGCGTACGCCGTGCCTTCGCAAGCCGACCTCAACGAGGCCCAGGCACGCATCGATGAGTATGGTTCCCAGCTCATCACATTCCAGACCGAACTCGAGCAGGCCGAGGCCGATCTCGTGCGCACCGACAACGAGATCGAGGATACCGAGGTGAAGATAGGGGAGACCCAGGCCGAGCTTGCTGCGGCGCGTGCGGTTCTCGCCAGCCGCATGAGAAGCGGCTACAAGTCCGGCTCCGTCAACTTCCTCGATGTGCTCTTCAATTCCACGAGCCTCGAGGACTTCGCCAACCGCATCTACTATATGGATAAGGTCAACGAGCAGGACGCTGAGACCATCGACCGTGTTCAGCAGCTCGAGGATCAGCTCACCGATCAAAAGGCCACGCTCGAGGCCCAGAAGACCACGCAGGAGCAGCGCGTCGCCGAGGTTGAGACGCGGGTGGGAGAGTACGAGGAGCTTGTCGGCGAGGCACGTGCCTATTACAATCAGCTCGACGCCGAGATCCAGGCCGAGCTCGCACGCCAAGCCGAAGAGGAAGCACGTCGCGCCGAGGAAGCTGCTGAAGCGGAGAGCAGCCAGCAGCAGAGCGCCGCAGCGACCGTCATCGATGTCGCCGGCGGTGGCAACGACGGCGGCGATGCCGATAGCGGCGATGGCGGATACGCCGATACCGGCAACGACGATAGCGGATACAGCTCCTCCGGAAGCTCAAGCGATTCGGGCAGCCCCTCGTCCAACGGCTCTTCATCGGATAGCGGCTCATATTCGAGCGGATCCTCGCCGTATCCGGGCGGAGGCGTCTCGTCGGCGTACTCCTGCCTCGGCATGCCCTACGTTTGGGGCGGCTACAATCTGAGCACGGGCGGCTTCGACTGCTCGGGTCTCGTTTCGTACTGCTACGGCGACGGCACGTGGCGTGCAGGCGCCGAGCCGCTCGGCCTTGCCATCCAGAGGGCGGGTCTGTGGAAGACGAGCCTCGATCAGCTCGTGCCCGGAGACCTCGTCTACACGCGCACCAACTTCGATCACGTGGGCATCTACATCGGCGACGGCATGATGATCCATGCGCCGTATCCGGGTGCCGTGGTATGCGTGGCTCCTGTGTACTCCTTCTATGGGGGCGGGCCGTTCGTCTATCCGTACTAACCTTCAGCATTTCACATAGCTTCGATGGGGGAAGGGGCTCTGCAGCCCCTTTTTCCTACCGTTCTCTTTAATTTACATAAGATATATTATCGCGGATTTATAGGTAGCATCGATGTACAGGGTTTCGCGGGAGCGTGTGATGCAGGACAGACAGCCCATGTTTGACGGCGCATCGCCGGATGCACGTGCGCATGCATGCAGCTCCAGCATTCTGCATCACGGGACCTTACCATGAGCCCTCATGCTTACTCAAGTTCGAAACGCAGATACGCTCGAATATGAGAATCCACGACTCCTAGCCCATCGAAACTTTTTCGAGAGCTTACATCGGCTTAGAATGCCTCGATAAATTAACGACGTGCGCGGCGTTCAAGGCTGTATTCTCGAACAATCGTGTCGAGCATCGCGTTGCATATATCGGGCTGCTGAAAGGCCGGCGCGACCTCATGCCATGATGAGGCCGTGCGCATCATGGCGCGGCATAGAGAGCTCCCCTTTTTTCGATGATCGCATGCTCCCCCCCAGCATACGATATTTAAATCGTGCACGATATAATTTTGTGCAAAATGATATCGGGGGAGCGCTCACCGCGTTTCCCGCTACTTCGAACCGCTTGATCCGAACCCGCCTGCCCCGCGGCTGGTCTCGTCGAGCTCGTCGACCTCGATGAGCTGCACGATGGGAACCTGCTGGATGACGAGCTGGGCGATGCGCTCTCCCCTCTCGATGCGGATGGGCGTATGCGCATCGAGGTTGATTGCAAGCACCTTGAGTTCTCCACGGTAGCGGGCGTCGATGAGGCCGGGCGTGTTTGCCATGGAAAGGCCGCGCTTGAGGGCCATGCCGCTCCGAGGCTGCACGAAGCCCGCATACCCTTCGGGAAGCGCTATGGCCAAGCCCGTTGAAACGAGCTTGCGCTCGAAGGGCTGGAGGACGACATCCTCGTTTGCCCTGAGATCGAGGCCCGCATCGCCCTCGTACGCATAGGTAGGGAGCTCGACCGAGGGATCGAGGCGTTTGATGGCAAGCTGGATGCGGTCCTGCGTCATGAAAGGCTCCTCAACGTTTGGCTGAACTCATCGAGATCTTTGAAATCGCGGTATACGGAGGCAAAGCGGACATACGCCACGAGATCGAGGTCTTTGAGCTTCATGAGCACGTTGTTGCCCAGCTCGTCGGAGGTGATCTCGGTGGTGCCCTGATCGCGCAGGGAGTCTTCTATGGAAGAGATGAGCGCGTCGAGCTGCGTGATGGGGATGTTGCGCTTGACGGTTGCCGTGAGCAGCCCGCGCATGAGCTTCTGACGGTCGAACGGCTCTCTGCGCCCGTCCTTCTTGATGACGACCAAAGGCATCTCCTCGCGCCGTTCGTAGGTGGTGAAACGATAGCCGCACGCTTCACACTCACGACGACGCCTGATGGCGTCGATGCTCTCGGATGGACGCGAATCGACAACCTTGAGGTTCTCGCAACCGCATTTTGGACAACGCATACATACCCCCATGTGATCGAGTATGTATGCACCATAGCACACCCGGCGATGCACGCGCATCTCATACGTAAGCCCTACGTGCGGGCTCCCTCGTTCGGCGCAGGCACGATGAGGGTCTGGCCCGCCATGATGAATGATGAGTCGAGGTTGTTCTCCTGGGAGATCCAGCGCACGACGGATGCGGTGCTGGTGCCGGAAGGAGCATGATCCTGTGCGATGGACCACAGGGAATCGCCCGGGCGCACGGTGACGGTGATGCGGGGCATGGATGAGAACGTCTCGTTGAAGCTGCGCGCTTGCCGAGCGTTGGACAAAACCAGCGTGAGGCCGAGCGCGACGAAGACCGCGACGATGAGCACGAGCGCCTGGAGCTTTTGGATGGGAGCGAGCTGTTCCCGGGGCTCCTCGGCCGAGGCACGCTCGGCATGAGGGCGACGGAAGCCCTCGTAGACGGTGAAGGTGCTGCGACGCGGCGCAAGGGCCGAGGAACCCTGCGTTGGATAGGCGTTGCTGGCGGTACGGTTCATCTTCGACTCCTCCAATGCGATCGTTCTGCTTGAGTAAGGTATAACCCAGGCGCCGGACACGAACTGAAGCAGAACGCGTGTTTCCGAACATCTGTTTTATAGTATTATCGATACATATGTTCGAGTCAAGGAAAATATAGAACATTTGTTTGCGTCTTATCCGAACATGATATACAATCACCTCAGAGACACAAGGAGGTTGGGACATGGCACACGGTAAACTCAGCAAGCGGCAAGCCGCAATCTACGACTACATCCTCTCCTATGCCGAGAGCCATGGGTATCCCCCCTCGGTTCGCGAGATCGGCTCCGCCGTGGGGCTCAAGTCCCCCTCCACGGTGCACATGCACCTCAAAGCGCTCGAGGAGCTCTCGCTCATCACACGCGATCCCAAGAAGCCCCGCACCATCGACGTCACCAAGCAGTCTCAAGACGCCCCCGTCAAACTCGGCTCCGTCACCCAAGATCTCAACGGCAACAGCATCTCGCTGCCGCTCGTGGGGCGCGTGGCCGCCGGCGTGCCCATCCTCGCCGAGCAGAACATCGAGGAGAACCTCACCCTCCCTACCTCGCTCGTCGGCGATGCAAGCTCCTTCATCCTGCGCGTCAACGGCGAGTCCATGATCAACGCCGGCATCTTCGATGGCGACTACATCGTGGTCAAGCAGCAGCAAGACGCCCACAACGGCGAGATCGTCGTCGCTCTGGTCGACGACTCCGCAACCGTCAAGACGTTCTATCGCGAGAAGGATCGCATCCGCCTCCAGCCCGAGAACGATGCCATGGAGCCCATCTACGTCAAAGACGTCCTCATCCTCGGCAAGGTCACGGCCCTCATCCGCTCCATGTCCTAAGCCATGCCGTCCGGTGCCAACACCCGCTCATCATCGGATGCGGCTTCTGTGCGCGTTCGCCTGTTCGATACGCTCCGCGGATGCTCCGTTGTATCCATGGTGCTCTTCCATGCGGTATATGACCTCGTGTTCATCGCGGGCGTGATCCCGTCCAACCTGTTCTTCACGACGCCCGTCAACATATGGCGGGCGTCCATCTCATGGACGTTTCTGCTCATCGCCGGTGCCATGTGCACGTTTTCGCGCAGCAACTACCGGCGCGCCGGCATCTACCTCATCGTCGCGCTCGGCATCTACCGCGTTACCTCGCTCATCGATGCGAGCGTCGAGATCAGCTACGGCATCATCTACTGCATGGGGTTCTGCACATTGTTCGCCGCCTGCCTTTCCAGCTTGGGGTTCTCCCCCCAAGGCTACGCATGGGCGGCGGCGTTCTTCATCGCATTCCTGCTTGCTCTCAGCGTGCCGAACGGCGCCATCTCGCTGTTCGGCATCCAGATCGCCCGCATTCCCCGTGCAATCTATCACACGGGGCTGTTCTCCTGGCTCGGCTTCCCGGGTCCGGATTTCATCTCGGCCGACTATTATCCGCCCATCCCCTACTTCTTCCTCTACCTCGCCGGATGGTCGCTCGGGCTCACGTGGAAGCGCGAGGGCTACACCCATCCGCTGTGGAGGTTCTCCATCGCTCCGCTCGAAGCGGTGGGCCGCTACGCGCTTCCCATATACGTGCTGCACCAGCCCGTGCTACTGCTGGTCGCCCACGTCATCTCCATAGCGATAGGGCGCTAGCATAGCGGCCATGCGCTCCGAGGCAAGCACCGTCGCCACCAGGCCCTCCTCCTCATAGTGCTCGCGTACGGTCTGGCATCGTTCATGCATCATCTTGATGAGCATGCCCTTATCGTAGGGAATGCGCACGGTCATCACGGTATCGCCCTCCGATGCTTCGCGCGCGATACGGTGGAGCAGGCCGCGGAGCCCTCTGCCCTCGAGCGCCGAGATGAACTGCGCCTGCGGATAATCGCGCTCAAGCGCTTCCCGATCGGCCTCGTCGAGCAGATCGCACTTGTTGAACACGAGGCACCGCGCGATCTCCGCTGCCCCGATCTCCGCGAGCACGTTATCGACAGCCGTTATCTGCAGGCGGAAGTTGGGATCGGAGGCATCGCACACGAGCAGGATGAGGTCGGCGGCGCGGGCCTCGGCAAGCGTTGATTTGAACGCCTCCACCAGCATCGTGGGCAGCTTCTGGATGAACCCGACCGTGTCGGTGAGGGTGATCTTGCGTCCCTCTTCGAGATCGAGGGCGCGCGTCGTGGGGTCGAGCGTGGCGAACAGCTCATCGTGGGCATACACGTCGGCTCCGGTCAGGGCGTTTAAGAGGGTCGATTTCCCCGCATTGGTATAGCCCACGAGCGCGACGCGGTACACGCCGGAATCCCAGCGCGCCTTCGCCTGCACGTCGCGGCGCTTCTCGAGCTGCGCGAGCTCGGATTTGAGGGTGGAGATGCGCTTGCGGATAAGGCGGCGGTCCACCTCGAGCTGGCTCTCTCCCTGGCCGAAACGGCTTCCGATCCCGCCGCGCGTCTGCTCGCCCACCAGGTGGCTCCACATGCCACGTAAACGCGGCAGCACGTAGGTGAGCTGCGCGAGCTGAACCTGCATGCGTCCTTCGCTCGTCTTGGCATGCTGGCCGAAGATATCGAGGATGAGGGCGGTGCGGTCGATGATCTTCGTGGGCTCGCCCACGATCTTCTCGAGGTTGAACTGCTGCGAGGGCGTGAGCACGTCATCGAAGATGACCGCATCGGCCTCGAGTGCGCGGACCGCGGCTACGATCTCATCGACCTTGCCCTTGCCGATGAAGGTCTTGGGTACGGGCGCATCGAGCTTCTGCGTGAGGCTGCCCACCACGACGGCTCCGTCGGTCTCGGCAAGGCGCCCCAGCTCGGCCATGGAATCCTCGAGCGACCACTCCGATTTCCCCAGATCGACGCCCACGAGGATCGCCCGCTCGGGCACGGGCACGGTGTCATGAAGTTCAAAGCGCGGCATGTTCCACCTCCTGTGCGATGCGTTGCGCGGCCGATCGAACGCTTGCGTCGCCCATATCGATCCACGTGACGCGTTCATCGTGTCTGAACCAGGAAAGCTGGCGCTTGGCATAGCGCCGGGTATTCGTCTTGATGGCGGCGCGGGCCTCGTCCATCGTCATGGCGCCGGACAGGGCTTTGAGGATCTCCTTGTACCCTATGGCCTGTCCTGCCGTTGTGCGTGCGGAAAGCCCGCGCGAAGCGAGCTGCTCGACCTCTCCGACGAGTCCCGCATCGAACATCTCGTCGACGCGGCGGTCTATGCGCCTGTAGAGAAGATCGCGGGGTACGTCGAGCCCGAAGATGCGCGCCGGATAGTGCGGCGCGCGCCTATGCAGGGAGGTGAGCGATGCGGCGTAGCTTGCGCCCTCATCGCACATCTCGAGCGCGCGGATGGTGCGGCGCACGTTGTTGGGATGGATCGCCTCGGCGCTCGCCGGGTCGCGCCGGGCAAGCTCGCCGTGCAGATACGCCGCCCCCTCGGTGCGTGCAAGCTCCTCGTAGCGCGCTCGGCGCTCATCCCCTCGGTATCCCGAGGGAAAGTCCATCTCATCGATTACGGCGTTGAGATAGAGCCCCGTGCCGCCGCAGAGGACGGGAGGGATGCCCTGCGCGAGCAGCGCATCGATGCAGGCGCGTGCCTCGGCCTGGAAACGCTCGACCGAGTAGTTTTCATCCACCGCGCACACATCGACCATATGGAGGGGGCGCAGGCGCTGCTCAGGCGGCACCTTGGCGGTTCCGATGTCCATGCTCCGGTAGATCTGCATGGCGTCGATCGAAACGATCTCACCCGATATGAGCAGGGCAACCTGCTCGGCGACGGCGCTCTTGCCCGAAGCGGTGGGCCCCACGATGCATGCGAGGGGCCGTCCCGGCATCATCGCGGCTCACCGACCATCGTGCCCGCAAGGTACCAGGTGCGTGCGCGATCCACCTCGACGGTGCAGATCGTGCCGACGAGCTGCTCGGACGAGAACCGGGCCGGCAGCGGGAAGTGCACGGTCCGGTTCTTGGCGCTATGGCCCACCATCACGGCGTCATCGCGCTTGGAGATGGACTCCACGAGCACCTCGACGCGCGTCCCCAGGTCGGCTTGGTTGGCCTGCCAGCTGAGGTCCTCGACACGACGGGCGAGCCGGTCGAAGCGGTCCTGGATGACCTCGAGCGGCGTGGTGTCGACGATGTTCGCCGCAGGCGTGCCGGGACGCTTCGAATAGATGAAGGTGAACGCTCCCGAGAACCGCGCCTCCTCGACGAGCGAGAGCGTGTCGAGGAAATCCTCCTCGGTTTCGCCCGGGAAGCCGACGATGATGTCGGTGGTGAGCGCAAGGTCCGGCATGGCAGCTCTGAGGCGCTTCACGAGGTCGAGGTACTGCTCGCGCGTATACGCCCGGTTCATGGCCTTGAGGATGCGCGTGGAACCGCTTTGAACCGCGAGGTGCAGATGGGGCATCGCGGCAGGCGTCTGCGCCATGGCGACGATGACCTCATCGGACAGGTCCTTGGGATTGGACGAGGTGAAGCGCAGGCGCTCGATGCCCGTCTCCCCCACCGCGCGGATGAGGTCGGCGAAGCGCGGGGCGCCGTACAAGTCGCGCCCATAGGAGTTGACGTTCTGACCGAGCAGGCAGATCTCACGCACGCCCTCTTCGACAAGATGCGAGCATTCGGAGACGATCGTCTCGAAGATGCGGCCGCGCTCGCGCCCGCGCACATGGGGCACGATGCAGTAGGTGCAGAAATTGTTGCATCCGTACATGATGGGCACCCATGCATGGAAGGCCTGGGCACGGCGTGCGGGAAGGCTCGTCGAGAAAGCCTCGGGATCCTCGTCGGTGCTCGCGAAGACGCGCCGTTCATCGGCGGCGAACGCCTGCTCGAGCAGGCTGGGAAGCATGTGGAGCGCACTCGTGCCGAAGACGACGTCGCATGCGGGAACATGGGCCGTGAGGCGCTCTCCGTCGCGCTGGGCGATGCAGCCGCCGATGGCGACCACGCGCTTTCCCGAAGGAGGCGCCGCCGCGCTGACCAAAGCCGACGCCTGCCCGTAGAGGCGTTGGTCGGCGTTCTCGCGCACGCAACAGGTCATGAACACCACGATATCGGCATCCTCGGGCGTGGACACCTCGTTGCAGCCGCATGAATCGAGCAGACCCGAGACGCGCTCGGTGTCGTGCATGTTCATCTGGCAGCCGAAGGTCTTTACAAGATAGGTCTTACCGACAAGCAGGGGGCTCGTCATCTACGCATACACCCCATACGTATCGTCGGTGGGCTCGGATGCATGCGATGCCGGAACGAGTCGGTGCACGTATACGGCGAACCGGATGGCGGTGCGGCTTTCGCCGCCGATCTCTATGTCGGAGAACGTGGGAGCGCAGGAGATGTCGACGCCCGTGGGAATGAGGAAGCCGCGTGCGATGGCCATGGCCTTGACGGCCTGGTTCACAGCGCCCGCGCCGACACACTGGATGTTGACGGGAACCTCATCCTTAACCAATCCGGCGATGGCACCGGCTACGGATGCGGGCGAGGATTTGGATGAAACCTTCAAGTAATCCATGCTGTGTCTCCTGCGCGTTGCTGATGTCGCATTGTGCATTTCGGGATCGAATGTGATGAGCAGAGTCAATGGTAGTCGTTAACCGAGGATTTGAAAAGCGAAAAGCGCAGAATACATGCGCTTGCATCAGTCAGCATCCTCCATATCGAAGGTGACGGTGATCTTGTTGGCCGAAACATGCACCTTGGGGTCGGCTGCAAGCCGAACGTAATAGCGCTCGCGTACGAACGAGAAGGCCTTTTCCATCTCGAGCGCGAACGCCTCCTTGTCTTCTGCACTCATCTTCATGCCCTTGCGGGCGCGCAAAAGGTCGACCTCAGCATGAGGTTGAGGAGAGGCCGCTTTGCAGAGTTGGGCGGCGACGCTGCGCAGCGGCTTGATCTGGCCTGAGATGATGCGGTGAGCGGTGCGCTCCGACATGTCGAGGCCGAGCGCAAGGGCCTGTTCGAGCAGTTCGCGGGCATCCCCCGCCACGCGCAGGCGCGTGAGCACGCCGAGCTCTGAGAGGTCGTCGATGAAGAGCAGGTCGGTGTCGGAGGACGGGCGCGGTGCGCGCGCGTGCGCCGTCGCCACGATCTCTGCGGCGGATCCCAGGTAGACCTCGCAGGTCCCCCGCTCCTCGAGCGCGAACTCGGCGCAGGTGCGGATGATGTTGTGGGGGCCGCGAACGCAGGCATCGTTGCCCTCGTCGTCCTGTGCGATGACGGGCCAGGTTGATTGGTCGGCACGCTCGGTAAGCTGGGAGGCGTTCGCAACCACCTTGATGGCCGCCCCCTTGCCGGGAGCCGATGAGAGCACGCGGGCGCTCTCGACGTTCTCCTTCACCGAGAAGAGCGCCATGCCGCGCCCATGGACGCCCCAGCGGTCCACATGAACGCTCTCGAGCTTGGATGTGACGCGGGCATCGAATATCTTATCGTGCATCGTGGAGGGTATGCCCGCTCCATCGTCGAGCATGACGAGGGAGCGCATGTCGCCCTCGCGCCATGAAGCCACATAGATATGCCGCGCGCCCGCATCGCGGGCGTTGCGCAGCATCTCGATGACGATATCCTCGATGCACCGGATATCGTGTTTGGCCTGGCGACGCTCCGCCTCGGCAACGCGGAGCCTGACGTAGCCCGCGCCGAGGTTCTCCTCGACGCGCAACGCGCCGCCCCCGCAGGTGGCTTCGACGAAGCTCGCAAGATCTTCTGAAGCAGCCGCCATGGAAGGTTATTTGGCAACGTCGACGGCGCGCGACTCGCGGATGACGACGACGCGGACCTGGCCGGGATACTCCATCTCGTCCTCGATCTGCTTGGCGATGTCGTGCGCGAGCACCGTTGCCTGGGCATCGGTGATCTTCTCGGGCTCGACCATCACGTGCAGCTCGCGACCGGCCTGCATGGCGTAGGTGCGCTCGACGCCGGTATAGGAGTTCGAGATCTCCTCGAGCTTCTCGAGGCGCTTGATGTAGGTTTCGGCCGACTCGCGGCGGGCGCCGGGGCGCGCCGCGGAGATGGCGTCGGCGGCCATGACGAGCACATCGAGCACGGTGTCGGGCTCGACGTCGGCATGGTGCGCCTCGATCGCATGGACGATGTTGGGCTTCTCGCCGTAGCGACGGGCCAGATCGGCGCCGATCACGGCATGCGGACCCTCGATCTCGTGGTCGATGGCCTTGCCGAGGTCGTGCAGGAGCCCGGCGCGCTTGGCGGGGGCGGCGTCGAGCCCGAGCTCGGATGCCATGATGCCGCACAGCGTGGACACCTGGATGGAGTGCTGCAGGACGTTCTGGCCGAACGACGTGCGATAGCGCAGCGCCCCGAGCGTCTTGATGAGCTCGGGATGCAGATCGTGGATGCCGGCGTCGAAGGCAGCCTGCTCGCCCGCCTCGCGCACGCGCTCGTTCACGAGCGTCTCCGCCTTCTTGTAGAGCTCCTCGATGCGGGCAGGGTGGATACGGCCGTCGGCGATGAGGTTCTCGAGGGCCACGCGCGCCGTTTCGCGGCGGACCGGGTCGTAGCTGGAGAGCACGACGGTCTCGGGCGTGTCGTCGATGACGAGGTTGACGCCGGAAACCTGCTCGAAGGTGCGGATGTTGCGGCCTTCACGGCCGATGATGCGGCCCTTGAGGTCGTCGGAGGGGATGTGGACCGACGTGACGGTGATCTCGCCTGCCTGGTCGGCGGCGCAGCGCTGGATGGCGGTTGAGATGATCTCGCGGGCCGTCTTATCGGCCTGATCGCGCACGCGCATCTCGGATTCGCGCAGGATCTGGGCCTCCTCGCGCACGGCATCGGCGCGCACGCGGGCGAGCAGCTCGTCATGGGCCTCTTCCTTGCTGAGGCCGGCGATGCGCTCGAGCTCGGCGGACTGCTTGACGTTGAGCTCGTCGAGGTCGCGCTCGCGCTTGTCGAGCTGGCCGGCGAGGCTGGAGAGCTGGTGCTCGCGCTTGTCGAGCGACTCGCTGCGATGGTCGAGGGTCTCCTCGCGCTGCATGATGCGGTTCTCGAGGGTCTGCAGCTCCTTCTTGCGCCGCTTCTCCTCCGCTTCTGAAGCGGTCTTGAGGGCGATGATCTGCTCCTTGGCTTCGAGGACGGCTTCCTTCTTGGCCGTCTCGGCATGGCGCGCGGCCTCGGCGGCGATGCGCTCTGCGGTGCGGTTGGCCTCATCGATCTTGGCTTCGGCGTTGACGACGCGGGCGTTGGTCTTGCTCTGCGCATAGCGATAGGTGATGAAGGCCGCCAGCGCAGCACATACCAAGCCAACGATAACTGCATACATCCATTCCATGATTGCTCCTCAGGTAACGTTTGTTGGTAGGTTTGTTCAGGAGACCTATGCCATGCATAGGAACCCGCTGTAAGAGGTATGCACATCCTGCATGTGGTATCTGCGGTTAGAGCCGCATATCTCATATGAAAAAACGTCTTGAGCCATGCAAAAGACGGAATACGCCTTAAAGCATCTCTATAGTAGGGTCCTGTTAAGACAAAGTCAATTACTCTACATAATCATCGCAGTTAGAACGCGATATAGCGGACGCATGTGCCGCTTCGAGGATGTCGTGGGCGACGCGGTGGGCAAGCGCGGGCGCATAGCCCTTTGAGGCGAGGAGCCTCATGAGCTTTTGAAAGTCGTTCTTGCCGTTGAGAACCTTTCGGGAAGCGATGGCGTAGGCACGCTCGTAGTCGAGCTCATCGGAGAAGAACTCGTCGGGCCAACCGGGAACGGATGCAGCCGGAACACCCTTACGTTCAAGTTCACGTTGAATGCGCTCCCTCCCCCATCCAGCATTGATCTTACTGCGGATGAAGACCTCGCCGAAGCGCGCATCGTCGATAAGGCGGAGACGCTCGGCGCGCTCGAGAACGCTTGCTCGGACCGCACGGGAGAACCCGTCGTCGCCGAGCTTTGCCGCGGCATCGTGAGCGGAGTAGTCGCGCATGTTGATGAGGCCCAGCAGACGCTTCCACGCGCACGCTTCCTCGATGTCTGCCACCAGAGAGCGCAATGCTGCCATGCTTGCGGGATGCAGCTCGTCGTTGTCTTGAAGCTTCTTGAGGGCGCGTGCGACGGAAGCAGGCACGTTAAGGCGCTCGGACGATGAGCCGAATTGAGCGGAGACCAGCCCCTTGGGTTTAACGCGCCCAAGGGACCGACCGCGTGAATCGGGCACCTCGATGGTTATGGAAAGCGTTTCTGCCACAGGTGCGGGGTTACGGCGCTAGGCCTGCGGGGCCTGCTCGGCATCGAGCACGACGGGGGACCCCACCTCATCGTCGTCGAACTCAAGGCCGACCTTCTTGCGGACGCTCTCCTCGATCTCGGCGAGCAGATGCGGATTGACGCGCAGAAACTCCTTTGCAGCCTCGCGACCCTGGCCGAGGCGTTCATCGCCATAGGCGTACCAGCTGCCCATCTTATCGATGCAGCCGCACTCGACGGCCATGTCGAGGATGTTGCCCTCCTTGGAGATGCCCGTGCCGTACATGATGTCGAACTCCGCCTGCTTGAAAGGGGGCGCGACCTTGTTCTTGACCACCTTGACGCGCACGCGGTTGCCGACGACCTCGCCATCCTTCTTGATGCTGTCGACGCGGCGGATCTCCATGCGCACGGATGCGAAGAAGCGCAGCGCCCTGCCTCCCGGCGTTGTTTCGGGATTGCCGTAGAACACGCCGATCTTCTCGCGGATCTGGTTGATGAAGATGCAGGTGGTATTGGACTTGGACAGGGAACCGGCGAGCTTTCGGAGCGCCTGGCTCATGAGGCGGGCCTGTGCGCCCACCGTGGCATCGCCGATCTCGCCCTCGATCTCGGCGCGCGGCACGAGCGCGGCGACGGAGTCGATGACGACCACGTCGATGGCGCCCGACTTGACGAGCATGTCGCAGATCTCGAGCGCCTGCTCGCCTGAATCGGGCTGGGAGATGAGCACGTCGTCGATGTCGACCCCGACGCGGGCAGCATAGCCCGGGTCGAGCGCATGCTCGGCGTCGATGAACGCGACGACGCCGCCGAGCGCCTGGGCCTCGGCGAGGATCTCGAGCGAGAGCGTGGTCTTGCCCGAGGACTCGGGACCGTAGATCTCGACGATGCGACCGCGCGGAACGCCGCCGATGCCGAGCGCGACGTCGAGCGCGAGCGAACCCGTGGGAATGCCCTCGATCTCGAGCTGTGCGTCATCGTCGCCGAAGCGCATGATGGCGCCGGCACCGTACTTGCCCTCGATCTCCTTCCGAGCGGCCTCGATGGCCTTGTCGCGCTCCGCGGTCTCGGTGATGGGCTTGACGGTTTGGACGGGTTGCTTTGTCTTTGCCATGGATGCTCCTGCCTTTCGACTCATTCGATAGTATACGAACAACCGTTCGTAGTCAACAGCTCTTCGTACAGCATAGGCGATGAATCTTGCGGGAGGCTGACAGCGCGCATGCGGGAGCCTTTCGCATCGCTTCAGGCTGCATCGCGCGCACCGCACCCGAGCTGTCGAAACAGCGGCAAGCGAAGGAACGTCCGCAGCGTGCGGTCGGAAAACGGAAAGATCCGATTACGCAAGCCGTTCACACATGATGTCGAGCGCACGAGCGAGCGCACGGGCGCGGACCTCGCTGCGGCTGCCTGAGAACAGGGCGCATTCGCTCGATGTCCCGTCGGGCCCCGTCCAACCGAACCAGACGGTTCCCACGGGCTTTCCCGGCTCCGCCCCGCCCGGACCCGCTATCCCGGTGACCGAGATAGCGAAATCGGCTCTCATGACCCGAACGGCACCCTCGGCCATGGCCTCGGCGCATTCTGACGAAACGGCCCCCCTGCCGTCCTCATACAGGATGCGCGGCGAAACGCCGAGAACATGCTCCTTGACATCGAGCATGTAGCTTGCGATGCCGCCTGCGAACGTGTCGGACGAACCCGGAATCTCGGTGAGCGCGGCAGCGACGAGGCCGCCCGTGCACGACTCGGCGCATGCGAGGCGCATGCCCTTGCCGCGCGCGAGCTCGAGCGCCTTTGCAGCGCGGTTGCAGATGGCACGGGAGAAGGCCACGGCTACTCCATGCTGCTGAGAGCGGGCCAGGATTTGACGAAGTAATCGATGCCCGACCAGGCCGTGAGCGCCACCGCAGCCGCCATGAGCACGATGTTCAGGGTGTGGAGCACCGTTGCAACGGGCCCTGCGGGCAATGCGGCATGGAGCAGGTATCCGCCGAGGGCGATCATCGTGATGGCGGTCTTCGCCTTGCCCAGGTTGGATGCGGCGATGACGGTTCCCTGCGCGGCGACGACCATGCGCAACCCCGACACGAGGAACTCGCGCGCCACGACCACGAGCATGACCCACGGCGAGCACATGCCGCGCACCAGCAGGAAGGAGAGCACGACGACGACCTCGAGCTTATCGGCGATGGGATCGAGGAACTTCCCGAACGTGGTCACCTCGTTGCGGCTGCGCGCCAAGTAGCCGTCGGCCTTGTCGGTGAACGAGAGGGCGACGTAGAGCAGGAATACGATGAACGCACCCCATGAGAAGGACGTTCCATCGCCTGCGGGCACCGCCTCGGCGATGGCAAGCCAAAGGGGGACGCACACGACGCGTGCGATCGTGACGATGTTCGCCGGAGTTGCGATGCCGGATCTGCGCTCAGCCATAGGACTCCCCTATCCTTCGTCGATGATGCGGCCGACCAACTCGTAACAGAACGAGTCGACGAGCTCGACGGTCACGATATCCCCCACAGCCGCCTCGCCGTCCTCGATATGGACGACGCCGTCGGAGTCGGGCGCTTGGAACCAGGTGTGCCCGATCAGCTCGTATCCGTCATCGGTCTGCTCGACACCGTCAATGATAACGTTCGCAACCTCCCCGATGTGCGAGGCGGTCGCAGCGAAGCCGGATTGCTCCGCGATATCGAGCAGACGCTGGGTGCGCTCGAGCTTGACGTCGTCGGGAATCTGGCCTGCAAGCCGCGCCGCACGGGTTCCCTCTTCGGGGGAAAACGCGAACACCGAGCAATAATCGAACGATTCGGCCTCGAGGAAGCCCGCGAGCTCATCGGCTTCCGCATCCGTCTCGCCCGGAAAGCCCGCCATGGCCGTGGACCGCAGCACCATGCCGGGAATCTCCCGACGCAGGCGTGCGAACAGGTCGCGCAGCTGCTGGGCGGACCCGGAGCGGTTCATGGAGCGCAGCACGCGCGCGGAGCAGTGCTGGATGGGTATGTCGATGTAGGGCAGCACGCAGGGAAGATCGCGTATGGCGGCGATAAGCTCCTCGGTCATGCCCTCGGGCTGCAGGTAGAGCACGCGGATCCACGCCCCATAGGGTTCGGCAAGCGCATTCATGGCCGCGAGCAGCTCGGAGAGCGTGGAGGGATCTTCGAAGTCGCTCCCCCAGATGCCGGTGTCCTGTCCGATGAGCACCAGCTCGCGCACGCCGCCGCGCAGCAGCGAGGAGGCCTCGGCGAGCAGCTCGTCGAGCGGACGCGAGGCGTAGCGGCCCCGGATATAGGGTATGGCGCAGAAGGAGCAGAAGCGGTTGCAGCCATCGGAGACCTTGAGATAGGCGCTCGCCCCCTCGACGGTGCGGAGAACGCCCGAAGCGGCGCATGCGGATGCGTCGAGCCCGAGGACGCCACGCACCGTCGACACGATGCCGTCTTCCTCGTCGTGGCGCACGAAGGCCGCAACCTCGGGCAGCTCTTCCGAAAGCTCGCCCGCATAGCGCGAGGGAACGCAGCCGCACATGATGATGGGAGCGGCGCGCACGCCGCGCGAGACCTCATCGGCGAGCGCGAGGGTGGTCTCGATGGACTCGGCGGTTGCCGATGCGAGGAAGGAGCAGGTGTTGACGATGGCGACGTCCGCCTCCCCCGCATCCTGCGCCTCGCCGAAGCCCGCCGCGCAGAGCAACGCGCGCATGCGGTCGGTATCGACCTCGTTCTTGGCGCAGCCGAGCGTGATGTAGAGAACGCGCATGGAACCCCTAACGGTAGTTCTCGAACTGGAGGGGCTGGCCATAGTCCTGCTCGCGCAGAAAGGCGATGACCGCCTGGAGGGCGTCTTTCGAAGGAGAGCTCACGCGGAGCTTCTCGCCTTCGATGGCCGCCTTGACCTTGAGCTTCGAGTCGCGGATATCCTTCGAGATGCGCTTGGCGGTGTCGGCGTCGATGCCCCTCACCATGCGTCCCTCCTGGCGGACCGACATGCCCGCCGCAGGCTGGGGCGCATCCATGCGCAGCGCGGCGAGGTCGATGCCGCGACGCACGAGCTTGGAGCCGAGCACATCGACCACCTGGCCCGCCACGAAATCGGAGGGCGCCGTGATGAGAAAGCTGCCGTCCTTGCGTGAGAACTCGATGGCAGCGCCCGACCCCTTGAGGTCGTAGCGCTGCGCGAGCTCGCGCACGGTTTGCTGATACGCGTTATCGACTTCCTGCATATCGACATCGGACACGATGTCGAAACTCGAATCCTTGGCCATGGAGCGTCCTTTCCGATCAGCCCACGTACGGCGTGCCGTCCGCGGGGTTGAGCTTGGCGCCCGTCTCGGGATCGATGCAGTAGAGGTTGCCGTTGGTGTGGTCGATGTAGATGTCGTACCCATTATAGGTGTACTGGTACTCGTCGCCGTCGGTGTTCGTCGAGGGCTTCTCCTCGCTTTCGGCGGGTTCTGCGGCGGGCTGCTCATCGGAAGCGGGCTCATCGGCGGAGGGAGTCTCGGCGGAAGCGGAGTCGTCCTTCTTATCGTTGACGGTCGCCGGCTGAGGCGGTCCGTCGACGGTGATGGTGCCCACGCCCGAGGTCTTCATCTCGAACTGGCGCTGCTCGCCATTGACGAAGACGCTCACGGCGGAGGTATCGCCTGCGCGTACGACGAGCTGGTTCTTGACGTCGAAAGTCTGCTCCCAAGGGCCGTTGACGGTATCGGCGATGACGCTCTCCCCATCTGCCGTGATCTCGAGCCACGAAACCTGGCCGTCGGCCACGGTGACCCGCACCGTCACGACGGTAGGCTCCTCGGGTTTGTCGGCCACGACGGGTGCGGCGGGCGTCTGCTCGCTTGCGCCATCCCCCGCATCGGCCGCCGTTCCGTCGGCGGCATCGGCGCCGTCGTCGGTCTGCGCGGGGGTGACGCCCACGGTGCGGCCGGCCTCGACCTCCGTGCCGGTGTTGGAGACGCAGCTCTTGATGGAGAAGATCGCGATGACCGTGAGGATGAGCCCGAGGGCGACCACGATCGTGAAGAGCGCATGGCGGGCATCGCTGAACCAGCTGACGATGGCGCCCACGACGCCGTCTGCGGAAGGCTGGCCGTCGCGGCGTCCGTACGGATCATGCGGGCGCATGCGCGTGCGGTCGATGTTGGGGCGCTCGATGGAGGCGATAGTATGCGCCGATCTGCGCCCTGCCTGGGAGGATGCGGCCTCATAGGGCACGGCCTCGCTGTCGAAGGCGCGATCGTCGCGATACTGGTCGCGCAGGACGCTGCGCGTGGTGATGTCGTCACGGCGCAGCGCCCGTCCGTTCCTGCGCTGCCCGTCGCCGTCGCGGCGCCGTCCTGCAGCGGTGCGGGGCCGATCGGCCCCGTAAACGGTCTCGTCGGCGCGGCTCGCGGCATAATCGGATCCATAGGGAGAGTTCGCGCCCGGCATGGACGTGGACATGGGAACGGCGGCGCCGGTCGTGCGCGCGTGCACGCCCGAGGTGGTGGCGAAGGCGCCGTAATCGCCCATGGGACCGCCGGCGGTCGGCAGGTAGGACTGCAGCTGCACATATGCCTTAGGCCGCGATTCGCTCTCGTTGGGAACGTCGTAGCCTTCGATGATGCGGCCCGAGCGCGTGTCGCGGGTGCGTCGGCGCAGATCGTGCGACGAGGATCCGTGGATGTACTCGTACAGCTCCTCGGAGTACATATCGACGATCTCGCGCGGAGACAGGCCCAGGTAGCGGGCGTACGAGGCGAGCATGCCCTGGGCGTAGCCGCTCTTGGGCATGTTCTCGAAATCGCCTTCCTCGAACGCGATGAGAACCGATTCCTTCAGCTTGAGAACCGATGACGCCTGCTCGATCGTCAAACCGAGCTCCCTGCGCTTGTTGCTGAGCGTTTCGGAAAACCTTAGGCGAGCCACGTTACTCAACCTCCCGATAGTGCGCCTCGGCCTGGCGAAGCTCCTCCAAGCCTTCGGCATCGAGCAGGACATCACGGGGCTTGGAGCCGTTGGGCGGTCCTACGACGCCCTTGGCCTCGAGCATGTCCATGATACGACCAGCTCTAGCGTACCCTACAGCGAGCTGACGTTGCAGCCCGGACGTGGAACCCAACTGGGATTCCACGACAATCTTCGCAGCTTCCCACACGAGGGGATCGTCATCGCGGTTCTCGGGATCGCCCGCCGCTCCGGGCTGGGAGGGTGCCACGAGCGACAGGATATCCTCGTGGTAGTCGGCCGCAGCCTGGGTGCGGATGAATTCGACGGTCTTCTCGATCTCCTCGTCTGAGACGAAGCAGCCCTGCGCGCGCTTGGGCCTGCGCCCGCGCAGCTTGATCAGCATGTCGCCGTTGCCCAACAGCCGCTCGGCGCCGGTCTGGTCGAGGATGATGCGGGAGTTCATGCCGTTATCGACCGAGAGGGCCACGCGGTTGTCGATGTTGGCCTTGATGAGGCCGGTGACCACGTCGGCCGAGGGGCGCTGCGTGGCCACGATGAGGTGGATGCCCGCCGCACGGCCGAGCTGCGCGATGCGCACGATGGAGCTCTCGACGTCCTTGCCCGCCACCATCATGAGGTCGGCGAGCTCGTCGATGACGATGACGAAATAGGGCATGTGGACGGGCTTGTTCTCGGATTCCTCGAACTTGCCGCTCGTGATGACCTTGTTGTACGACTTGATGTCGCGCACCTTGTAGTGCTCGAACACCTTGAGGCGCCGCTCCATCTCGGTGACGCCCCACTGCAGCGCGCTCGCCGCCTGGCGCGGTTCGGTGACCACGGGGACGTAGAGGTGCGGAAGGCCCGCGTAGCCCGTGAACTCGACGCGCTTGGGATCGACCATGATCAGGCGCACCTGATCGGGCGTGGCGCGCATGAGGATCGACATGACGATGGAGTTGAGCATGACCGATTTGCCCGAACCGGTGGTGCCGGCGACGAGCAGGTGCGGCAGCGTGGCGAGATCGACCACGATGGGCTTGCCCTCGGAGTCGCGGCCGAAGGCGGCCTCGAGGGGGCCGTCCTGCGCGAACGGCAGGACGTCCGCCAGATGGACGGAGTTGCGGGCATCGTTGGGGATCTCGATGCCCACCTGCGAGGTGCCGGGGATGGGCGCGAAGATGCGCACCGATTTTGCGGCGAGCGACAGGGCGATGTCGTCTTCGAGGTTGGTGATCTTGTTCACGCGCTCGCCCTCGCCCGGCGAGATCTTGAAGGTGGTGACCGAGGGGCCCGCCGTCCAACCGGTTACCTTGGAGGTCAGGCCGAACTCCTCGAGCGTGGACTGGAGCTTGCGCGCGGTGGCGGCGAGCTCGTCGTCGCTGGTCGCCGACTGGGACGAGGTGGGATTGGAGGCGAGGATGTCGAGCGGCGGAAGCTGATACGACTCGTCGCCGTCGCCCGGGCGCGCGATGACCGACGCTCCCGCGAGAAAGGCGGGGACGTTCTCCTGCTTGGACGGCTTCTTCTCCCTCTTCTTCGCCTTCCGGTCGAGCTTGACCGTCTCGACGTCATCGGCCTGCTCCACGGGCAGCGTGGTGTCGGCGTAGTCGATCATATCGTCGTCGAAGGGCAGCGCGCCGGAAGCGGGCTCGAGCTCGGGATCGAGCAGCTTGGCCTGGCTACGCTGGCGCTTGAGCACCGTCGTCTTGCGTTCTCCGATGAAGGACGTCTTGGAGGAGCCGGAGTCGGCGAAGAGGGCTTCCTGCTGCGCCATGGCGCGGGCCCGTTGCTCGGCAGCGCGTTCCGCACGCTCTTCCCTGCGCTGCTCGAGGCGCTCGCGTGCGGCCTCCGTTGCCTCGGAGGCTCTCATGCGCAGGCGCGTGACGACGCCCGAGATGGAGAAGCCGCACACCACGATGCCCGCAATGATCATGCCCGCGAGCACGACGTTGCCGATGGCGGGACCCACGAGCTTGAGAAGGAGCCAGGCGATACCGCCGCCCACATAGCCTCCGGCGCCCTCGAGGACGCCCGGGGTTATGACGGCGTCGGGCGCGAGCGCGGCTTCGGGAAGGTTGATGGAGAGCAGGGCCAGGATGGCGAGGACGATGAGCAGCAAGCCGAGAGCGGCGCGGCCCGAGATGGGGCCCTCCTCATCGATGAAGAAGGTCGCGGCAAAAACGAAGAGGGCTACGGGAAACAGCAGGGCTCCCGTGCCGAAGCAGCTCACGAGCGCGTCGGAGACCGTGCGCGTGACGATGGCCGTAGACGGGCTGATGAGCGAGATGAACATGGCGATGGCGAGCACCGCCACCACGACGCCCACGATGTCGTTGCGCGTGGAATCCCAGCTCGTATCGACGGCCGATGCGCGCTGGGAGCGCTTGGGCGCGGACTGCTTTGATCTGCTCGATTTAGAGGCTGCGTTTGATCTGCGTTTTTGTGCCATGGAACCTTAGACCTCCATAACCACCGGTATCACCATGGGCCGGGTGTGCGTTCGCGACCAGATGAAGCTCGAAAGCGCGCTGCGCATGTCCTTGCGCATCGACTCGAGCGACGGGGATTCCTGCGCGATCAGGCGCTCGATGGTGGAGCGCACGAGCGTGCGCGCACCGGACATGAGCTCCTCGTCGTTGACGAAGGAGACGCCTCGGCCGCTGATCTGCACCACGTTGATGCGGCGCTTCTTTCCCGTGAGGGCGACGACGCAGGTGATGATGCCGTCTTGGGCGAGCTTCTGGCGGTCGCGCAGCACCACGGGGTTGGCGTCGGTGACCGAGAGGCCGTCCACGTAGACGACGCCCGAGTCGATGCCCGCGCCGCGGCTCACCTTGTGATTACGCATCTCGAGCGAATCTCCGTTGTCCATGATGAAGATGCGCTTGGAGGGCACGCCCATCTGCTCGGCGAGACGCGCGTGCGCGCGCAGGTGCATGGCCTCGCCGTGAACCGGCATGAAGTACGTAGGCTTGGTCATGGCCATGACGAGCTTGAGCTCCTCCTGGCTCGCATGGCCCGAGACGTGCACGAGCCCGTTGGACTTGTCGTGGATGTCGCAGCCCACCTTGGAGAGCGCGTTGATGATGGAGGTGACGCTCTTCTCGTTGCCGGGAACCGGCGTCGCCGAGATGATCACCGTGTCGGACGAGCGGATGGAAAGCGACTTGTGCTCGCCGTTGGCCATGCGCGAGAGCGCGGAGAGCGGCTCTCCCTGGCTGCCCGTGCACAGCACCACGATGCGGTCGTCGGGAATGCGATCGACGTCGTAGGCATCGATGATGTTGGCATCGGCGATCTTGAGATAGCCGAGCTCGCGGGCGATCTTGGTGTTGGTGATCATGGAGCGTCCCGTGACGACCACCTTGCGGCCCACGGAGACGCTGGCATCGCACACCTGCTGGAGACGGTGGATGTGGCTCGAGAACGACGCCACGAACACGCGGCCGGGAGCGTTCTTGATGATGTGGCGCAGCGTGGGGCCCACGGCCGCCTCGGAGCCCGTGAAGCCGGGGACCGTGGCGTTGGTGGAGTCGGACATCAGAAGGTCCACGCCTTCGGCGCCGAAGGCGTTGATGGCGTTGAAGTTGGGCGTGATGCCGTCGATGGGCGTCTGGTCGAGCTTGAAGTCGCCCGTATGGAGCACCGTGCCCGCAGGCGTCTTGATGAAGGAGCCGAAACCGGCGGGAATGGAGTGGGTCATGGAGAAGAATGTGATGGAGAAGGCTCCCAGCTTGACGGTGTCGCCGTTGGCGACCTCGCGGAAGGGGACGTTCTTGATGTTATGCTCGGCGAGCTTGCCCTCGATCAGGCCGAGAGTGAGCTTGGACGAGTAGACGGGAACGGTGGTGTTGAGATCCATGAGCACGTACGGCAGGGCGCCCGTATGGTCCTCGTGGCCGTGGGTGATCACGATGCCGCGAAGCTTGTGCTCGTTCTCGAGCACGTAGGTGTAGTCGGGCAGGACGAGATCGATGCCGGGCTGCTCGTCATCGGGGAACATCAGGCCCGCATCGAGCAGAAACATGTCGTTGCCGTATTCGAAGACGGTCATGTTCTTGCCGATGCCGTCGAGACCGCCAAGCGGAATGATCTTAAGGGGTGGTTGCTTTTTTGCCATGTGAGGCTTGATTCCTTTCAGTGCGACGTTTTAGCACGTGGTGTGGTGTAAGTTCGTTATATCTTTGAAAAGTATATACGAAACGCAGATAGAACTCCACATCGAGCGCGGTTTCCATGAACGCGTCAGAGCGCCCGCACCGGCTCGATGCCCTGGCACGGAAACGCCTTATTCCTGCGGATTCTGGCACCAGAAGGCCTTAGTCCTTAGGAATAAGGCGGTTTGGCGGCTCAAGTCGCAGGAATAAGGCGTTCTGGTGCCAGGGGCTGTAAAGCGAACGCGGATGCCGAACGCTCGCAGCATTCGACACCCGCGTCGAAAGACGCCTGTTGAGGCCGTCTCCCCTAGGCGTTGTGGCGGCGGCGCGGACGGGGGCCGTCGCCCTTGTCGTTGCCACGCTTATCGCTGTTGCGCCCGGGACGCGCAGCGCCCGCCGGAGCCTCGGGCTTATCGAGACGGTCGAGGCTGATCTTGCCCTTCTCGTCGACATCGAGCACCTTGACCTTGACCTCGTCTCCGATGTTGAGGACATCCTCGACCTTGTCGACGCGGCCCTGGGCCACACGGGAGATGTGCAGCAGGCCGTCCTTGCCGGGCAGCAGCTCGATGAACGCGCCGAACGGCTGGATGGAGACGACGCGGCCCGTGTACTCCTCCCCCACCTCGGGAACCTTGACGATGAGGCGGATGCGCTCGGCTGCGTCGTGACCGGCGCTGCCCACGCCCGCGATGAAGACGGTCCCGTCCTCCTGGATGTCGATGGTGGCGCCGGTCTCCTCCTGGATGGAGCGGATGACCTTGCCGCCGCTGCCGATGACGTCGCGGATCTTATCGGTGGGGATGGAGAGCGAGATGATCTGCGGCGCGCTGTCCTTGGTGGCCTCGCGCGGCCCTGCGATCTCGGCGAGCATGGCATCGAGGATGTGCATGCGGCCCTCGTGCGACTGCGCGAACGCCTGGCGGAAGATCTCGGTGGTCAGTCCCGTGGCCTTGTTATCCATCTGCATGGCGGTGATGCCCTTGGTGGTGCCGCACACCTTGAAGTCCATGTCGCCGAGGAAGTCCTCGAGGCCCTGGATGTCGGTGAGCACGACGGTCTTGCCCGCCTCCTGGATGAGGCCCATGGCAACGCCCGAGACGGGGCGCGCGAGCGGCACGCCGGCGTCCATCAGAGCGAGCGTGGAGCCGCAGGTGGATGCCATCGAGGACGAGCCGTTGGACTCCATGACCTCGGACACCACGCGGATGGTGTAGGGGAAGTCGTCCTCGGAGGGGATCACGGGGAGCAGGGCACGCTCCGCGAGGGCGCCATGGCCGATCTCGCGGCGCTTGGGGCTGCCCATGCGGCCGGTCTCGCCGGTGCAATACGGCGGGAAGTTGTAGTGGTGGATGTAGCGCTTGCCGTCGGTGGGCTCGATGGTGTCGAGGCGCTGCCACTCGTTGAGCATGCCGAGGGTGCAGATGGAGAGCACCTGGGTCTGGCCGCGCTGGAACAGACCCGAGCCGTGCACGAGCGGCAGGTAGTCGGGCTTCACCATGAGCGGACGCACCTCGTTGGGCGCACGTCCGTCAACGCGCTCGCCCGTCTCCACCACCATGAGCCGCATGGCGTGCTTCTCGAGGGCCTTGAGCTCGACCGCGATGGCACGGCTCCATGCGGCGGACTCCTCGTCGGTGAACTCGCCGCGGATCTTCTCGAAGAGGGCCTCCACCTTGCCGATGCGGCTCTGCTTGTCGGCATCCTTGAGCGCTGCGCTCATCTCGTCGTAGTGGGCGAAGATGCGGTCGTGCACCTCGGGCAGCGGCTCGTCGAGGATGTACTCGCGGGGCTCGACCTTGCCGTTGGCCGCCTCGAACTTGTCCATGAAGATGCGCTGCTGCTCGCAGAAGGCGGCGATGGCCTCCTGGCCGAACTCCATGGCGGCGAGCATGTCGTCCTCGGAGATCTCCTCGGCGCCCGCCTCGAGCATGGAGATGAACGTGGCCGATCCGCCGAGCTCGAGGTCGAGATCGGAGTTGGCACGCTCCTCGTAGGTGGGGTTGACGATGAGCTCATGGGTGTCGCGGTCGCGCCCGATGCGCACGCAGGCCAGCGGGCCCTCGAAGGGCACGCCGCCCACCATGAGGGCCGCAGAGGCGCCCATGATGCAGATGGTGTCGACGGAATTCTCCTGATCGGCGACGAGCGGCATGGCAACGACCTGCACCTCGTTGCGGAAACCGGCGGGGAACGACGGGCGCAGCGGGCGGTCGATCATGCGGGCCGTGAGCGTGGCCTTCTCGCTGGGACGCGACTCGCGCTTGAGATAGCCGCCGGGGATGCGTCCCACGGCGTACATCTTCTCGACGAAATCGACGGTCAGGGGGAAGAAGTCGTAGTCCTTGCGCTCCTTGGACACGACTGCGGTGAGGAGCACCTGGGAGGTGCCGCACGACACGACGCAGGCGCCGGTGGCCTGCTTGGCGAGCTCGCCTGCCGTGAACGAATAGTGCTTTCCGTACAGGTCGAACTCATGGGTGACTTTTGTCATTTCTACATTTCCCTTCATCTCCGCCTGCCCCTTTGCAGGCGGGCCACATAATGGGAGGGCGCCCGCAGGCGCCCTCGTAACTGCCTAGATTACTGGATGTTGTCGCGGATGCCGAGGCTCTTGATGAGCGCGCGGTAGGCCTCGACGTCGCCCTTCTTGATGTAGGAGAGCAAACGGCGGCGCTTGCCGACGAGCATGAGCAGGCCGCGACGGGTGTGGAAGTCCTTCGGGTGGGACTTCATGTGCTCGGTGAGGTGACGGATACGCTCTGTGAGCAGGGCCACCTGCACGTTTGCGGAGCCGGAGTCGTTGGCGTCCTTACCGTACTCGGCGATGAGCTCGGCCTTGCGCTCCTTGGAGGTTGACATTGCACGTACCACCTTTCTTCATAGATTCGCCCCGAACCGAGATGGCCGTCAGGTGCGGGCGGGCCTCCAGGTACGGGGTACATAAGACGTTACGAGGATAGCACAAGCGGACCGTGGATGGCGCGCAGGCGCGAAATTGCCCCATGCGCGCGGCCTTTCTCCACGGCGAGCACACGAGAAGGGACAGCGTCATCGGGCCCGGGATGAAGGTCCATCCCGGGCCCAGCGCTGCGACTCACGACATCATGCCCGCGTCACTGGGCGGCAACGTTCCCGTGGGCATCGGCGGTCTTCCCGCATTCCCTCGCATATGTCAGGCCAACCCAGATGGCCAATGCGAGCAGGATGATGGGGACCAGAAGCGAGAGGACATCGGGGATGAAGGGGAACGCAATCGTCAGGATGAGCGTGGTGCTCAAGAACAGGTAGCCCAACGCAAGCGCCCACGCAGACAGCAGCCTGCGCAGGATCCAGGTGTCCCTCAGCACTTCAAGCACGAGGAAGAAGAAGTATACGCGCAGAGGATCCGCTGCAGGAGCTCGCAGAGCGGCACGAGACCGTCGTAGGTGGTCCATGGAAAAACGGATAGGACATGATGAAGGCCCGAATCTATCGTAAATATCATCGGATATCTCATCGCGGCTATCGAGTACAAGTGGATCAGCAGCCCCACAGCCAGCGGGACAAAGGGCTTCAGTCTGTGCATATCCCACACCTCCATATCCCGGTTGTTCTACCCGATTCGACACATAGAGCCACATAGCCGTCTCAAAAGCATGAAGAGGCTGGCGTTCAAGGATAGTGTACCCGTTTACATAGCTTGACGAATCGGATGCTCGATGATGCGGGAGAT
>JAWRJQ010000015.1:0-16986 GCA_040307385.1 Atopobiaceae bacterium
TCTGGCTCGTCGAGGGTGCCAACTTCTACGCCTGCTATAACGAGATCCAGGCGGCATTTCTCGAGGATCAGGAGCTCACGGCCGCCATCCGCAAGCTTCTATCCGCGCATTTCTCCAATCAGGGACTGCAGTACCTCGTGGAGGAGGCCGCGAGCGCCCTCGGCAACCCCATCGTCGCGGTCGATGCCGCCTATCGCTACATCGCCCATCATCTGGGCATAGCCTCTGATGACGAAAGCCACTTCGCCCGCGTGTTTCGCGAAGAGCTGGCAAACGAGACGCTGCTCGACGAGGCGGTGGCCTATATCCGCGATAGCCGCATCGACTCCGAGATTGCGCGCAGCAAGGGCCCGTATATCCATTACAACGAGATTCTGCAGTGCAACACCATGACGATGGCTGTCAAAGTGCGCGGCGTTTGCGTGGCGCACGTGATGATGGTGGAGCACAACCGCCCGTTTCGCGATCTTGATCGCGAGGTCTTTGTGCGCTTGGCCAACTTCGTCGGGCAGGAGCTTCAGAAATCCGAGGTTTGGGGGCCCACGAGCGGCGAGCTGGGATCGTACTTCCTCGAGAACCTCCTCAACGACGGAGCGCCGAGCGCCACGGTCACCAGCCGCCGTCTGAAAGCGCTCAACTTCCACCCCAAACCGCTGCTCTTCGTCATCTGCTTCCATGCGCCAGGCGAGGGTCTGACGCAGGTCCAGGCCGAGAAGATCGCAGACCAGCTGCGCCCCGTCCTGCACCACTCGCTCTACACGCGCCATCACCAGCAGCTCGTAGCCGTCATCTCGCGCGATGTCGACGAGGGCATCTCGCCGCGCACCGAGCAGAAGGTCCGCGAGGTCGCAGAGCTGAACGGCCTCACTGCAGGCATCTCCAACGCATACCGGACCCTCACCGAGACGCGCCAAGCCTATCAGCAGGCCCGCGCCGCCATCCGCTACGGCGAGATGGCGGCCGCGGTTATCGATGACGGCGGCTATTACCGCTACGCCGACTATGCATTCATGCACATGCTCGCGCTTGCCGGACGCCGCACCAACCTGCTGGGACTTTGCCATCCGGCCCTGCTCGACCTGCTCGCATACGATGAGGCGCATGGCGGAGAGCTCATGGAGACGCTCTATTGCTACCTGCAGGTTGCGGGGTCCACGTCGCGTGCATCCGCAATGCTCACCCTGCACAAGAACACGATGCTCTATCGTTTAGGCCGCATCCGCGAGGTGCTGGGCATGAACCTCTCGAGCGGAGAGGAGCTCTTCCAGCTGCAGGTGGGGTTCCGCATCCTCATGAGCCTGGGCCTCTTCACCCCGCGCATCAAGCTCGACCGCGACGTGCTCATCAATGGGCAATAGCCTCGATCCGGGGACGCTCCCCTAGCGAGCCGAAGCTGCGGGATTAGCGCTCGATGGCGAAGGTCGGGAACTTGAGCTCGCGGTACTTCTTGAGATCCTCCTGAATCTCTCCCTGGCGCTGGAGGAAGTCGATACGGGTTTGGATGATCTCGTTGAGATGCTGGGCGCGGGCCTTATCGTTGTTGCGGTCGCGGATACGGCCGTTCTCAGGATCGATGATGAGCATGGGACGGCCGGTCTCGGGGTTGGTGCCGAGGTCTCCGCCGCAGCCGCAGACCGCGCACTCATACGGGAACTCGAGGCCGTCCCAATGGGGATCGCCGGGATACACGAGGCTGGAGTGGCAGACGGGACATACGCCATCGTTGGGGTCGCCGAGCCAGACGCGCTCCTCGACGGGAGTCTTGATGGCCCGGACGATGTTCTCGCCCATCTTGTGCGCGCGCTCGAGCTGGTCGGGATGGAGCAGGACGTTGGCGGGCCGGCCAACGCGCTGGCTCATGAAGCGGTCGACAACCGTGAGGGACATGGTGAACATGGAGGCTTGGAGGCTCTCGAGGGCAAGCGTCTGCCAATCGTGCATGGAACCGCCCACGGCAATAAGGCCCGCAACGGTATGCGGGTTGTGGTCCACAACGCCGATCTCAAGCAGGAAGGAGAGCTCGTAGGCAAGGAAGCGCTGGCAGAAGCGGGTGTACATCGAGCTGGGCATGAGGTCGTACGTGGGAACGGATAAGACGACGCCGTCGCAGGTGTGCAGCTCGGCCACGAGCGCGTCGACATCGTCTTTATCCTTGAGGATGCAGCCGCGATATGTCTTGGTGGGGTCCATGGCGATCTCACCCATCTGCATGGTGCAGCTCTCGCACCCGGCGCAGGGAAGGATATTGTAGTCGAACAGGTTGATGAGCTCAACCTCGGCACCTAGGGCCTGCGCCCCGAGCAGAGCCTCCTTGGCGAGGATCTCGCCATTGCCGTTCTTGCGACCGGCACAGATTGCCATAACCTTCATGCATGTCTCCTCTCACACGTGCGCTACGCACTCGACACAGAAAACCGGTAGTTTCATCATATGGAAGCGTCGAAGGCGCAGCACCGTTTACGCGCCCGAAATGATTGCAGGGCGCATATACATCCTTTGGCTGTTCTCACAAGCGATGCGCAGGGACGGCATGCTGGCGATACCGCCTAGGCAAAGGTGCGACGACCGAAGCTCTGCTCCCATGCCGTGCCGAACTCATCGACGGCGAGCTGCGTGGAGGGATGCGCGATCATGGACCAGGCAACCTCGGGAGGAATGGTCGCAGCTCCAGCGCCGAGGAGAATCAGCTCGTGAACCTGCAGGGTATTTTTGAAGCTGGCCGCGCATATCTTGGTCGGCAGATGATGGGCATTGAGCATCGTTTGCAGGTCGGCCACCTGCTGCATGCCGTCGCCCAGGTTGCACATGCGGTTGACGTAGGGAGCCAGATAATCAGCTCCGTTCATGGCTGCGAGAAAGCCCTCGTCGGCGCTGTATATGGCGGTGGCGAGCACGCACATGCCCTCGATCTTGGCGGCCTTGATGGCACGAAGGCCCGCAGGGGTAACGGGAATCTTCACGCATATATTGGGGGCGAGGGAGACGATGGCGCGTGCGTCGGCCATGATGCCGTCAACGTCCTCCGCAAGCACCTGCATGAAGAGCTTCTGATCGGGGCGCAGCACAGCCAGCATCTCGTCGGCCACCTGCTCGGGATTCTTACCGGAACCCGTGATGATGGTGGGATTGGTGGTCACGCCCGAGATGGAGAGGATTTCGGAGAGCTCGGCAACTGCCTGGGCGTCTGCGGTGTCAAGAAAGAGTTCCATGGTCGATCCCTCCGTCGTGGACGCGCATATTCCTAGCTCTTACCATCATAGCCTGTCAACGCCGAATAGGTGTCGAACGGCCTGTCCATTCGACACCTGTGAGTAAGGCGGGGTGTCGAATGGACAGGTCATTCGACACCCCGCACGGTTAACGGCGGATATACTCGCCAGCCTGATAGCGCGGCGGAATAACGGGGATCTCGATCCAGGAGTCGTATGCGCCACCGGTATGCACGATGTGCGTGCCCTTGTTCTCGGTATCCCACGCAAGCGGCTCGAACCAGCCCTCGCGGATATAGCGGCCCGCAATCTGGATGCGGAAGCGCTCGCCCTTGTGATATACGCGGGCGGTGGGGACGATGGCGATATCGACCGGCACGATCTCCCCGGGAGCGAGCTTCTGCTCGTCGATATTGGCGAGCACGGGACGATGCGGGCGGGTCAGGCGCTCATCGAGACGGCGGCGAGAAGCGCGGCACTTGCCCCATGCGCCGGGATGCGGCTCGTCGAGGGTGAGCCAGGGCACCCATGCGCCATCGGCCGTGGCCTTCTGGATGTTGACGAAAAGGTCCATGTCGTCGAAGCCGTCGCACTCGACCCAAAGGTGCAGCGTCATGTGGCCGGTGATCTCGACATCCTCGGGAAGCGTCCACTCGAATCGGATTTCCTCGTCCTCGGGGTTGTAGCATGCCTTGGCCTCGGCTGCCGCAGGCTCGGTGCCGAGTTCGAAGGTCTTGGCGTGGTCGGTCTCGACAGAGGCCTTCTCGGTGGCGGCATCGAGGTAGAGCTTCCTGTACTCGGTACGCTTGATGGGCCATGCGGTCTCGGCGCGGCGGTCCTGATAGTCGACATCGTAGCCGTCCATGACGTCGATGCGCACCTTGGGCATCATCTCCCAGCCGTTATGGATGCCCTTGAGGTAGCGGTCGTAGAACTTGCGGAGCTCGTCGAGGTTGTACGGATCGTAGGTATCGGGCCACTCGAAATCGCGGTGGGCGCGCAGCCACTTGAAATGGGAGCGGCAGCGGTTGTAGGCGTTGATGGAGCCCGGCAGGTGGAAGTGCGACCAACCTGCGGTTTGGTACACGGGGATCTTGACCTTCTTGAAATCGGGGCGCTTGTCCTCCCAGTAGGGGTTCATGTTGGGGTACATCTTCGCCATGGCGCACTGGTCGTCGACGCCGTTGGGGCCGGTAACCTGGGCGGCGATGAACTTGTTGAACGAAAGCGCGGGAACGCCGCCCTCGAAGAGGCTCTCGCGGTAGAGGTCGGTGGTGGACTCCCAGGGAGCAATGCAGCGCAGGTGGGGCGGCTGCATGGCGGCGATGCCCCACTGGTGCATGGCGACGCCGGAGTTGCCCGACATGCCCACGTTGCCGTTGGACCAGGGTTGCCGGGCGACCCACTCCACGAAATCGTAGCCGTCCTCGCGATCCTGATGCGTGAACATGTGGACGTTGCCCTCGGAGTGCCCTGCGCCGCGCACGTCGACGTTGGCGACGGCATAGCCAAAGTGGCACCAGTACAGGGGGTCGGGGCTCTCGAACTTCGCGCACTTGGAAACCGTCTGGGGTGGAACGCCCATGATCTGCCACTCGCTCATGCCGTCGCCGGGACGTTTGCCGAACCACGACCACGATACGATGGTGGGACATTTCACGTCATCGCCGGCAGGGCGGTAGATGTCGGCATAGATGGTGGTGCCGTCGCGCATGACGACGGGCTGGTCCTGCATGCAGACGATCCCGGGCTCGACCTCGTAGGTATGCGTGTTGAACGGGGGGCAGAAGCCCTGGCCCATGCGCGCCATGGGGTCGTCGGACTGCGAGAGGTCGACATCGGCCTGGTTGTCGTTGGGCTTTCGGGCAACGCGGTAGGCGGCCATCATCTCGACGCCGCCGAACTCCTCCTTATGGAGATAGATGTAGCCCTCGAGATCATGGTCGAAATAGATGGGGCACTCATCCTCGTTGAAGCGGGCGTTCTCGCCGGACATATCGATAAGGTCGGAGAGCTTCTTGTCGCTGACCAGCTCCCAATCGGACGGAATGATAGGTTCGAGCACGACATCACATCCTTTCGCGTGCAATCAAGGGGGTGCGTGCCGAGTGCGCCGGGCGTCTCGGCATGGCCGTTTTGCAAGGCTTACTCGTCGAGCAGATCGACGACGAAGTCGACCGCCTCGCCGAAGGTGGCGCAGCGGCGGAACTTCATGTAGGGAACCTCGATGTCGAGCTCGTCCTCGAGGTAGGTGGTGATCTGGGAAACCTGGACGCTCTTGATGCCGAGATCGGCAAAGAGGGTGTCCTCGGCGAACTCGGAGGGGTCCTTGCCGAACAGCTGGCTTGCGCGCGTGCACAGCGCGTCGAATACTTCCTGACGGTCTTCGCTCATGGGATCCTCCTTGTCTGCCCGAATGCTTGCATCCGGGCGCAGCCTCCTGGATGGCATGGAGCCATTCCTCTATTGGAAAGTCTGTGCCAGATCGGGCTGCAGGGCAATGGATCGCGGTATAAAGCGCACCTCGATGTGTCGCAAGCGCATTGTGCGATAGTTTAAACGCACGCGCGAGCAGGAGGACCCGGCGCCATCGCCGATCATGGCCGGCCTCATACCGGACGGTTTTCCCGTACCGGCCATCGCTGGAGAGAACGCCCTGTTGCGCCACGGGGTCGGATGCGCAGCCGCAAGCAGGCTCTAAGCTTCGGAAAAGCGAACGCCCCTCCGAAGAGGGGCGCTGAGAGGTGCATGCGCTCTGTGCGGGCCCGCTATGCCTTGAGGTAGCGACGCATGGCGATGGCGGAACCGAAGAGGCCGATGAGCACGCCGATGGCGATCATCGCGCCGAAGGTCATGAGCATGACCTGAGGCGATACGCTGAAGGTCAAGAACTGCAAGCTCGCAGACAGGCTGCTGATGAGCTCTCCCATGCCGAAGAACAGCGTCGCGATGGCGAGCAGGGCGCCCAGCAGGGCCTCGAGCGTGCCTTCGAGCAAGAACGGCCCGCGGATGAAGCCGTTGGATGCGCCCACCAGACGCATGATGGCGATCTCGCGGCGGCGCGCGGTGATGGCCAGGCGGATGGTGTTGTTGATGAATACGAACGCCACGAAGGTGAGCAGGCCGACCAGCACAATCGCGCCGAGGCGCAGATAGTTGGTGAAGCTGAAGAGCTTCTCAACCGTCTCGCGGCCATACTGCACCGATGAGGCGGCCTCGCCGTCGGCGACGGCCATGAAGTCGGTATCGACGACGAGCTTGTCGGCCGTTTCCTCCACGAGCTGGGGATCGGTGAGCTTGATCACCAGCGAGGCGGGAATGGGATTCATGCCATCCAAAGCGGCCACGGCATCGGCCGCATTGTGGTTGGACATGGTGCTCCTGTACTCCTCGAGCGCCTCATCCTTGCTCTTGTAGGAAACGGATTCGACGTTGTCCCAGCCCTCGATCTTGCGCTGGAGCGCGAGCACGGCGTCTTCGTCGGCATCATCGGCGAGGAACGCCTGGATGGTGACACGATCCTCCACCGTGCCCACCATGTTCTCGAGCATGGCGGAGCCGAGCAGGAACAAGCCGATGACGAACAGCGAGAGGAAGATGGTGGCGATGGCGCCGAACACGGTGCCCCAGCTCCTCCTGAAGTGATGTCCGACCTCGCGGAACGAATAGCCGATGTTAGAGAGCACCATAGAAACCGTACCCTCCCCTCTCCTGATCGCGGACGACCTGGCCCGCTTCGAGCGCGATGACGCGCCTGCGCATGGAGTCGACCATCTCGCGGTCGTGGGTTGCCATGACCACGGTGGTGCCCGTGCGGTTGATGCGGTCCAGAAGCTTCATGATACCCAGCGAGATCGCGGGGTCGAGATTGCCCGTGGGCTCGTCGCACACCAGCAACGGCGGGCGATTGACCATGGCGCGGGCAACGGAGACGCGCTGCTGCTCGCCGCCGGACAGCTGGTCGGGGAACTTGTCCATGGACTCGGCGAGGCCGACGAGGCGGAGCACCTCGGGAACCTGCGCCCTGATGACCGAACTCGGCTTGCCGATGCATTCCAGTGCGAACGCCACGTTCTCATAGGTGGTCTTGTCGGGCAGGAGCTTGAAGTCCTGGAAGACGCAGCCGATCTGGCGGCGCAGGTAGGGCACCTTGCCGTTGCGCATCCTGGTGAGGTCTTGGCCGGCCACCATAACCTGGCCGGCAGACGCCTTGATCTCGCGCGTGACGAGACGCAGCAGCGACGACTTGCCCGAACCGGAATGGCCGACGATGAAGACGAACTCGCCGGGATAGATGTCGAGGCTCACGCCGTCGAGCGCCTTCTTGTCGGGGCGCGACGGGTAGATGAGCGTGACGTTTCTGAACGAGATGGTGGGGTCGCCGGAGCGATCGACCGCAAGGGTGCCCTCGTCGCCGAGCGACGAATAGGCGGCCTCGATCTCCTCAGCGCTCTGAGCGGACTCGTCCTGGATGGACGGCACCGAGATCAGCGGCTTCGAAGCGGGCTGATCGACAGCGGGCAGCTGGTCGAGACCGGCGGTGCCGTCCTCGTCCTCAACGGAGGGAGATGGAGGCTCGATTGCGTCTGTGGAGGGAGAGCTCTGCAGCTCCTGATCCTCTTCCGAACCCTCGCTCTCGACGATGCGAAAGTGATTTGCCACGTGGGTCCTCTTTTCTGGTGCGTCGTGGTACAGATACATTCAACATTATAGCGGAGCAATCGGAAAAGACCCACTGCCTACACGACCCCCACACGAAGGGAAAGGTGTCGAACGACCTGTCCATTCGACACCTCCCGGCACCTCTCCGTGTCGCGTGCTAGATGGAGTAGGAAACGGTCACCTGGGCCTCGATGTTCACCTGGCCGGGCTCGATATCCATATCGCCAAGCCCGCCCTCGACCTCGGCGCTCGCTGCGGTATCGGCGGCAGGGTACCGATATCCGGAATACGAATAGTCCTCGGCGATGGCAACCACGCGGCCGAGCGCGACGCCCGCAGCGTCTGCCATGACCTGGGCCTTCTCGCGCGATGATGCCACGGCCTCGGCAAGCGCCTCGGCATAGGCCTCATCATAGGAGCTCACGTAGTAGCGCGGGCCGTCCACGCCCGTCGCGCCAGCAGAGACGCACGCGCCCATGAGCTCGGCCACCTCATCGATGCCGACGCCCGTGACCTCGATGACGGTATTCATCTCATATCCCACGATATCGCTGCCGTCATGCAGGTAGATCGCTGCGACCTCGGATTCATCGGCAGAACCGTACCGAGGCGAGAGGTCGGTATTGACGGTTTGGATGTTCTCATCGGCAACGCCCGCCTCCTTGAGCGTTTCGATGACCGCATTGACGGGCTCGGCATTGGCTGCGCTCGCCTCCTCGGCCGTAGAGCCCTGCGTGACGATGCTCACGTTGAAGCTCGCCTTGTCGGGCTCAACCCTGACCTCGGCCGAGGCGTGTACCGTGATGACGTTGCCCTGTTCTGCCATACCTGCCGTCCCTCCGCATGCACCGAGCGCGAAGCACACCGCCAGCGCGCCGGCCAATGCGGTCAATTGCTTGCCGATTCCCATGATAGCCTCCTCGTCAGTTGGGATCTGCTATTCATAATACGAACGGCGCCAACCGATTGTCGGCGCCGTTGCGCAGGAAAGCGGCGATAGGCGCCCGGCCGGCTACCAGCGCGTATCCCAGCCCGTCATGAGGCGCATGCCGTTGAGGATGACGATGAGCGCCACACCCGTGTCGGCGAAGACCGCCGCGCTCATGCCCGCCACGCCGGCGATGACCAGCACGAATACGAGGGCTTTCACGAGGATGGCGAAGACGATGTTCTCCTGCACGATGTGCATGGTGCGTTCGGATAGCCGGAAGAAGGCGGGAAGCTGCGAGATGTCGTCGGAGAGCAGGGCGACGTCGGCCACGGCGAGAGCCGTGTCGGAGGCCGCCGCGCCCATGGTGATGGCGAGGTTCGCCGCCGCGAGCGCCGGTGCATCGTTGATGCCGTCACCCACCATCGCGACCTTCTCGCCCGCGCTCTGGAGGCTGCGGATACGCGCGAGCTTTCCATCGGGCAGCAGTTCGGCGGCATATTCGATGTCGCCGGCTTCCGCCGCCACCGCAGCGGCTGCGCGCCCGTTGTCGCCGGTGAGCATCTCGAGCCGGCGGACGTTGGCCGTGCCCGCAAACGCGCGCATGGTCTCCGACGTGCGGGGGCGCAGGGTGTCGGCAACGCCGATCACGCCCAGGGCCATGCCGTTCCTGCCCACGACGAGCGCGCTGGCGCCCTGCGCTGCGAACGCCTCGATCGCCGCCTCCACTGCGCCGGGCAGCTTCACGTGCTCGCGCGCGAAGGCGGGCTTGCCGATGAGGCACGATGCGCCCGCAACGGCCCCCATCATGCCGGCGGACGCCACCTCGCGCACGGAATCCGCGCTTTTCTTTTCCATGGCGTTCTCGCGGGCATGCGCGACGACGGCCTGAGCCAAGGGGTGCGTGGAGTTCTCCTCGAGCGCGTGCGCGAGGGCGAGCACCTCGGCCGCATCCGCGCCATCCACGCAGGCAATGCCGACGACTTCGGGCTTACCCGAGGTCAGCGTTCCGGTTTTGTCGAACGCCACCGCCGTGACCTTGCTCGCGATATCGAAGAACGCGCCGCCCTTCACGAGCACGCCCGTATTGGCCGCGCGTGTGATGGCGGAGACGAACGACACGGGCGTGGAGATGACGAGCGCGCAGGGGCATGCCACGACGAGCAGCGAAAGGGCACGGTAGATCCAGTCATGCCAGAGCACGGGCGAGAAGCCCACGAGCGCAGACAGCGCCAGCGGGACCCCGATGCCCACCACGACTGCAACGCACACGACGATGGGGGTGTAGACCTCGGCGAAGCGGTCGATGAAGCTCTCGTAGGGGGCCTTCTCGGCCTGAGCGCCCTGCACCATGGCGATGATGCGCGCGAGCGTGGTGCAGTCCTCATCGGCCGTGACCTCGATGTCGATGACGCCTGCGGTGTTGAGCGTACCCGCATACACCTCGTCGCCCGCGCCCTTGTCCTGCGGCACCGACTCTCCCGTCACGGGGGCCTCGTTGAGCGACGTCCCGCCGGAGAGGATGATGCCGTCGAGCGGCACGCGTTCGCCGGGCAGGATGCGGATGCGCTGCCCCTCCTGAATGGCGGACACCGATACGTCGCTCGTACGCTCGCCCTGCACCAGATGGGCGGTGTCGGGCGCGAGCTTGGCAAGGTTCTGGATGGAACCCGAGGTTTTGCGCATGGACCAGCCCTCGAGCCACTCCCCCACCTGAGCGAGGAAGATGACGATGGCCGCGTCGCCGAAGGTGGAGGTATCGCCCGAGAAGCCCATGATGAGGCCGCCAAGCACGGCGATGGCCATGAGCACGTTCATATCGGCGGTCCTGCGCTTGAGCGTGGCGATCGCCATGGGTGTCACGAAGATCAGGCCCGCCAGCGCCGCGATCGCGTAGAACGGAATGGCGGTTTGCTCGTTGCCGAGCGCGTGGTCGATGATGAGGCCGGCTGCCAACGTTGCGCCCGAGATGCCCATGAGGATCTGTTCGCGATGGAGCGAGAGCCAGCTGCGCTCGGCGGAGAGGCGCGCGAGCTCCTCGGGCGTGAGGTCGAGGTCTTGACCGCACGAACGCACGGTTTCAAGCACCTCGCGCAGGCAGTCGTCATCGGCGACACCGCGCTTCTTGACGATGTTCAAGGTCGCCGTCGCATAGATGAGCTGGGCGTCATCGACGCTTTCGAGCATGCGGACCGCGTTTTGGCAGGTGAGCGCGCAGTGCGGGCAGTCCATATCGAGGACGCGATAGGAGAAGGTCGGCGCGACGGCAAGCTGATGGACCTCGAGCTCATCGTCATCGCAGCACGTGCAACAGCACTGCCCATCGTGCTCATGCGCATGTTCGTGTCCATGCTCATGACGCCGCTCTGCGCCGTGCTCGAGCGCGAGCTCTTGTCGCTGCATAACTTCTTCAACCATCATACACACTCCACGTGGGCGTCTTCGGCAGCATGTTCGAGACCGACGTTCAGCAGCGTGGTCACGTGCGCATCGGCGAGCGAATAGATGACGCGCTGGCCGTCGCGGCGCGCCGTCACCAAACCGCGGTCGCGCAGCAATCTCAGCTGATGCGAGATGGCCGACTGGGAGACGCTCGTGACCTCCTGCAGTTCCGACACGCCCTTCTCGCCCAGCGACAGCGCGCCGAGGATCTGAAAGCGTGTAAAATCGGACAGCGCGTCGAAGATCTGCGTTGCCGCATACACGACGTCATCGTTTTTGAGAAGTGCCGATGCATCGGACATGCCTACTCCTTATAAATATATGAGCAACTGTTCATGTACTCAGGAACTAGTATAGGCATTGCGATGCCATCGCGCAACGGCTGGTTTTCTCGCAACCTCACACCCCGGGGCCCCATGGCACGGAAACGCCCTATTCCTGCGGTCTGAGCCGCCAAACCGCCCTATTCCTAAGGAATAAGGCGTTCTGGTGCCAGAATCAGCAGGAATAAGCCCGTTTGGTGCCAGGGCCGGCCGGAGCGCGACAGTAGCAAAAAGCCCCGGATTGCGAGCATCGCACAGGGCGCGGGGCAGCCCGCCCGAGATGGGTCCCTGACACAGAAACTTGCACGTGTGCCAGCACATATTTTTGCAACAAGTTGGTAATTCTCGCGATTTACGGCGCAGGCAATAATGTAGCCAACTGCCCATACCAGGTGGTTGGAGAGAGGAGTGTGAGCCATGACCCTCAAGAGCAGACAGGCCTCGATTCTCCGCGCCCTTTCGCACAACACAGGCGGCATCCCCATCGCAGACATCGCCGAAGCGCACGGAGTCTCGCGCCGCACGGTCTATTACGACATCTCGGACATCGACGCATGGCTTTCCTCCCGCAATCTTGGCCATGTTGTCGTCATCGACCAGCGGTTGCGGGCCGTCAGCATCGACTGGAAAGGGGCGGGCAAGCTCATCCGATCATCGGAACGCTACTTTTTCTCGGTACGGGAACGCCATGCCATGCTGCTCCTCTACGTCGCTCTATCAGACAGGAGAGTCACCATCAGCCACTTGATGCAGGTCTTTTCCGTCTCCCGCAACACCGTCATCTCGGACATTCGCTCGCTTAAGCAAAAACTCGCCGCCTTCGGCATCGCCCTCGCAAGCGTTGCGAATGCGGGCTATACGCTACGGGGCGATGAGATCACCGTGCGCAAGGTCATCTGGAGCGAGCTCCAGCACCTCGGCAATGCAGAGTGCATCGTGCAGGTGCGCTCGTTCCTTCAGACCACGCTCACCGAGGTAACCGGCAACGATATCGACTACTACGAACTGTGTCGCAGCCTCATCAAGCAGTACGAGAGCGATCTCCAAACCCGCTGCTTCCTCGATAGCAACGGCCTCGAAGGCATGATGATCCAGGTCTCATGGCTCCGCGGCATCAAGGGCCATTGGGTGATTATGGGCCGTGAGGAGCAAATCACGCTCATGGGCACGGTTTCATACCGATCGGTCCAGATGAGCGCAGAGAAGCTCAAGAAGAGCGGCATCATTCTCCCCTCGGAGGAGCTTCACTACATCACCTCCCTCATGCTTGGCATTAAGACCACCAATTTCGCCGCTCAGAGCGATGAGGACGAATACGTCTCGGAGCTCGCCGAGCGCCTCATCGTCAATTTCGAGCGGGTGGGTTGCCTCGCCTTCGTGAACAAGGGCTTCGTGCGAGACCAGCTTTCGCATCATATCAGGCCCCTCTATTACCGCCAGAAATATGGGCTCTCAGCGCACAACCCGCTGGCAGCGGATGTCCAGAAGATGTATCCGATGGCATTCGAATTCACTCGACGTGCGGCTCTCGAATCGGGCATGGGAATCCTTTCCGATGGCGAGCTCGCGTTCCTGACCATTTACCTTTCCTCCGACCTCGACAACAAGATGCTCGAGGAGGGTGACACGAGCGCGACGCGCGTGCTCATCGTCGGCGCAAGCAACATGTCGACCGCAACGCTCGTGAAAGACCAGCTCACCGATGTCTGCGGCATCCAGTTCGAATACGAGCATGCAGAGCCGGGGAAGCTCCATCGCTGGGAGCTCGACAGCTATGCCTTGGTCATCGCGCTGTCACCGCTCCCGGCCTCAATGAGGAGCGACAACATGGTCGAGGCAGCACCCATCCTCACGGATGCCAACAAACAGCGCATCTTCGAGATCCTGCGCGGGAACCGCATCATCTCGCGCTACAACACGCTCATCGACGGGATCATCGAAATCGTGGGCCGCTCCATCCCCGATGACGATCGGCCCGTGCTTGAATCGGATAAGCTCCGCTTCGAGCTGTTCCGCTTCTTCGATACCAACGATCGCGGCTTTCTCGATGATGGAGGCGCTCAGTCTGCTGACGACCGCATCATCCACGAACGGATCTGCCTGCCCGAAGGCTCATCCTGGGAGGACGCCGTCCTCGCAGGATCGCGCGCATTGCAGGCACAGGCACCTCGAAGCCGTCTCGTGGCACGTATGATGAACCTCATCAATTCTGGGAAGCTCCAGTGGTACCGCATGGCAGATGACGTCATGATCGTCCGCTGCCCCATGCAGGGAGATGAGGGTTCGCGTGTTGCAGCTCAGATCGTGCTCTCCTCCGATGGGGTCCCCTCCCCCGACGGGCGTCTCGCCAAGGTCGTTATCTGCATGGCCACCATCAACCGCTACTCGCACTGGGGCACGCTCTACAACATCTACCACTATCTTTCCGACGATGATCACGTAAGGAAGCTCGAAGAGGAATACATCGACCCGGCCGATTCCACCGCAGATGGGGTCGAGGGGAGGGAGCGGCATGTCGAAGAAGCATAAGCTCGTCTATCGTGGCCATAAGGAGCTGGACGAGCCTAGCAACTGCATGTGGTGCGGATTATCGACGACGGAGTCCGCCTACGTGGTGAATATGGGCGGTTCACCCGTACTCCGCTGCTGCTGCCACGACCACTACGAACGGGCCTGCTCATATATCGAACGTGATAACCAGATCAGGAACGCCTTTTACATCGTTATGGGCCTTCTTGTTGCTTCGAACCTCCTCATAATCGGCCTCGAGGTGCATGCGTGGTGGACCTACCTGCCGCTCGTCGGTATTTGCCTCAGCGTTGCCTTGTGGCCGCAGGTGTTCACCCGCTATTCGCTCTATCTGAAGCTCGGTCTCGTGAGAACGAGACGGATTATCCGAATCATCGCCCTCGCGGTTGCCGCCCTCGGCGTAGCTGCATCGGTCAGCCTCACCTGAGCGGGCATCCGCGATCCCCGGAACACCGGTAATCGGATGCGTCATGGGAAGACGCTCGCACGGAAAGGAGGTGATAGCAATGCAACGCTTACTCGACGAGAGGCTCGTCTTCATCGATGCGGACGTCCGCACGGCGGAAGAGGCCATCCGCCTTATGGCAGCACGCCTCGAGGAATGCGGCTACGTAAACCCCGGCTATGCCGAGATGGTGATCGAACGCGAGAAGGTCTTTCCTACAGGACTTCCCGGCAAGACGATGTGCATAGCGATACCGCACACCGATCCCACGCTCGTCAACAAGCCCGCCATAGGAGTCATCGTCCCGCAGAGCACCGTTCCATTCGACATGATGGGAGAGCCCGGGACCAAGCTCGATGTAAGGCTGATCATGCCTCTCGTCATCAAGGATCCCGCAAAGCAGATCGAGCTTCTCAAGGAGATGATGCATGTCATCCAAGATGGCGAAAGGCTCGAGAAGATCTGCGCCTCGTCCGATGCGGACGAGATACTCAGCCTGCTCCGTCCGCTCGAGGAAGCCTGACGGGATGATCCACGGCGCACCAGCCGACAAGCCACGATAAACCGAAGGAGATCAATCATGAGACCGGTCAGAATTCTCTGCGTGTGCGGTTCCGGAACCGCTACCTCGGCGATGCTCGCCGCGAAACTCCAGGATGTGCTCGAGGAGCATGGGTACCAGATGGAGAGCGACGAAACCAACCCGCCTGGAGTTCCCATAGCTATGATGGCGAACGGCTGGGATCTCATCGCATTCACCAGCCCCATCGAGGATGCCCCCGACATTCCGCTCCTCAATGCAACCGGATTCCTCGTCGGCATCAATGAGGACGAGTTCATCGAGCAGCTCATGGACGAGATCGGCAAGCTGAACCTTTCGGATTAGCACACGCGACCGTATAAGCAACCTAGCCCTAGGGAGGGAATGTCGTATGGACGGCTTCTTCGCAGCTTTGAAGCAGTTTTTTGATGCGTTTGGGAACTACATCACGGTTCCCGTCATCATCTACATCATCTGCCGCATCTTCCAGACTCCGCGCAAACGCGCCTTCCAGTCCGCAGTACTCGTCGGCGTGGGGCTCAAGGGCATGGCATTCATCACATCCGCCTTCGGTGCCGTGCTCTCTCCCCTCGTTCAGCAAATGGTCACCGCATCGGGTCTCAACAAGCCCGCTCTCGACATCGGCTGGCAGGCCGTCGCAGCCATAGCTTATTCCACCGACCTCGGCATGATGTTCATCGGCGTCGGACTCCTCTTTCAGGTGGCGTTTTGGCTGGTGAAACTCACCGACATCTTCATGCCTTCCGATCTGTGGAACAACTATTCCATCTCGGTCTGGGGCTCCATGTTCTTTTTGCTCACACAGAATATGGTCATGGCCTTCGTCCTGATGATCTTCATCAATATGGTCACCCTGCTCATCGCCGAGTCCATCCAGAGACGTTGGTCTGCCTACTATAACTATCCCAGCTGCGCCATGACTGCGCCGCATCATAATGGCGATGCCCCTATGTACCTCGTACTCAACATCCTGCTCTCCAAGCTCGGCCTCGATAAGATTCAAGCAAACCCCCAGGCCATCCGTAAGAAGATCGGCTTCATGGGCGAACCCATGTACATCGGTCTCGCAGTTGGCCTCATTCTCGGCGTCGCGGGTAATATCACCACGCTCGGCACCATTGAAGGCTGGGGTTCCATCGCGAACGTCTCCGTGACCTGCGCTGCTGTCATGGCCATCTTTCCGCGCATCGCGGGTATGTTCGCAGCAGGCTTCGGTGCCCTCACCGAATACTCCCGCAAGACCCTCGCTAAGTCCAAGTACGGACAGGGTCGCCAGTTCATCGTCGCCGTTAACGATGCCCTCGGCTACGGCGAGGCAGCCACACTCACCACGGGCTTGCTCGTCATTCCCTTCGCAATCCTCATCGGCTTCATCCTGCCCGGCAACCTGGTCATCCCCCTCATGGTGCTCCCCTCGCTTCCCTACATGGTCGAGGTTCCCGTATCCCTCTCCAACGGCAACGTTGTGAAGGCATGGATCATGGCTCTCATCGTCTTCTGCGCCAAGATGCTCATGGCATCGTACTGGGCCGAAACCTTCACCCAGGTTGCAGCCGGTATCGGCTTCGAGGCTGCCGCCGAGGCCCTCGCAGGCGGCACCTTCGTCATCGGCTTCATCATGTCCAACTGCACCGCCGGCTTGATCACCATGGCGTTTCTCACCATGAATCCGGTTATCATCGCTGTGGTTGTGGCAGTCTATGTCGTATTCTTCGTCCTCTTCAAGAAGAACAAGACCCGCTTCCAAGATTATCTCGAGCACCTTGCCGTCGGCGCCAAACCCGAAGACGCAGTCGGGGAAACCACCACGTAGTGCGTCTTCTCCGACTTCGCTTCATCGAACCTGCAGAGACGGCGATTCTTCTTCGCCGTCTCTGCAGGGAACC
>JAWRJQ010000016.1:0-6196 GCA_040307385.1 Atopobiaceae bacterium
TTTTACAAGGAACTGCCTGCAGCGATGCGGGCAGTTTCCCCGCTTTGCTACCATGTGAGATGCACCCCGTCGAAACGGATCCGCCATGAAGCTGCTCATAGTTGAGGATGAGGAGAACATCGCCCAGTACCTCGCGAAGAACCTCGAGGCGCAGGGGCACTCCGTTGACGTTGCCTTCAACGGCTCGGATGCTCTCGACATGATCCTCGAAAACACCTACGACCTCATCACCCTCGACATCATCCTCCCCGGTCTCAACGGCTACGAGGTGTGCCGATCCGCGCGCGCCGAGGGCGTCGACGCCCCCATCCTCATGCTCACGGCCAAAGATGGCGAGTACGATGAGGTCGATGCATTCGAGATGGGAGCCGACGATTTTCTGCGCAAGCCGTTCTCGCTCGTGGTGCTGCTCGCCCGCATCGGATCGCTGCTGAGGCGCGGATCGCGCAGCCACACGGCCACCCTGGAGGCCGGCGATCTCGCCATCGACACCAAATCGCATGCCGTCACCTGCGGCGGGCGCGCGGTGGAACTCACGCCGCGCGAGTACGACCTGCTCGAGTACCTGGTCCGCAACCGGGGAAAGGCCGTCTCCAAGCAGGAGCTGATCGACTACATCTGGGGAAGCGGTTATCTGGGCAACGACAACATCGTCGAGGTCTACATCCGCTACCTGCGCAAGAAAATCGACGATGAGGGGGCCGAGAGCCGCATCACGACCGTGCGCAGCTTCGGCTATATGGTGGCCTAACATGGCGTCCTTCGGTCCTAAAAGCATCCGCGGGCGCACCGTCGCCGTCACGGTCGCGCTCTCCGCCGTCGCCATGGCCCTCATCGTGTCGGCCGTCGCTTTCGGGATGTTCCGCTCGCTGCGCCAAGCGCTGCTCGACACGCTCGAGGATCGCCTGGACAGCGCCGAGGCCGCGGTTCTGCAGGGCGATTTCGAGCGGGCGACCGACAATATGGGGTCGGTGCTCGTGGTGGTGCTCGACTCAACGGGAAACGTCGTCTCGGCGAGTTCCGAGAGGGCACGCAACCTGGACTACAAGGCGCTCGTCTTGGGCAAGCATGACCGCGACTTCGAGATCGATGATCTGCCCGCAGCTCAAGACGACGATGATGATGACGATGATGACATGCCCTCGGAGACGAACAGCACCGGCGGACGGGAATCGTCCTACGGCGGCGCGGACGCAGATGCGGGCACGGGCGGCGGAAGCTACGATGACGGCGACTACGACGACTATGACGATTACGACGATTACGACGATTACGACTCCGATGACGATTACGATACCGACTACGACTACGACTACGACTACGACGATGATGATTACGACGACTTCGACGACGACTTCGACAACCACATAGGCGTCGGCCTCGCGCGCGCCATCCTATCGCACGTCTTCGGCGCCGCGAACGCTCAAGCACCCGTGACCGATGCCACGCTCGCCCAGATCGCCGGCGAACCCGGGCCGTTCCTCGTGGCGCAACGTCGCTGCACCTATGGCGGAGCGAACTACACGATCATCGCCATCGACTCCATCGCGGATGCGGTGGCGTCCGCATGGCGCGCAGCCCTGCTCCTCTCGGTGATCTTCGCGTTGCTGCTCGCGGCGATCGCCCGGTTCACCTGGATCATGTCGGGAAAAACGCTCCAACCCGTGGAGGAGATGCGCACGGCGACCGAGCGCATCATCACGCAGGACCTCTCCGCACGCATCCCGGTACCGGGGCACGACCCGGATCTCAAGCCCTTGGCGGAGACGTTCAACGAGGTCATCGGCCGCATGGAGGATGACCTGCTCGCGCAGCGGCGCTTCATCTCCGACGCATCGCACGAACTGAAAAGCCCCGTCGCCGCGAGCGCGATGATCCTCGACACGCTCGCCGCGCACCCCGAATCCATCAGCGCGGAAGAGGCCATCGACGACCTGCGGCGCGAGAACGCGCGTATGCAGAGCATCGTGGGCGACCTGCTGGCCCTCGCACGCTACGACGAGGGGGGCGCTGCGGCCGACCTCGCTCCGTGCGACCTCATCGACCTCGTGTTCGAGCGCGTGGCTGCCATCGCGGCGCATTCATCGAAAACCTTCGATACCGGCGGCGTGGAACCCGTGATCGCCCGCGTGGACGCCCGCCTCATGTCGCACGCGCTGAGCAACCTGCTCGACAACGCCGAGCGCTTCTCCGCAACCACAGTGCGCGTGAGCCTGCGCGAGACGGACGGCCTCGTGCGCCTCTGCGTGGAGGACGACGGGCCGGGCATCGCGCCCGAGGACCGCATCCGCATATTCGAGCGGTTCGTGCGGCTGAACCAGGCCGCGCGGCTGGATCAGGCATCCGAGGCGGCCAAGAGCTCGACGGGGATCGGCCTCGCCGTGGTGAAGGCCGTTGCCGACGTGCATGGCGGACGCGCCTATTTCATCGATTCGGAGCTCGGCGGCGCACAGGCGGTGCTGGAGATTCCCGCAGGCACCGATTGACCCCGCACGGCCGCACGTAGGACGGCTTAGCCCACGACCTTGAGCGCCACTTCGGCGAGCTGCTCGTCGGATACGGCGCTCGGGGCGTCGCTCATGAGGTCGGATCCCGAGGTGGTCTTGGGGAACGCCATGACGTCGCGGATGGAGTCGGAACCCGCCAGCAGCATGCACACGCGGTCGAGGCCGAGCGCGAACCCGCCCATGGGAGGCGCGCCGTACTCGAGGGCGTCCAGAAGGAATCCGAACTGCGCGCGGGCGCGCTCCTCCGTGAAGCCGAGAAGCTTGAGGATGCGCATCTGCAGCTCGGCATTGTGGATGCGCATACCGCCGCCGCCGGCCTCGTAGCCATCCATCACCAGGTCATAGGTCCACGAACCAACCGAGAGCGGATCGGACTCGAGACGGTCGATATCGGCTTCGACGGGCTGGGTGAAGGGCTGGTGCTCGGCCGCATAGGCGCCGCGCTCCTCGTCCCAGTGCACGAGCGGAAAGCCCACGACCCAAAGCAGGTCATGGCCGTCGCGCGGAATCTCGAGGAGGTTCGCCATGTGGCTGCGCATGCCGCCGAGGATCTCATCGGCGGTGAGGCGCTCGCCCACCGCGAAGAGGATGAGGTCGCCGGCCTGGGCGCCCATCTCATCCTTGAGGGCGGCGAGCTCGCCTTCGGAGAGGAATTTGGCGATGGGACTCTGCACGGAGCCGTCCGCCTTGAAGGCGACCCAGGCGAGGCCCTTGGCGCCGAAGGAGGCTGCCACCTCGGAGAGCTTATCGATCTTGGAGCGTCCCCACACGCCGGCACCGCGCGCGCAGATGGCCTTGATATGCTGGCCCTCGATGGCGGACGCGGTTGCGAAGAGCTTGAATCCCGACTCGACGAAGAGGTGCGTGAGGTCGTGGAGCTCCATGCCGATGCGGGTGTCGGGCTTGTCGGTGCCGTAGGTGTCCATGGCATCCCAGTAGCCGATGCGGCGCAGCGGGAGCTCCACCTGCACGCCCATCTTGGCGAAAGCCTCGGCGAAGATCTCCTCGAGCGCGCCCATGACGTCATCCTGGCTGACGAAGCTCATCTCGATATCGACCTGGGTGAACTCGGGTTGACGATCGGCGCGCAGGTCCTCGTCGCGGAAGCACTTGGCAACCTGGTAGTAGCGCTCCACGCCGCCCACCATGAGAAGCTGTTTGAGGAGCTGCGGGCTCTGGGGCAGCGCGTAAAAGCTGCCGGGCTGCAGCCGGCTGGGCACGATGAAGTCGCGGGCGCCCTCGGGGGTGGACTTGAAGAGCGACGGGGTTTCGACCTCCATGAATCCGCGGTCGTGCAGGGCCTGGCGGAGCGCGAAGGTGAAGTTGGAGCGTTGGCGCAGATTGGCCATCATCTTGGGACGGCGTATATCGAGGTAGCGATACTTGAGGCGCATGTCCTCGGAGAGCTCCACATGGTCTTCGATCTGGAACGGCGGCGTCTTGGAGGTGTTCAGCACCTCGATGCGCGTGCACAGCACCTCGATCTCGCCGGTGGGAAGGCTGGCGTTGGTTTGACCCTCGATGCGATGGCGCACCTCCCCCTCCACGAGGATGGGCCACTCGGGACGAACGGTCTCGGCGGCGGCGAACACCTCGGGCGCGCACAGATCGGGATCGAAGAAGATCTGCGTCAGACCCTCGCGGTCGCGCAGATCGATGAAGATGAGGCCTCCGAAGTCGCGGCGTGCGCGCACCCATCCGGTCAGCGTGACCGTCTGGCCGATATGGTGAGCGCGCAGTTCGGAACAGGTATGAGTTCGCATGGAATGAAGCGTCATGGCTTCTCCTCTCGCCCCTGCCGCCCCGTGTCGGTTCGGGCGGCTTCCCAGCAGACGGCAACGACGCGTAGACGGCACGCCGCTGCACAACCCATCATACTAGCACCGCTTGGCCGCGCACGGTATCGTGGGTGTCAAATGAGCTGGCCGTTCGTCACCTGCAAGGGAGCCTTCGCGACAACGCTTATGCACGCGCAGAGCAAAAATGCGCCCACTTTTGGCGATATTGTGCGCCAAAAGAGTGTTCTTCGGTCATCGCAGCTTGCCGACTCACGAGTTTGCGCAGCTCATCGGCGCGCAGGGAGAGCCCTTGATGGCGGTTCGTCAGTACTTTCATGCACAATATCGCCAAAAGTGGGCAAAAAACCGGATTCGTCGTGCACAGAACGCATCCCGCGCTCTGACGGGCTGTGCCACAATGGTGGGGTCCATCGCTTTCGAAAACCTGCTCGGGAGGCGCACCATGGCATATAGGCTCGTCGTGTTCGATCTTGATGGCACGCTGCTCGATACGTTGGGCGACCTCGCGTTCTCCACCAACGAGGCGCTCGCCCAAAACGGCATGCCCGGACGCACCCTGGAAGAGGTGCGCCGCTTCGTGGGCAGCGGCATCGCCACGCTCATCGAACGCGCCACGCCCCCGGGAACCGACCCCGCCACCATCGCCTCGGTGATCGAGGACTTCAAACGCTCTTACGCCATCCACGCCGCCGACACCACCCAGCCCTACCCCGGCACCCACGAACTCCTCGACGCTCTGCGAGCGCGGGGCATCCGCTGCGCGCTCGTTTCCAACAAGGCCGATTTCGCCGTGCAGGATCTGGTGGAACGGTACTTCCCCGGGCGCTTCGACGTGGTATTGGGCGAGCGGCCCGACATCGCCAGAAAGCCCGCGCGCGACATGGTCGACTATGCGCGCGCACAGCTCGACGTGCCTATGGGAGACCTCGTCTACGTGGGCGATTCCGAGGTGGACTATGAAACGGCGGCTGCATGCGGCTGCGATCTCATCCTCTGCTCGTGGGGGTTCCGCAGCGAGCATGAGCTGCGGGGGCTCGGGTCGCCGACCATCGTCGGCACGCCCGAGGAGCTTCTCGCACGCATTTGCGCATAGTGCTTGTGGATTCGCTGTGGACGCCTCTCCGCCGCCCGAGAATTGCGCTCCATCCAAAAAGTATTTCCGAGCCGTCTGCTCATTCGAGCCGTTTGGGCGGTATAGTTTTTTCATCAGCTGGTCGCCCATCTTGGAAAGGACGTCGCCATGGGAAAGAAGGCATCTGAGGCACTCGACATCAACTACGAAGATCTGGCCGAATACCTGCACATCAATCATTCGGTGTACATGCGTGTCGGCCATGATATCTACTACCTGACCGACGCCAACTTCGAGGCATGGCGAGCTCAGGACACCTCGAAGCTCAACCACAAGGGCCATTTCACCGACTGCAGCCCGCTCGTGTCCACGGTTGACGAGTTCCTCTCGCTGCCCTTCGTCCACGGCAAGACCATCAAGGACGTCTTCGATCATGCCACGTTCTACGCCTCCGTCAAAGACGCCTAGGCATCGCGAAATGCCGTAGCGCATGCGGGGCAGGCACATCGCCTGCCCCGCATTTTGTTGCGCCGCGCCATCGGCGGCTACGCATCGCCCTTCTCGCGCTTGAGGTCCTTGAGCAGGGAGCGGTATTCGTTCTCCACAGCCACCTTGTACGGCGAGCGCTTGGTGTAGGCACGCACCTGCGAGCGGGACTTGTTGATAGGCTGGAGCGTGCCAGGACCCGCGATGCAGCCGCCCGGGCAGGCCATGCCCTCGAGCAAATAGCCGGGATACTTGCCCTTTACCGCATCTTTCATCATCTGGCGGCAGTTTTCGAGGCCTTCGGCGCTCGCAGTGGGCACCTCGCGCTCGGG
>JAWRJQ010000017.1:0-13047 GCA_040307385.1 Atopobiaceae bacterium
CTGGAGAGCGAGAACGGTGACTACGTGTACTCTGCCACCCACATCTCCGCCTCATCCGGCGGATCGGGCACCGGCACCCTCGCCAACAAGATCAAGATCGTCAAGGTCGATGCCGAGGACGGCGCCACCCCCATCGAGGGAGCCGTCTTCGAGGTGACCGCCCCCAACGGCACCACCTTCACGCTTACCACCGGCGCGGACGGCACCGTTACCTCGGGCACGCTCACCTCGGGCACCTACAAGGTCAGGGAGATTGCGGCGCCCGACGGCTATGTGCTCGACGACACCGAGCATGAGCTCGTGGTCAACTCGGAGGGCGGAGCTATTCTTGATGCCACGAACGAGCCCGAGCGCGTGGATGTTCCCGTCAAAAAGATCTGGGTCGGACCCAAGGCTGGCCCCGTGACCATCAGGCTTATCGCCGACGGCACCGACACCGGTAAGACTGTCGAGCTTTCCGAAGACAATAACTGGTCCGCCATCTTCGAGGGCCTTCGCAAGTTCCAACCGGGAGCCGGCGGCACCGAGATCGTATACACCGTCGAGGAGGTCCCGGTCGCGAACTACGATCCTGCGGTCTCCGGCAACGCGGACTCCGGCTTCACCGTCACCAACACCAACACCGAGACCGTGAGCATCCCGGTTACCAAAGCTTGGGAGGATGCAGGCGACCAGGACGGCATCCGCCCGGGCAGCATCACCGTCGAGCTTTATGCCGACGATGTGGCTACCGGCAAGACGCTGACGCTCTCCGAGGCCGGCAACTGGACAGGCTCCTTCACCGAGCTCGCACGCTACGATGCGAATGACGGCCACGAGATCGTATACACCGTCAAAGAGGCCGACGCGCCCTCCGGCTACACCGTCGCCGTCTCCGGCGACACAGGGAGCGGCTTCACCGTCACCAACTCGTACACGCCCGAGGAGATCTCCGTCCCCGTCACCAAGACCTGGATCGGGCCCGCAGGCAGCGAGGTGACCGTCCGCCTGCTCGCCGATGGCGCCGAAACCGGCAAGACGCTGACGATCACCGAGGCCGGCGGCTGGGCGGGCTCCTTCGACGGCCTGCCCAAGTACCGCGACGGCGGTACCGAGATCGTCTACACCGTCGAGGAAGACCCGGTGGCGGGCTACATCTCGAGGGTGAGCGGCGACGCCGGGAGCGGCTTTACCGTCACCAACATCAATGCCGCAACCACGGAGGTCGAGGGCGCCAAGACCTGGGACGATGATGCGAACCGCGACGGCGTGCGCCCTGCGAGCATCACGATCCGCCTGCTCGCGAATGGCATCGAGGTCGCCAGCGCGACCGTCACCGAGGCCGATGGCTGGGCCTGGTCCTTTGTCGGCCTGCCCCGCTACGATGCGAGCGATGGCCGCGAGATCAGCTACACCGTGACCGAGGACGTCGTGCCCGGCTACTCGACGAGCTATGACGGCTACGACGTCGCCAATACCCACGCACCCGGTAAAACCAGCGTGACCGTCGTCAAGGCATGGGATGATGCGGGCGACCAGGACGGCATCCGACCCGGCAGCATCACCGTCGAGCTTTATGCCGACGATATGGCTACCGGCAAGACCCTCACGCTATCCGAGGACAACAACTGGATGGGCAGCTTCGAGGACCTCAACCAGAAGGATGCCGGGGTAGACATCGTCTACACCGTCAAGGAGGTTGACGTTCCCGCTGGCTATACCGTCACTGTGACCGGCGACGCCACCACCGGCTTCACCGTCACCAACGCCCACGAGCCCTCCACGACGCGCGTCTCCGTGGCCAAGGCGTGGGCGGACGGCGACGACGCCGACGGAAAGCGCCCCGCGTCCGTCACGGTCAGGCTGCTCGCCGACGGCAAGGACGCCGGCAGGACCGTCGAGCTCTCCGAGGCCAACAACTGGGTCGCCACCTTCGCCGATCTCCCCGAGTTCGAGAACGGCAGGAAGATCGCCTATACGATCGAGGAGGTTCCCGTCGAAGGCTACGTCTCGAAGGTGACCGGCGACGCGGCCTCCGGCTTCGTCGTCACCAACACGAGGGAGACGACGCCCCCGCCGCCGTCCACGTCCGCCGTGCCCAAGGCCGGTGACGCGGCCTCCGCGACCGGCGCATGGATCGCAGCCCTGCTCGGCGGCGCGGCGGTCTCGCTGCTGCTGTGGCGCAGGACGCGGAGGGAGCTCTAGGCTAACCCCCCTTCCCGAGAGATCCCCCGGCCCCAGGGGATCGAGCGGCCGGGCCGACGGAGATTCCGCCGGCCCGGCTTTTTTATCGCTGAGTCCATGCCATTGCATGAGTCGCCGCGTATTCGTCGATAAGCTGGTCCCATGAAATCATCAGCTGGCTTGACGATCGCGTCTCAGCAGGACTGCGTGAAACGGGTACGACCATCGCCTAGAATCGCTGATCGTCGAGACCGACGGATTCGTGAGAGAGGCGATGGCCGCAGTGGATAGGTGAGAGCAGATGGGCGATGCCACCCCCAAGATTTCGTGCCTCTATGATGGGATAACGACTCACCAGAGCTCTGATTCTCTCGACAGACCGAAGTCCTTGCTTGTAAGTTGCGCGGCTACATCAACGTTCGGGATGCGTTCTTTCAGGTCCCATACCGTGCGCGTCGCGTCCGCCCGACGCAGCCCCGGTCCGCCCGTTCGGGCATACGATGGGGAGAACGTGCAGGTCTGCAGCGGGGGCATGCGATTATGCGATCCAAGGGGTCATTTCCCCGACTGGATGGAGAAAACATATTGACCTTGACCAAAACTTACCCTACTTTATTATCGCTAATCGAATATATACAATCCGGCAAACCCGTCGAAAGGCGGCGACGCAAAGCTACAGGGCCTTAACTGGCAGCCAGCTGCATCGTTCCACGGAATGTTGCAGCTGGCTGCTTTTTTATCTGGATGATCGGGCCTGGCCGCGCAGGCCTGTACGAGAACGACGCTAAGACGAGGGGCCCGCACGGGGCCGAGAAGGAGACGGTGGGGAGCCATATGAGCGCAAAAAACAATGGGGGGTTACGCGCATTAGCCGGTAGGCTATTCGCCGTATCGGCCCTCCTCGTAGCAACCCTCGGGGCTCTTGCCCCCACAACCGCACATGCAACCAGCCCCGGCGTGTCCATCTCCACGCCGCCGATCCACCAGAAGATACTGGGCGATATCAATTCGGACGGCACGTACGACCTCACGCTGACAGTTCGCGGCGAGACTGACTCGGCCGTCTCGCAGCAGCGCGCGAACGTGCTCGTTATCGTCGACACCTCCTCGAGCATGACCGAGCGGACCGTTTTCGATCCGAGCATAACGCGCTTGCAGGGTGCGAAGAACTCGATCAACCAGCTCTCCAACACGCTTCTCGGCCTCAATATCGCCGCGAATGCAGACATCGTCGAGATGGCGCTGCTCTCTTTCAACAGCTACACGAACACCGAATGCGATTGGACCTCGGATCTCGGGACCTTCCAGAATGCAACCAACGCTATGACCTGGGCTGAGGGCACTAACTGGGAGCTCGCCTTGGATGTGGGGAAGCAGATGGCCGACGCCAAGGCTGCCGACGGCGATCCCACCTACGTCATTTTCTTGACGGACGGCCTGCCCACCAAAAAGAAGCCTTCCATTTGGTGCAACCATGACGAGGGATATCAAGTCTCCCTTGACGAGGCGCGTTCATTCGTGCAGGCCGGCTACCACTTCTATTCGATCTACATGTTTGGCGGCCACAACTACCTCAGCCAGCTCACGAACTACGCCCATACGGGCGATCCCTATGGCGATCCTGGCGGAACCTACTACTACCCGGCTACCGACACGCCGGATCTGCAAGCCGCGCTCGACCAGATCGCTGCGGTCATCACCAAGACCATCACGTATAAAGACATCGTCATCGACGACAGGCTCGATGCCGTGAACATGGAGTTCGCGGGGAGCGGAACGCCGGAATACGTTCTGACAAAGAAGAGCGCGTCTACCGGCGAGGTGATAGCCACCTACGATTCGGCAAGCGGTACGCTCACCGGCGAATGGGACTATGTCCTCCCTACATTCGACCTCGACGATAAATCCTTGTCGTGGAGGCCCGAGGCGAATGCCGAGACCATACTCGACAACGATGTTACCTACTCCATAACCGTGAAGGTGCGGCACACCCAGGCGGCCTTCGATGCCGTTGCCGACGAAACGGCGGAGCTGCACGTCGGCGACAACGACGGCGATGGGGCAGACGACGCCGAAGGCCTCTACTCCAACGACAACGATCGTGCGACCATCACGTTCAGCACGATCCTGACGGAGACCTCCTCCAGTGGCGGCACAACGTCGACGGTGACCGGGCCGCAGACATCCCCCTACAACAAGCCCGTCGCGACCCCTCCCGCCTCGACCATCACCATCGTTAAGCACTGGGCTGGCGACGGCCACGAGCAGGCTACGCCGAGCCGACCGGCCGAGCTCCAGGGCGTCGTCACCCGCGATGCGGGAACGGCTGGCGAGAGAACCTACAGCGTCACCCTGACGCCGTCGGCAGACGATCCGGATGTCTACACCACCACCCTGCGGGTTCCCGCGGGACCGGATGGGCATACCTACACGTTTGCCGAGACGGTTCCCGCTTACTACACGGCCTCGGCGGTGGCGGCGAGCGCAGACGGCACCTCGTCCGCCTCGGGCGGAACGCTGACGCTTTCGGGCATCACGCCGCAAACCGGCCGTTTCGAGATCACCAACACCTATGAGGCGACCGGGTCTGCAAGCCTGTCGGCCACCAAGATCCTCCAAGGCAAGGAGCTCGAGGCCGATCAGTTCGAGTTCACGCTTACCGGCGCAGACGACAACGTGCTGCAGGTCAAGGGAAATGCCGCCAACGGCACGGTGGCCTTCGATGAGATCGCCTACACCGCTCCGGGCACATACCGCTATACGATCGCCGAGACCCAGGGCGGCGGTATCGGCTATGTGAACGATACCCATACCGAGGACGTCACGGTCACCGTTACCGACAACGGCGACGGCACGCTTGCAGCGGCTGTTTCCTATGATGCCGATGGGGCGGTGTTCACCAACAAATACGTTGCGGTTCCCGTTGCCGTTCTCAAGCAGAGCTCGGGCGACGGCACCCCCGCGTTGGAAGGAGCGCAGTTCACGCTCTATCTCGACGATGGCAACGGCGTCTTCGGCAGCGAGGATGCTGTGGCAACCACCTACAGCGACGAGGCCCTGACGACCGAGATTTCGGGGTCGGTGGTGACGACCGGCTCCGACGGCAAGGCGATCTACTATGGGCTGGTCGCCGGCCAGACGTATTGGCTGAAGGAGACGCGCGCCCCGCTCGGCTACAACCTCGATACGCAGGCGCATGCGATTGTCGTCTCCGCAGATGGGGCCATCAGCACGCTTGACGGCAACGGAACGAGCGCCGCGCTTCCGATTGTGGACGGGATCGCAACCATAACGATTGCGGACGATCCGCTCCCGATTCTTCCGGGGACGGCAGGCGGGGGCATCATCGGCCTCCTCGTCGCCGGCTCAAGTTTAGCCATTGGTGGAGGAGCTGCGGCTATCCACGCACGAGTTCGCGGCAAGCGCAGAGTCCAGAATGAGGCCCATGCTCCACGTCATATGAGATGCGAATAGTCTTGAGCGCCTGATCTTCGAGCCCAAGGCGGGACGCACCGGTGTAAAAGCGGCAACAGGCAGACGACAGCGAGCATGATGTCGCAGGATATAGCAAGAGTAAGCAGTTGAGAAAGGAACGTAAGATGAGAAAAGGTTTGAAAGCGACCCTCAACAAGCTGGGCGCCGCTGTTGCGGCACTTGCTGTTGCGGCGTCTCTAGCGCCTGCGGCGGCGCTTGCTGCGCCGACCAGCGCGACGGATGTTGCCGATAGCACGGTGACGATCACCGGTCTGCTCAATGGTGACACGGTTTCTGCCTACCTGATCGCCGATGCGGACATCGATGCCGCAAACAACCTTACCTACACGATGGCAGCTGGTCTTCCTGCTGACTACGACACGATTGACGAGCTTGTTGCCGTTGCGTCCGATGGCACCGCCTTCACGCAGGGCAGCGCCATGCAGAACGCCGCCGCCGCCATTGCAAAGGCCCTTTCCGATGCCAGCGTGCCTGCAGCAGCAACCGCAGCCGCAAGCGGCACTTCCGCCGAGCTCACCCTCGGCAGCGGCTACTATCTGGTTCGCGTTACGAGCACGAATGGCGAAACCCGTGTCTATCAGAACATGGTCATCGACGTGAGCCCTGAGGCAAACGGCAGCGGAACGTATGATCCCCATGCAGCCCAGAGCATCGATGTCAAGAAGACCGATGTCACCATCACCAAGACGGTCGGGGCAAACTACACCGAGTCGACCGATGCGTATTCCGTCGGCGACGAGGTGCCCTTCAAGATCGAGACCGCCGTGCCCAGCTATCCCGCTGATTCCACGAACGCCACCTTCGTCATCACCGACACGCCGACGGCCGGCCTCGAGATCATCACGGGTTCCATCCAGATCAACGGCTCTGCCGCGGTCTCCGGTGCAGACTACACGATCAATGCCACCACGGGCGGCTACACCATCACCTTCGCCAAGGACTACATCCTCGCGAATCCCGGCCTTGCCATCACGGTAACCTACAACGCGACGCTCACCTCGGAGGCATTCTCCCATGCTGCCGACGATGTGACCGGTAACACCGCAACGGTGACCTTCAACCCGAATCCCTACAGCGATGGAACCGCTACGCCGGGTGACGACACGACCGTCCAGACCTACGGCTATGTGTTTAAGAAGGTCGATGCCAGCGGCGCGGCACTTGCCGGTGCAACCTTCACGATCACGCTTGCTAACGGGACGGAAGTCACCTCTACGTCCGACGCCAGCGGCTATGTCTGGTTCGAGGACTTGGGCGCCGGCACCTACACCGCTGTTGAGACCACCGTCCCCGCCGGTCATCTTAAGGCTCCCGATCAGACGTTCACGCTGAGCGCCGCCGTCTGCACGGAGGACAACCCCGCAACTCCTGAGATCGAGAATAACTATCTTGTCTCGACGGTGGATGTCGTCGACCCCGATCAGCCTACGCTGCCTACCACCGGCGGCGCCGGTACCCTCGCCATCACGGCTTTCGGCGTCGGTCTTCTTGCTGCTGGCAGCATTGTGATCCTTCGCGCTCAGAAGAAGCAGAACGAGAGGTAAGCTAGGATCTTCGGTTTTAGCTCAGGATGTATGGATAGAGAACCGACACGCATTCTAAGGGCAGGAGGGCGACATATGCGCCCTCCTGCTCCTCTGCAGCGTAAGCAAGGCGGTGTTCGGTACCGCATTCAAATGGTTGCTGCGCTTGCTTTCTGCTTAATCGGCATCACCATGATCAGCTATCCGTTCGTGAGCAACCTCCTCAATCAGATCGAGCAGGATAAGATTAGCAGCAATCAAATTGTTGCAGTTGAAGCTCTGAATGAGGAAGACCTGTCTGCCGAGAAGGAGGCCGCTGTTGACTACAACGAGCGCCTTCTTGACGGAAGCGTGAAAGTGATCGATCCGTTCGACGAAAGCGACAGCACACCCGGCAACGACGAATACGAAGCAGTGCTCAATATTGCCGGAGACGGGGTGATGGGTCGTATAGCCATTCCGTCCATTGCCGTCAACCTGCCTATTTACCATTACACAACCGATGATGTGCTCGCACACGGCATCGGTCATCTGCCGGAGACCTCGCTGCCGATAGGGGGATCCTCCTCGCATTGCGTCCTCGCGGGGCATACCGGCCTGCCGACTGCAGAGATATTCAACCGGCTTGACGAGCTGGAGGTTGGCGACTGGTTTATCATCCAAGTGCTTGGCGAGGATCATGCGTATCGTGTGATCTCGATTGAAACCGTCCTGCCCGAACAGGTCGAGAGTCTTGCGATCGAGCCAGGTCGTGATCTCATCACGCTCGTTACCTGCACGCCTTACGGAGTGAACACGCATCGTTTTCTCGTACATGCCGAGCGCTGCGATGTTCCACCTGAGTGGACGGATGATCGCGGTTCGGTTGTTCGGTCTGTGGAAACCGTCATACCCGAGGGAACGCCCCTGTGGCTTTACTCGCTTGCGGGCGCTGCCATCGCCTTGGCGATCATCGCTGCCGTTCTTGCTATCGTCAGATGGAAAAGGCGGCATCATGAAAGCTAGGCGCGTCTCGACGGGTTTCATTGTCGGCACCCTCGTATTCTTGGTGGGAGCGTTCGTCTTCCTGTTGCCCGGCTTTAACGTCCTTCAGCTCCAGCAAAGATACGACCAAGAGCTGGAAAGCTTTTTTGTGCCAGAGGACTCGGCACAACAGGAAGGGGACTCGCTCGATGGAGACGGAGCGCTGTCCGACGATGATGCCTATCAGTTCCTCTTAGCGTATAACGAACGTGTTATCAAGGGGACTGCGGGGGGCGTCAACGATCCTTGGGGGCTCGGCAGCGACACCGATTCCCTCGAGAGCGTGGGCATCCGCGATGCGGTGGTGGGCGTGCTGCGCATAGAGCGCCTTAACCTCGAAGTGCCGATATTCCTTGGTGCCTCGTACGATCATATGGAGCGCGGCTGTGCTGTCATCTCGGGAACCTCCGCGCCGCTTGGGCAGCCCACTTCGAACGTCGTTATTGCCGGGCATCGGGGGGCGCTTTTCAAGGATATTGAGGATGTTCGGCCGGGCGACACGCTTACCATTGAGACCAAATGGGGCACGCTGTCCTACCAAGCTGTAGAGTCGCGCATCATCTCTCCCAACGATGCCGAGGCGGTTGCGATACAAGACGGCCGTGATATGGTCACCATTCTCACATGCCATCCCTACGGATATGCTCTTCAGCGCTATCTGGTCTTCTTTGAACGCGTTTCAGATGACGCGGGGGTGGATGGCGACGGCTTTGATCGTTGGGCTCCCTTCAGTCCGGTCAGGGCGATCGTCGATGCCTTTGCACCGTGCGATTCGATTCAGCTGCGCATTGAACGCTGGTTGAGGGTGGCAGGGTTTGCCCTGCTCGTCCTCATCCCGATCCTTCAACTTCTGACAGCACGGAAGCATCGTCACATGAAGAGGCTGGGAGCGCACAGCGCGGAGCGGAGAAAACAACCAGGCGAGCGATGACCGGCGCTCAGCTCGCCGCTGTGCGGCATGTCGTGGCTGCAATGCTCCAGGAATACTATCATTTCCGGGCGAGTGCCCGGTTCATCCGCTCAGCTCCCGATCTGTCGGGACCGTAGGGGTGCGTGCGGACGTGGCGGCCCACCGCGCCTCGCGAATCGAGCGGTTACACCAGCGCTCGCGATGCTGCCAATCTACCGAGCGGGGATAACCTGAGGGTCCTCTGAACACAATGTTGCTATGCGACATCATGAGGTGTCGCATGTGTCGCGATAACCGCAAAGCGAGGGTGAGCAGCGATGAACATCGGAGCAGAATCGGAATACGTTGAGCACAAGCTCTCGACGGCTACGTCCTTCCACAGGATGGCGCGGAAGGTGAGTTTCACGAGAGGCTCGCTCGCGGCGACTTGCGTCCCGCGTTGTTGTTTGGCGAGGGCGCAATAAGCTCAAGGTGAAATCGTTTCGGAGGAGAGATCGCTACCTCGTGCTCCGTGCTTCGCGCGCCTGACGGCTGCCGTGGCGCCTTTCTGAGGCTCCTCCTGCCATGCGCGGCTCAACAAGAACGTCAACCTTTGGAAAACAACCAAGCTAACTCGGCATGCTATGGCGGAATGCCGAGGTTTTCTGCTATACTCGCTTGTGCTATGTCCCCATCGTCTAGCGGCTAGGACATCGCCCTTTCAAGGCGGTAACCGGGGTTCGATTCCCCGTGGGGGCACCATGATCGTCCACGCCTTCGGCAACGGAGGCGTTTCTTTTTCGGAGGACCCTATCATGTCTCAACGCAGTTCTTCTCCGCTTTCGGGCACGCTTGTGCGCCGTACGCTTCACCGCTTTTGGTGGGTCACCAAGAAAAAGCCCTTCGCAACCTTCATGGCGGTGTTCACGAGCGTAGCCTACACCGCGCTGCTCACCTACGCCAACACGTGGATGATGGGCCAGATCATCGACCGCGTACAGGCCGAGCCCGTCTCCGCCGGCCAGGTCTTCGCCGTATTCGGCCCGTACCTGCTGGGCCTTCTCCTGATCAACGCCGTGGGCCAGGCATGCTCCAAGCTCCAGGACTGGAGCGTCATGGAGCTCGAGCTCAACGGCAACTACCACCTCGCGCGCCTGTGCTTCGACACGCTCTCCAACCAGTCGATGACCTTCCACACGGGCCGGTTCGGCGGATCGCTCGTCTCGCAGACCAGCCGCTTCATGAGCGGGTACACGAGCCTCGTGGACGTGGTGGTGTATTCGCTCATCCCCACCGTTGCGAGCATCGTGTGCACCATCGTCACGCTCGCTCCCGTAGCCCCGCTCTTTGTGGCGATTCTCTTTATGCTGCTCACGGTGTACGTGGTGGTTGCCTACATCATGTACCAGCGCATCCTTCCGCTTTCCGCCGCAACCGCAACCGCCCAGAACAAGCTCTCGGGCGTGCTCTCCGACGCCGTGACCAACATCCTCGCCGTCAAGACCTATGGGCGCGAGGATCACGAGCGCAAGCTGTTCAACGACGCCGACAAGGAGGCGCTCTCAGCGGAGAAGCGCTCGATGCGCGCCATGCTCAGGCGCGGCGCCATGACGTCGGCGCTTATCACCATCATCATGCTGGTGACCAGCATCTTCGTGGTGGGCGGCAACGCATGGTACGGCATTTCCGCAGGTACGCTCGTGATGATGTTCTCCTACACCTACCAGCTGTCCATGCGCTTCAACTACATCAACTCCATGATGCAGCGCATGAACCGGGCGGTGGGCGATGCCGCCGAGATGACGCGCATCCTCGATGAGCCGCGCTTGGTTGAAGACGCGCCCGACGCGCAGCCGCTCACGGTGGGGGAGGGCGCTATCGACTTTGAGGACCTCTCGTTCCGTTACCTCGACGCCGTTGAGGGAGACTACGTGTTCCAGGGCCTCAACCTGCATGTTCCGGCAGGTCAGCGTCTTGGACTGGTGGGTCGCAGCGGGTCGGGCAAAACCACGCTCACCAAGCTGCTGCTGCGCCTCGCCGACGTTCAGGAGGGGCGCGTGCTCGTGGACGGGCAGGACATCTCGCTCTGCGCCCAGCAGTCTCTGCGCCGTCAGATTGCCTATGTGCCGCAGGAGGCGTTGCTCTTCCACCGCACGATCCGTGAGAACATCGCCTACGGACGCCCCGGTGCGAGCGAAGATGAGATCCGCGAGGCCGCGCGCCAGGCGCATGCCCTCGAGTTCATCGACCGCCTGCCGCAGGGTATGGACACCATGGTGGGGGAGCGGGGCGTCAAGCTTTCCGGCGGCCAGCGCCAGCGCGTTGCCATCGCGCGCGCGATTCTGGCCGACTGCCCCATCCTCGTGCTTGACGAAGCCACGTCGGCGCTCGACAGCGAGTCCGAGGCGGCCGTGCAGGAAGCGCTCCAGAACCTTATGGCCGGTCGCACGAGCATCGTGGTTGCGCACCGCCTCTCAACCGTGGCGTCGCTCGACCGCATCGTGGTGATCGAGGACGGCGAGATCGTGGAGGACGGCACGCATGCCGAGCTTTCGCAGGCGGGCGGCGTGTACGAGACCCTTTGGGATCGCCAGACGGGCTCCTTCCTCGAGTCCGAATAGGCTGTCGAGGGGCGTTCCAACAAGCTGTTTCGGCACACTCCCTCGCGTTGCGCACGAACTTTCGGGTTTATCGCCCACTTTTGGCGTTATTGTGCGTGAATGGGGTATCGACTCGCCATCAAGGGCTATCCCCGGGCACCCCTGAACTGCACAAACGCAGAGACGGGCAAAGTGCGATGGCAAATCAACACCCTTTTCACGCACAATAACGCCAAAAGTGGGCGATAAACCCGAAAGTTCGTGCACGCAGTCGATGAGCCCCGCAAACCCCGTTCCCTGAGCGACGTCGTTTTATAACGGAACCGGCGGAACAAACTGTAGGCTACAAGTTATCCATAGCTAACCTATACTTAACGAAGACTGGAATCAATGCTGCCAGGGAGGACTCATGGACCTGAAGTTTGGCGACATCCAAGAAACCGCCCTTATCACGTTAGCCATACGCGCAAGCGAGACGGCTCGGCCCAACCCCCGCGTCCGAGACGAGAAGGCCCGGGAGATCATCGACGCCTTGGGTGTTGATGTGAGCAAATTCGACCCGTTCCTCTCGCACGAAGGCGTGGTCGCACGTACCATCATGTTCGCGGAAGCCCTTCGCGGGCTTATCGCCCGCTATCCAGACGCCCTCTGCATCAATCTAGGATGCGGGTTCGATGACAAATTCTCACAGGTGGACAACGGTACGATACAGTGGTTCGATGTCGATCTTCCCGATCAGATCGCCGTGCGTCGCAAAGTCTACGAAGATCGCCCGCGCTGCACCATGCTGGACGGGGATGCGCTCGACGGTGCGTGGACGGCAGAGCTCCCCAAGGGCCGTACGAACATCGTCGTGATGGAGGGCGTGCTGGAATACTTCACCAAAGAGCAGACTTCCACCTGCCTGCACATGCTCTGCGACAGCTTCGAGCAAGGGTATCTGATCACCGAGATGAACTCCCCGCTCCTCGTTAACCACTCCAAGCATCATGACGCCATCAAAAACACCAACGCTGCAATAAAATGGGGCACCGAGAGCGGCAGGGATTTCGTCGAGCTGGAGCCGCGCCTGCGCCTGCTCTCGGAGCGCAGCTATAGCGAAGAGATGCGCAAGCATACCCTGCGGGGAAAGCTGTTTGCAGCCACTATTGGGAAGAAGCACAACAACCGCATCGCCCTGTTCCAGTGGTAGCGGAGGCCAAAGCGCGGCGAACTAGGCTTTGCGGGTGCTGCCCAAGTTGTCCATGTGGCTCTCGACAACGGCCTGGATGGCTGCCATGCCCGGCGCTGCGGGCTTCTTGGGATCGAAAACGCCGGGGTTCTCGCCCATGTAGCCCATGAACCCCCGCATGAA
>JAWRJQ010000018.1:0-5390 GCA_040307385.1 Atopobiaceae bacterium
ACCGAGCGCGAGATTGCCGCGCTCACCGTGCTGGCGTGTGGTGGAAACAGGAGCCTCGCCGCCCAGACGCTGGATATCTCGCGCACCACCCTCTGGCGCCTTCTCAAAGACCAGCACCGATAGGCCCCACGCACCGGCCACGCGGCAAATCAACTATCGGATGGGTTCCTCTTTCTCTCCGTACTGCATCGGGTGGTCGCATCCAGACAGGACGAACACCTTTCACGGCAAAGCAATAGCCGCTGCGATTCCGAGATGCCATCCTATCGGCGGGACACACGTTAAACTATCAACAGCAAGGGCTTCAGCGCGACCGTCTCGGAGGAGTAATCATGAAAATCCTGTTCTATGGCACGGCAAGCTACGACAAGGAATCGTTCGATAAGGAACTTCCCGCCTATCCCGACATCACCATCGACTACACCGAGACCAACCTCACCCCGCTCACGGCGGTGCTGGCGCGGGGCTACGACGCCGTATGCGCCTTCGTGAACGCCGACGTGGGCGCGCTCACCCTCGAGGTTCTGGCGGGACTGGGCGTCAAACTCGTGCTCATGCGCTGCGCCGGTTACGATGCCGTGAATGTGAATATGGCCAAGGAGCTGGGCGTCACCGTCACTCGCGTGCCGGCCTACAGCCCCGAGGCCATCGCCGAGCACGCCATGGCGCTCGCCATGTGCGCCAACCGTCGCATCCACAAGGGGTATATCCGCGTGCGCGAGAACAACTTCTCGCTGGGCGGGCTCGTGGGAGAGACGCTTCACGGCAAGGTTGCGGGCATCATCGGCACCGGCCGTATCGGCGCAGCCCTCTGCCGCATCTGCAAGGGCTTCGGCATGACGGTGCTCGGCGCCGACCTCTACCCCAACCAGAAGCTCGTCGAGGAGGGATGCGTCGATGAGTACGTCGACTACGACGAGCTCTATGCGCGCGCGGACCTTATCAGCCTCCATGCCTTCCTCGACAAGGACAGCTACCACATGATCAACGACGAGAGCATCTCCAAGATGAAGGACGGGGTCATCTTCGTGAACACCAGCCGCGGGGCGCTCGTCGACTCCAACGCCCTCATCCGAGGCATCCGCTCGGGCAAGATCGGGGCGGCCGGCATCGATGTGTACGAGGAGGAGAACCAGAACGTCTACTTGGATCGCGGCGACGAGATCCTGGGCACCTCCATCACCGCGCGCCTGTGCTCCTTCCCCAACGTGGTTCTCACGAGCCACCAGGCGTTCTTCACGCGCGAGGCCCTCGGGCAGATCGCGCAGTGCACGCTCGATAACGCAGCGGCGTACGCCAAAGGTGGAGAATACGTGCAGGGCAGCCAAGTCTGCTAGGCTATTCTGCTTGGAAACGCTGCGTATGCAGTAGACGAGCACACACGGACGCCTCCGCCTCCTCGGTGGGGGCGTCTCGTACGATAGCGGCATTCCGCCGCAGGAAGAGAGGCTGCTTGCGATGTCAGCCAAGAAGACCAAGATCGTCTGCACGATGGGCCCCGCCTGCGAAGACGAGGAGACGCTGCGCGAGCTCATCAGATGCGGCATGAACGTTGCACGCTTCAACTTCTCGCACGGAACCCATGAGAGCCAGAGGGCCATGATGGAGCGCGTGCGCAAGGTGGCGAGAGAGCTGGGAGTGCCCGTCGCCATCCTGCTCGACACCAAGGGCCCCGAGGTGCGCACGGGCCTTGTCGAGGGCGGCGGCAAGGTTGCAATCGCCACGGGCAGCGAGATCGTCGTCACCACCGAGGACGTGCCCTGCACCGCGGAGCGCATCTCGCTCGACTACAAGAACCTTCCCAACGAGGTGGAGGCCGGTGCCACCATCCTTATCGACGACGGCCTCATCGAGCTTGCCGTGACTCGCATCGAGGGCAGCGACATCCATTGCCGCGTTGCCAGCGGCGGCGCACTGGGCGATCGCAAGGGCGTCAATATCCCCGGCGTCGAGGTGGGGCTGCCCTCCGTCACCGATCAGGACCGCAACGACATCATCTTCGGCTGCGAGCTGGGCATCGATGCCATCGCCGCGTCGTTCATCCGCAGCGCCGCCGCCGTCGAGGAGATCCGCTCTATCCTCATCTCCCAGGGCGCCGGCCACGTGAAGGTGTTCCCCAAGATCGAGAGCGTGCTGGGCGTTGCCAACTTCGATGAGATTCTCGCCGCTTCCGACGGCATCATGGTGGCCCGCGGCGACCTAGGCGTGGAGGTGCCGCCGGCGCAGGTGCCGCACCTGCAGAAGATGATCATCTCCAAGTGCAACGACGCCTATAAGACGGTCATCACGGCCACGCAGATGCTCAACTCCATGATCGACAACCCGCGCCCCACGCGCGCCGAGATCACCGATGTGGCCAACGCCATCTACGACGGCACCGACTGCGTCATGCTCTCCGGAGAGACCGCCTCGGGCAAGTATCCTATTGAAGCGGTCAAGACCATGGCGGATATCTGCTGCGAAACCGAGAAGCACCTGCCCGAGCGCCACGCCTATCACAGGCGCCACGGCCTGGCCAACGTGAGCGGTGCCACGGGCTATGCGGCCGTCTTCATGGCCGAGCAGGTGGGCGCCAAGGCGATACTGTGCCCCACGCATTCCGGGCGCACGGCGCGCCTCATCTCCGCATACCGCTCCAACCTGCCCGTCTATGCCGGGTCTCCCGATGACGAAACCATCCGCACCTGCTGCTTCGTCTGGGGCGTCGAGTGCTATAAGACCGTGGAGCAGGGCACGCTGCAGAACACGATCTACCACACCCTTCAGATCGCCAAGGAGCGCGGGCTTGTGGAGACGGGCGATCTGGTGGTCGTCACCGCAGGCGACCCGCAGACCTCGCCGCGCATGGGCAACTACAGCACCTCCACCAACGTGGCGATGGTCGCCCAGGTTCAATAGCACCTTCTCCCCCGCCCCGCTCGGGGATACTCCCCCAATGGGGCGTGAGAAGGCCATGGCACCAGAATGCCTTATTCCTGCTGATTCTGGCACCAGATGGCCTTGTTCCTGAGGAATAAGGCCATCTGGGGGCTCAAGGCGCAGGAATAAGCCGTTTCAGTGCCAGGGCGGTTTGAGATGCGACCCCGCTCGGGGATACTCCCCCAATGGGGGATACTCCCCGGGTGGGGATTATTGTTGACATGATCGTATATATACGGTATATACAGTTATAGATACGGCGGACCATGGAGGAATCACCGGTGGAGATCATCATCAGCAATTCGTCGGACAAGCCCATCTACGAGCAGATATCCTCGCAGATCCGCGACAGCGTCCTCACGGGCGCGCTTGCTCCCGGCGAGGCCCTGCCCTCGATCCGCACGCTGGCGGCATCGCTGCGCATCAGCGCCATCACCACGAAACGCGCCTACTCCGACCTGGAAGCGCAGGGCTACATCGAGACGGTTCCCGGCAAGGGCTGCTTCGTCTCGGGAGGAAACCTCGAGATGCTGCGCGAGGCCCGTCTGCGCCATGTGGAGGAATCGCTCGCCCAGGTCATCGCCGACGCGCGCATCGCCGGGCTCACGGCTTCGGAGCTGCATGAGATGCTCGATCTTCAACTGGAGGAGGAGAAATGACACAGAATGATTGCGCGCTGCGCGTGCACGATGCCTGCAAGTCCTATAGCGACTTCTCGCTCAAACGCGTGTCGCTCGAGGTGCCGAGAGGCGCCGTCGTGGGACTCATCGGCCGCAACGGCGCAGGCAAAACCACGCTCATGAAGGCCGTCCTGGGCACCATCGCGCTGGAGGGCGGCGATGTTGAGCTCTTCGGCAAACCCCTCGCCCGCCTCTCCGAGCATGAGCGCCTCGCCCTCAAGGCGCGCGTGGGCTATGTGAGCGCGGTCATGGCGTATCCCGAGGTCTTGACCGCCCGCGAGGTCTCGCGCATCTACGAGTTCTCCTACCCCTCATTCGACCGCTCGCGCTTCGATGAGCTGTGCCGCATCCTCGAACTCGAATCGCTCGACAAGCCCGTCAAGGAGCTCTCGCGCGGCATGGGCATGAAGACCCAGCTCGCATGCGTGCTCGCAAGCGGGGCGGATCTGCTCATCCTCGACGAACCCACGGCCGGGCTCGACCCCATCGTGCGCGACGAGATGCTCGGCGTGTTTCGCAGCTGGATGGACGAGCGCCGCTCCATCCTCATCTCGAGCCACATCACGAGCGACCTCGAGCATCTGGCCGACTTCGTCGTGCTCATCGATGACGGTGCGATCCTCATGGACCGCTCGGCAACCGAGATCGCGGACATGGGCGTGGCGCACCTGCGCACCGCCGAGTTCGAGCGTCTGCTCGCCGACGGTTCCTTTGCGTCCGACACGCTGCACGTACTCAAGCGCGACCTGAGCCATGAGGTGCTCGTGAACGACCGTCTCGGCTTCGCGCGCGCCTACCCCGAGTTTGCCATCGACCGCGCATCCATCGAAGACATCATGACCCTGCTCGTGAAAGGCGAGGTGAGGTAGATGAAAGCCCTGCTCTATTCCGACTTCACAACCATCCGCAAGGCGGTCAAGCAGTACCTGCTCACCATCGCCTTCGTATGCATCGTCACCGTCTTCGCCTCGATTTCGAACAGGGACATCGATGCGGGCGGCCTCGCCCAGATCATCCAGAGCATCGTCATGCTCGTCAGCCCGTTCATGTTCGCCTTCTATACGTTCTTCCAGCTCTTCGGCCAGGATGAGCGCCCGGGATGGGAGTCGGTGAAGCTCTCGCTGCCCGTCACGCGCACGGAGGTCGTCGTCGCCCGCTACCTCGTCATGGTGATCATGTTCGCGATGATCTTAGCCGCCTCCACCGCGTTGGGAGGCGTCGTCGCCGCCCTTATCACGCAGGTGAAGTTCGGCGCCGTCACGCTCATCGCCCGCGACGAGCTGCTCGTCGCGCTCTTGATCGCCCTGGCCGTCACGCTCATCTACCTCGGCATCGAGATGCCGATCTTCTTCAAGCTGGGCGTCGCCAAGGCGCGCCTGTTCATCTTCATACCGTATCTCGCAATCATGCTCGCCACGCTCGATCCGGTGCAGGATCTCATCAAAGTGATTGGCGCGCAGGTGATGCGCCTCGTCGAGGCGGTGGGAAGTCCCGTGCCCCTTGCAGCCGGCCTCGTCGTCCTCGCCGTCGTGCTCTACGCCATCTCCCTGTCCATCTCGACGCGCGTCTATGCCGCGCGCGAGTTCTAGACCTGACCGAGAAGCACATCGCGTGAGCTGGTGCACGTTTTGAGGCGAAGCGTCGAACGGACGGGTCGTTCGACACCTAATCAAGGGAGACCGTTCTGCCTATTCTGAGCCCGTGAGGCGGAAGGTGCGAGACGAGCAGGACCAGCCGATCTTCTGACCAGCGGTTTATCTCCTGCACCATGAGCTCGATCGTTTCGGCGTC
>JAWRJQ010000019.1:0-22487 GCA_040307385.1 Atopobiaceae bacterium
GTGATGCCGAAGACGTCCTTGGTCTCGGTGGGCGCGCAGACGTAGTCCGGGTCGATCTGGATGACGTTGTAGGCGCCGTTGCGCTTGGTGGCGAGGATGGCGAGGGCCTCCTCGGTGTAGCCGGGGGCGATGATGCCGTCGGAGACCTCGGGCTTGATGTAGCGGGCCACGTCGGCGTCGCAGATATCGGAGAGGGCCGCGAAGTCGCCGTAGCTCGACATGCGGTCGGCGCCGCGCGCGCGGATGTAGGCGCAGGCGATCGGCGAGGGCTCCGCCATGTCGTCGGGCACGAAGTAGATCTGGCGCTCGACGGCGGAGAGGGGCTTGCCCACGGCGGCGCCGGCGGGCGAGACGTGCTTGAAGCTCGCGGCCGCGGGCATGCCCGTGGCCTCCTTGAGCTCGCGGACGAGCTGCCAGGAGTTGAGGGCGTCGAGGAAGTTGATGAATCCGGGACGTCCCTGCAGCACGGTGACGGGCAGGTTGCTGCCGTCCTTCATGAAGATGCGGGCGGGCTTCTGGTTGGGGTTCATGCCGTACTTGAGCTCGAGTTCTGTCATTCAAGTCTCCTTCTTGGCCGGGGTGCACATCGATGAGGACACGTTCCGCGATAATTCGAAAAACCTGATATAACCATGGTAAAGCCCATTCTGGTAGCCGCTCAAGTCAACTTTGCCTGCTAGTTTCATTTGACGATACCTCCATCTTGCGGCGAACGTCTCTTGCTAGTGCGGCGAATGGTGCGTTGCTCATCATACTGCTCGGCTCAGGAAGCAATGGAACGATATGTTGTATGGAGGGATTTGTAAGAGGAAAGCTGGAGAAGTGACCTTAGGAGCGAGTCATCCGATTGTCCTGCATAGGCGAAAGCATATATATTCCCGTATGCATTCGGAGCCCGCCAAAAGAGGGCGGGCTCCGAATGGCCTTCAAATAACGAGGTGTGCCACTGATGTCTCTCGGCTTAGGATATGTAGTTTGCTCCAGATGCGTAAAACTCAGCGTAAGCATCAAAGCCAATATTGATGTTTGATAGTACGGTTACCACACCAGAGCAATATACAGCTAGAGTCCTGCCTCCATCGATAATGGTTCTACTGTAGTAGGCGTTGCTAACGGTTCCGGTTGTAAAATAAGCATAGACATTATTGACTGCGCTTATCCGGTTTGGCGAACCGCTAACTACATTGTATACCGCAGCTACATGAAGATAATTCGGGAGCGGCGCCGTGTAGATGTACTTCGTGGCAACACTTGTAATAGCGCCTCTCAAGTTCTCCTCGTCTTGATTTGGTTCAAGTAGCTCGCCCGTCTCAATCGTGGCACCCTCTTGCAATGCCTGTTCTTCTGCCTGTTTCCACATCTGGTAGGCAAGGGTTTCGGTGGGTGCATTGTCTTCCGATAAAAGCGCGTTTCCCTCTGAGGGTGAGATGATCAATGATGAGAAAGCGGCTAGTCCTGCTGCGAGAAAAAAACGTCGTGTCACGTTGGCAGATATCTTCTGTGGTGTTACGGTGCTCATACAGTATCCTTTCGTGACGTGCCTGACTGGAGAGCGCTCACGCATCTTTATAGCCTATTTGGATGGCATGCATTGAGAAGCTGAAGATGTCTACAAAGATATTGGCTGGTAGAGACTACTCTACGAATCGTAGACACCGTTTAGGACCTACCGCCACCTCTTAACGGATGCCGGCGAATACCTTGCAACGCACCAAGGATGAGCCAGATGAATAACGGGCACATGTTGACTGCGAGGGGGACAAACGAGAGTACATAGAAAAGCCTCGGCTGTAGGGGCGGAAGAACGTATGCGGTAAAACCTGTCATGCAGATTCCAAGCATCAGTATCGAGATCGGCTCCGGTCTTGTGGCTGCAAATAAAGAGTTACGGCGATATGTCTCCCTTCGTATCAGTAATCGGGAGGCTATTCGTCCTATACAGAAGAGCGATAATGGGACGCCGAAGACGGTGCACCACCCCCACAGGATAGAATAAATAGACGAGGTGCCTGCGAGTGTCGTGGTGACGCTTGGCGGAATCATCATAAAGGCAATCATGCAAATCGCCAGTACAATCTCAAAGAACGGAAGCCTGGTCAGGATTCGTCCCAGAATGCCAATCTCGTTGCTCTCTTTGCCACTAGTTCCTTTCGCGTCAGAACTGCCTGTTGACGATGCTTGCACATGCGCAGGTTCTTGAGGTGCGGGAGTCGATCGGTTTTGCTCAGCAGAGGGGTTCATTAGGTCGGAGACATCTAGGTGGAGGGCCTTGGCAAGAGGCATCCATAGCGTTGCATCGGGAAAACCTCTGCCGCATTCCCACCGGCTAATCGTCTTTGGAGTGACTTGAATCATTGCAGCAAGCTCTGCCTGAGTGAGCCCCAAGGATTGACGCTGCGACGCGACCCTCTTTCCGAAGCTCCTAGCATCCATAATTCACCCCCCGACTGTTATACCGACAAGACATCATGCCAATATAATAGCCGCCCCAAGCTTGGCAGTAAGGAGCGGCTGAGTCTACTAATCATAGATATAGGAGCAGAATCTTCCGCATATTACTATGCGCTGCGATTCTATCAACTAGCTGGGGTTTGAAGGAGCCTCCCCGAAGAGCGCTCCAAAGTGTTTGGCTGCTAATCCCCGAGGTGCTTGTTGAAGAGCTTGACCTCGCCGGCGACGTTGGCATACATCGAGACCTTGTTGTCGTCGTTCAAAGCCGCCCAGACCTCGTCCGCGCCTGCCAGCTCGACGGGGATGGGCTCGCCGGCGAAGCTCGGCAGCGGGTTGCCGTCGCCCACGTAGGTGGAGATGAAATAGCCTGTGCCCGCCTCGGCGCCCTCGTAGGCGAAGAACTCGCGCAGGCAGCGGCCGGACTCATCCTGGCGCTTGAGGATGGAGAGCTCGAAGCGTCCGTCTGCCTTCAGGATGGCGGAGATGCGCGGGGTGTAGTTGGGTGCATCGGGCTCGTACTCGCGGGCCATGCAGCCGCGGCGGAAGCAGCCCTTCTCGACGATGGTGTCGGTCTGGTCGCCGTTGGTCACGACGAGCTTGTTGTCCATGGTGCGCACGGGGTGGTAGATGATGAGGGAGGGATCCTCGACGAGCTCGGGCTTAAAGGCCTCGGTCTGGATGCCGTCCTCGGTGAGCGAGAAGATGCGGTTGCGGCTGTTGGCGCTGCGCCCCATGATCCAGTAATACACGACGGGCGCGCCCTCGGCGTTTGCGCCCACCACGATACCGCGACCGGGGTAGGGGTTGTTCTCGAGCAACTCGACGAGCTTCTTCATGGGCGCTCCTCTCTGCCGGCGTGACCCGAACGAAAAAGGCAAGCCATATCTTTGCGAAGAGATGACTTGCCCAGACGGTCGGCGTATGTTGTGCACGCTGTTCCCCCGCGGTTGTCCGCGAATCTCCGTCAGTCGCAGCGCACGTATACGATGATACCTGTTGCGCGTGCGCCGCGTGCACGAGAACAGCGCCTTTCACGCGTTTTTTCCGCAGGCGGAAGCGGATGCGGCTAGCGCTTCTCCTCGATCGTCGCCGTGCGCGCGGCGACATCTTCGTGCGTGGTGCTCCAGAACGCGGCGCCCGCAGGATAGACGCTCACGTTGGCGAACCCTTTCTGCATGAGGATGCGCGCGGCGTTGTAGGCGCGCACGCCTACGGCGCACGAGGTGATCGTGGGACGCGTGGGATCGAGCTCGCCCGTACGTGCGCGGAGCTGCCCGAGCGGGATGTTCACCGCGCCCGCAAACGCCAGCCGCTCGCACTCGCGCGGCTCGCGCACATCGACGACCTGCACGTTCTCAACGGTATCGGGTTCGTTCCACGCGGCCACGCGCACAAGGCCCGCCATCTGGTTCTCGGCGGTGAATCCGGCCATGTTCACGGGATCCTTGGCACTCGAGAAGGGCGGCGCGTAGGCCGGCTCGAGCTCGGTGAGATCGTCCACCGTGCCGCCCGCGCGCAGCACCACGGCCAGCGTGTCGATGCGCTTGTCCACGCCCTCGAAGCCGACGATCTGTGCGCCGAGCAGCCTGCCCGACGGCAGCGCGTAGAGCACCTTGAGCGTCAGGGGCTTGGCGCCGGGGTAGTAGCCCGCATGGCTGTTCTGGCGCACGATCACGAAGTCGTAGTCGCGCTCGCGCTCCATGCCGCGCGCGATGAGGGCTCTTTCGTTGGCGCCCGTAGTTGCGGCGGCGAGGTCGAAGACCTTGGCGATGGAGGTTCCCTGCGTGCCCCGGTAGCTGCGGTTCGCACCGCAGATGTTGTCGGCGGCCATGCGGCCCTGCTTGTTGGCGGGACCGGCGAGCGGCACCATGGCGGGCTCCCCGCTCACGAGGTCGGTAACCTGGATGACATCGCCCACGGCGTAGATGGCGGGATCGCTCGTGCGCAGATGCTCGTCCACGATGATGCCGCCGCGCGCGTTGACCTCGAGGCCGGCGGCCTGGGCAAGCGAGCTGTTGGGGCGCACGCCGATTGCGAGGATCACGATGTCGGCCACGAGACGCGTGCCGCTTGCCAGCGTGACGGCGACGCGGGCGTCCAGGTCCTCGAAGGATGCCACGCCGTCGTCCAGATGCAGCGCCACGCCGTTGTCGAGCAGGTGCTCATGCACCAGCTGTGCAAGCTCGAAATCGAGCGGGGCCATGACCTGGCTCTGCGCCTCCACAACGGTGACATCGAGGCCTGCGGCATGCAGGTTCTCGGCCATCTCCAGACCGATGAACCCACCGCCCACCACGATGGCCGATGAGGCCGGACCCGTGTGCGCATCGCCCGCGATGAGGGCGCGGATCTGGTCGGCGTCGGGCACGGTCCAGATCGTGCGGATACGCGGCGCATCGATGCCGGGGATGGGCGGGCGCAGGGGCACGGATCCCGTGGAGAGAACCAGGGTATCGTAGGACTCGACGTAGGTTCTCCCGGTTGCGTGGTCGGTCACCGCGACGGTCTTGGCCGTACGGTCGATGGCGGTGGCCTCGTGCTCCACGCGCACGTCAATGTTGTAGCGCGACCGCATGACCTCGGGCGTGAGCAGCAGCAGCGTGTTGCGCTCGGCGATCACGCCGCCCACATGATAGGGGAGGCCGCAGTTGGCAAACGAGATGTACGGGCCCTTTTCGAGCAGGACGATCTGAGCGTCCTCAGCGAGCCTGCGGAGACGCGCAGCACAGCTTGCGCCTCCCGCAACGCCGCCGACGATGACGGTCTTCGCCATATTCACTCCTTTTGTTCGAACGTGCGCGGATGCGGGACTCCATTGTCGCACGGCACCTCGCGCACGGGGTCTACAATGGAGATGACACTGCATCTGCGCAAAGGGGGAAGTGCGATGGACGCGAACGTAATCAAACGAAACGAACTGCTTGCGAACACGGTGATCAAGGGGCTGAGCTCGCGCAACATGTGCGGCTACTATGCGGAGAATGCCGAGGAGGCTGTCAAGATCGCCCTTGGGCTCATCCCCGAGGGATCGACGGTCACTATGGGCGGCGCCATGAGCGCGCACGAGATTGGCCTCGTGGATGCCATCAAGAACGGCAACTATACCTTCATCGACCGCGATGCGTACGAGGATAAGCGTGCCGCCATGCTGATGGCATACGACGCCGACGTGTTCCTCTCGAGCGCCAACGCCATGACCAACGATGGCGTGATCGTCAATATCGACGGCAACGCCAACCGCGTGTCTGCCATCGCGCAGGGCCCCAAGAAGGTCGTCATGATCGTGGGCATGAATAAGATCTGCGACGACGTCGACGGTGCCATGAAGCGCGCCCGCAACGTGGCGGCGCCGATCAACGCGCAGCGGTTCGGCCTCAACACGCCGTGCACCAAGACGGGTGCCTGCGCAAACTGCAAGTCGCCCGATACCATCTGCTGCCAGTTCCTCATCACGCGCTTCTCGCGCCATGCAGGGCGCATCCACGTGATCCTGGTCAACGAGGTGCTGGGATTCTAAGTCGGTCGAGGGTTCTCAGCTGGCCGACGTTGTGGACGGACGCATCGGAGAGGGGAGAGGGTATGGAAGACAGGTTTTCAGCGCTCAACAGCCCGTTTGCGATCGGTGCGTGCACCATCAAGAACCGCTTCGTCATGGCGCCGGTCACCACCGGCTCCTATCTCGACCCGTCGGGCGGCTTCACGCAGCAGGGCATCGACTACTTCATCCGACGTGCCGAAGGCGGCTTCGGCCTGCTCCAGACCGGTGCGCTCGGCACCGATAGCGAAGTCGATCCCTACAGCGCGCTCGGCGGGGTGTTCCGCACCGATCCGGCATCGTTCTTATCCACCAGCGCCGAGATGCTCGACCGCACGCGCCCCTTTGGCGCCAAGTTCTTCGTGCAGCTCACCGCCGGTCTCGGCCGCAACTATCCCGGCTTGCCCGCACCGTCCGCCGTCGATATCTTCGGCGCGCCCGGAACGCTCGCGCCCGCGCTCACCACCGAGCAGGTGAAGCGCAAGATCGAACAGCTCGTCGAGGCATCGGCCATCGTGAAGCAAGCCGGCTACGACGGCATCGAGGTCCACTCCATCCACTGGGGCTACCTGCTCGACCAGTTCGCGCTGGCCATCACCAACCACCGCGAGGACGAGTACGGCGGCTCGCTCGAAAACCGCCTGCGCATCTCCACCGAGATCTGCGAAGGCATCAAGGCGACCTGCGGATCCGACTTCCCCGTCACCATGCGCCTCGGCCTCAAGAGCTATATCAAGGGGCTCAACCAGGGCTCCTTCGACGGGTCGGACGAAGCCGGCCGCACCCTCGAGGAGGGCGTGCGCATCTGCCAGCTGCTCGAGGCTGCAGGCTACGACGCCCTTGATGTCGATACCGGAACCTACGACTCATTCTATTACGCGTGCCCGCCCATGTACGTGGAGCGCGGGTACATGGTGGAGCTCGCCGAGCGGGCCAAGGCCGCCGTGGGCATCCCCATCATCTGCGGTTCCCGCATGGGCGATGCGTTCATCGACGAGGAGGCCGTCGCGCGGGGCATGTTCGATGCCGTGGCGCTGGGCCGTCCGATGTTCGCCGATCCCGATTTCCCGCGCAAGATAGAGCAGGGGAGGCCCGAGTCCATCCGCCCGTGCATCGCATGCAACCAGGGCTGCCTTGCCCGCCTGTTCAACCAGCTTCCCGCGCAGTGCGCCGTCAATCCCGAGGTCGGCCATAACGCCGATTACCGCATCGCGCCCGCATCCGAGAGCAAAGACGTCGTCATCGTCGGCGGCGGCGTGGCCGGCATGGAGGCTGCGCGCGTGGCTGCGCTGCGCGGCCACGACGTGGTGCTGCTCGAGAAGACCGACCAGCTGGGAGGCCACCTCATCTCCGGCGGCAGGCATGCGTTCAAAGGCGAGATCCGCGAGCTCAACGAATGGTACCGGCGCGAGCTCGACGAGCTGGACGTCGAGGTGGTGCTCGGGGTGGAGGCGACGCCCGAGACCGTCGCCGAATACGAGCCCGATGCCATCATCTGCGCGCTGGGCTCCAAGCCCGTGATGCCGAAGATCTACGGAGCCGACAACCCCGCATGCGTCTCGTGCGTGGACGCCCTCAACGGCGCGGTCGAGGTGGGGCAGAACGTCGTCATCGTCGGCGGCGGCTTGGTGGGATGCGAGATGGCGCTCGAGTACATCAAGCAGGGCAAGAGCGTCACCATCGTGGAGATGCAGCCCGATATCCTGTCAACCGGCATCGCCGTGCCGCTGCCCAACGCGATGATGCTCCGCGATGCCTTCGCGTTCTACGGCACGCCCATCATGACCGGCACCAAGATCGCGGGCGTGACCGACGAGGGCGCCGTGGTGGTTCCCACCGAGGGCGGCGACGAACAGGTCATTGCCGCAGACACCGTCATCATCGCCGTGGGGTTCAGCTCCAACGAGGGTATGGCCGCGCGGCTCAAGGGCCTCGGGGCGACGGTCAACGTGATCGGCGACGAGCGCGGCGTGGGCAACATCATGACCGCCATCCACGACGCGTACGAGGTCGCGCACGTCCTGTAGCGCGGGGCCGCATAAGGAGGCATCATGGCAATCATCGCCGCATTCGCCGTGCCGCATCCGCCGCTCATCATCCCCGAGGTGGGAGGAGGCCGCGAGAAGGGCATCCAGGCTACGATCGATGCCTATGAGACGGTCGGGCGCCGCATCGCCGAGCTGGCGCCCGACACCGTCGTGGTCTCATCACCGCATGCCACGCTCTACCGCGACTACTTCCACATCTCGCCCGGCGCAGGCGCCTCGGGCAGCTTCGCGCACTACGGGGCGGGCAGGGCCTCGTATCGGGTCGCCTACGATGAGGAGTTCGCAGCCGCCCTCGCCTCCGCATGCGACCGCGCGGGCGTTTCGGGAGGGACCGACTACGAGCGCGACCGCACGCTCGATCACGCCACGATGATTCCCGTGCACTTCATCCAGAACCAGTATCGCGGCTTCAAGCTCGTGCGCATAGGGCTCTCGGGCCTCAATGCCGGCGAGCATTACCGCATGGGCCAGCTCGTGCAGCGCGTCGCTGCGGAGCTGTCCCGCCGCGTGGTGTACGTGGCATCGGGCGACCTCTCGCACAAGCTCGCCGCGGATGGGCCGTACGGCTTCGCGCCCGAAGGACCCGTCTTCGACGCGCGCGTGACCGACGATTTTGCGCGCGGCGACTTCCTCGACCTGCTCTCGCTCGATCCGTCGCTGGCCGAGCGCGCCGCCGAGTGCGGCCTGCGCAGCTTCCAGATGATGGCGGGCGCGCTCGACGGCACGGCGGTCTCGTCCGAGCTGCTCTCCTACGAGGGGCCGTTCGGCGTGGGCTATGGCGTCGCGGCCTTCTCGCCTGCAGGCGCGGAGGGCGCCGATGAGAGCCGGGCGTTCTTGCAGCGGTGGCGGGAGCAGCGCGCGCGGGATCTGGCCGCGCGAAAGGCCGCCGAGGATCCGTATGTGCAGCTTGCCCGCGCCTCGCTCGAGTCGTTTGTGCGCGACGGCAGGCGTGCCAAGCTCTCCCAGCTCGCCCTCGATCTGCCTTCCGAGCTCACGCACGACCGGAAAGCGTGCTTCGTGTCGCTCAAGATCGACGGGCAGCTGCGCGGGTGCATCGGAACCCTTGCGCCCACGCGGGCCTGTCTCGCCGACGAGATCATCGCCAATGCCATCTCCGCCGGCGCGCATGATACGAGGTTCTCGCCGGTGCGCGAGGACGAGCTGGACGAGCTGGTCTACGACGTGGATGTGCTGGGCGAGCCCGAGCGCGTGGCATCGCAGGCCGACCTCGATCCTGCCGTGTACGGCGTTATCGTGAGCTGCGACGATGGACGGCGCGGCGTGCTGCTGCCCGATCTCGACGGCGTGGATACCGTCGAGGATCAGGTGTCCATTGCGGCGCGCAAGGGCCATATCGATGTGCGCCGCGACGAGTACCGCTTGGAACGGTTCCGGGTGGTGCGCCACCTATGAACGCCGTCCGCGCCATCCGCTGCGAAACCTGCCCGCGCGGCTGCATGCTCGCACCGGGAGCCGTGGGCGCCTGCCGGGCGCGTGGAAACGTGGGCGGCACCGTGGTTCCGCTCGGCTATGGACGCGTGACCTCGCTTGCCGTCGATCCCGTGGAGAAGAAGCCGCTTGCACGCTGGAAGAGCGGATCCGACGTGCTCAGTTTGGGCGGATACGGCTGCAACCTGCACTGCCCCTGGTGCCAGAACTACGATATCTCGCAGGCGGGCGAGAAGGACGCGGGCTGGCGGGAGGTATCCCCCGAAGAGGTCGTCTCGCTCGCGAAGCGCCTCCACGATGGGGATCCGCGCATGGTGGGCGTCGCCTACACCTACAACGAGCCGCTCGTGACGTGGGAGTTCGTGCGCGATTGCGCGACGCTTGTGCATGAGGCGGGCCTCTCCAACGTGCTTGTCTCGGCGGGATACGTGAATCAGCAGGTCGTCGATGCCGTGGCTCCGCTCATCGATGCTGCCAACATCGACCTCAAGACCTTCCGCCGCACGACCTATACGCTGACGGGCGGCGACCTTGCAACCGTGCAGGCCACCATACGGGCGCTCGCCGCAACGCCCACGTGCCATCTCGAGGTCACGACCCTCATCGTTCCCGGCATCAACGACACGCCCGATGAGATGGACGGACTCGCCGCATGGCTTGCGGGCATCGATTCCGAGATCGCCCTGCACGTCTCGCGCTTCCATCCCGCGTGGCGCATGCGCGACCGAGGCCCCACGCCCGTCTCGCTCGTCTACGAGCTTGCCGACGTCGCGCGCCGCCACCTTGCTCACGTCTATACAGGCAACTGCTGAGCGCCGTCCTTGCTCCGTTGACGATGAATGCATGAGGGCAGCAGCCTACGCGTGCCTCTCATCCTGCGGCATGAGCAGGGCATGGAGCCGTGAGCGCCAGATCTTCTGGAGATCGGTGGGCTCTGCGAGCTCGCATCCCAGCAGGCGCGCTGCCTGCCGCGCGAGCAACGCCATGCCCTGCACGCTGGCGACCTGCGCATATCCAACCGTGAGCGTCTTCCACCCCAAGGCCGTGAGCGAGTTCGCACGCGCATGGTCCTTCGCTATCTTGGCAGCGCCGAGCCGCCCGTGCCGTTCCCAGCTGTCGTATTCGATAACAAGGCCTTCGTGCTCCCAGCACAGGTCTGCGATCATCTCTTCCTGCGACGTCAAGCCCCTGTCTGTGGGCGAGAGGGGCACGCTGCGGTTGAGCGCCGGCCTCGGCAGGCCGAACCCGCCCATCTCGACGGGCAGCGTGAGCAGCAGGGCGAGCGCCGTTTCCATGGGCGACCCGGAACGGTCGAACGCCCGCGCCGCCACCCCGTACCCCTTGCGGGCTCCGCGCATAGACGGTTGGCTATCGAGGAAAGATTTCAGGTCATTGCAGGTCATGAGGGGTGCCGTATCATAGCTCGTCCCGTCTCTCGGCGAGGTCGCCGGCCGATAGGTTCCTGCGAAATCGGTCATCGTGCGGATGGCGCGCGCTTCTCGCGCGATTGCCTCCCAGGCGAGCAGCTCTTGCGCCGTCGCCGCGGCACCCTCCATGCCCAGCTCGTGTCTGATACGCGCATCCTCGGCAGCAGCCTCTTCAGCCAAGCGTCGCGACAGGCGGGACGGGTGCGGTGCCAGCGCGAGCTGCAGGACGGTGAAGAGCGGAGAGCTCACGAACACGCGCTCGTGCACGCGGATGAACGCGCGCTCGGGAAAGAAGCCGTTCCAAACATGGCAGGTCAACAGCTTGCCGCGCGAGCGCGACGAGACCGTCGGCACCAGGAGATCGATGGGCCTTGAGCGGAGGCCGAGTCCCTTGAAACCGCCCATCTCCATCAGCTGTTCAAGAGCTTCCTGCGTGGTGACGCAGTGTTCGGGCGAGGGGAGCATCCAGATGCCCTCATCGTCGAGCGGCGAGAAGCCCTTGGCGCGCGCGAGGCTCCAGGTGGCCTCGACGGCTGACGCGTGGCTTATGAACGCATATTCCATAGGTCCTCGCTTGGTCTCCGATGCAGCCTCGGACGCTACGCTTCTTCGGATGATATGTTCCTATACTGACAGGCTTTCGCATAATGAACGCTGATTGCTGTTTTTTTCGCCCAACGGCGGGTTTTTGGCACATTATGCGAAAGGGCATCTTTAAAATATCGATTATGTGCGTCGAGTGTGCGCCGCCGATGAGGACGGGAGGGCTTTACCGTTTCTTTAGATTCCCCGCCCAGACTGGAATCCAGAACAGAACGCCAAGAGACGAAAGGATAGACCATGGCGGAATGCATTCTGGAGACGCGCGGACTAACCAAGCGCTTCGGGCGGGGCGGAAACGCGCAGACGGCAGTTGACCACGTGTCGCTGCATGTTGAGAAGGGCAAGGTCTACGGCCTGCTCGGTCCCAACGGGGCGGGCAAGTCGACCACCCTCAAGATGATCACGGGGATGCTGCGCCCGACGCAGGGCGAGCTGCTCTTCGAGGGCACGCCCTGGCAGCGCGACGACCTCTACCGCATCGGCTCGCTCGTGGAGCAGCCGCCCCTCTACCCCAACCTCACCGCGCGCGAGAACCTGCGCGTGCGCACCACGCTGCTGGGCCTGCCCGAGACGCGCATCGACGAGGTGCTGCACGAGGTGGGCCTCACCGACACGGGTGCCAAGCGGGCCGGTCGCTTCTCGATGGGCATGCGGCAGCGCTTGGGAATCGCGCTCGCCCTGCTGGCCAGCCCGCGCCTCCTGATCTTGGACGAGCCGACCAACGGGCTCGACCCCATCGGCATCGAGGAACTGCGCGGCACCATCCGAGGCTTTGCCGAGCAGGGCATCACGGTGCTGCTGTCGAGCCACATTCTCGCCGAGGTGCAGCATACAGCCGATGCCGTGGGCATCATCGTCGGCGGCAGGCTTGCCTTCGAGGGAGACCTGCGTGCGGGCGAGGACCTCGAGGAGCTCTTCATGGAGGTCTGCCGGAAGGAGGGATCGCGATGAGCGGGCTCGAATGCACGCACGCAGGCACGTTCGCCTCGGCGGTGCGCGCCGAGGCGCTGAAAGCGCGCCACGGGGCGCCCGTGCGGCTGGCGCTCGCCTTGGCGCTGCCTGCCCCCCTGCTCGCGGCGTTCATCGCTGCGCGCATGCCGCAGCTGGGCCTGCAGTACGCTCCCTGGAACTACTGGTATGCGCTGTTGATGCCCGTCGCGATAGCGCTCGTGGCGGCAACGGTGGCAAACGCCGACGCGCGTGCAGGCAACCGCGCGCTGCTCTCCGACGGCACCCCGCTCGTCCGCGCGTGGTGCGCCAAGGTCGCCTGGTGCCTGGTCCTCTCGCTGCTGTCGAACCTCGTCGTCTTCGCCGTGTATGCGGCGCTCTCGGCGCTGGTGCCGGCGGGGGCGACGAGCGTGCCCTCGATGCTGGCTGCGGCGCTCGTCCTCACCCTGGCCAGCTCGTGGATGATTCCGGCATCGCTCTTCCTCACGATGCGCGCGGGCGTGCTCGCGGGCGTGTTCGTCCCGCTCGCCCTGCAGCTGGCGCTCTCCTTCGGCTGGTCGGCCGTGCCATTCTGGCCCGCCTGCCCGCCCACCGCCACCATCATGCTGCCGACGGCCTTCCTGCCCGTCCTGCCGAGCGGCGAGCCCGCAAGCGCGGGAACGGCCCTCGTGGATGCGCTGTCCCAGGGCGGCGACGTCGCGCTGGCCCTCGTCGTGGCAGGCGCGCTCACGACCCTGCTGACCGCCGCAGGCGCAGCATGGTTCTCACGATCGGAGGAACTGCGATGAAGACAAGGAAGTTACGGGGGATGACCCTTCCCCGCGCACTGCACGCCGAGGCGCTGCGGCTGCACCGCTCGCCGCTCGTGTCGCTGCACCTGGCATGCGCGCTTGCAGCCGGCCTTGCGTGCGGCGCGTACTTCTCCTACGCCCCTTGGGATACGGCCTTGGGCGCCGACGCCTCCGTCCAGCTGCTCGGTGCGATGATGCCGCTCATGGCAGGCATCGTCTGCGGGCTGGACGCCGATGCGGAGGGCGAGGCCACGGGCCATGCCGCCCTGCTCGCGGCTCCCTCGCGCGGAATCGCCCTCGCCGCCCGTCTCGCCGCACTGTGGCTGATGGGCACCGTGGCGCTCGCGCTCGCCATCGGCCTGCTCGCCGGCATCCTCTCCCTGGTGGGGAGAAACCCGTTTGAAGCCGGCGTCTGGGCGCGTGCCGTCGCAGGCACCTCGTTCGGCAGCCTCCCGCTGTACCTGCTCCTCTACGCCGTGGCGCTGCGCTGGGGCCGCAACGCGACCATTGCCGCAGGCGCTGCGGGCCTCATGCTCGCGCTCTTCTCGGTGGGGGGCCTTGCGCACGGTCTCATGACCGGCACGCTCACCGCCCTCGGCGCAAACGCCTTTTCGTACCTTCCGGTCAGCTGGCCGGTGCGCCTGGGATCGCTTTCCGTCGAGCTTGCCATCGCGGCCGGTGCGGCAGATGTCGCAGGCGCTGCTGCCGGCACCGGCTCCGCGCTTGCATCGGCATGGAGCCTGTGCGCCGCAGCATCCATCCTGCTCGCAGGAGCTGAAGCGCTCTGGATTGCCCGGTTCGAGCCCGCCCGACGCGGGGACTAGGAGGGGTGGAGCATGAAACGACGGACGAAGACGGCATACGGCATCCTCGCGGCGCTCGTTATGGCGGCACTCGTTGCCTCAGCAGCCTTCCAAGGGTGTGCGGGAGGGGCCTGGATGCTCAAGAACGCGGCGGATCGGTTCCTGCTGCCGGCCCCGCAGCGGACGGTATGGGCTCCTTACCCGCCTCCGGGCACCCACATCGATTCGTACTCCGATGCATCCGGCTCATACACGAACTACGTGTACGAGGTGGAGGCGGCGACTGAGAAGGGGGTCCCGATCACGGTGACCATCATCGTCTTCGGAGAGGAGGCCACCGGCGAGGGCTGGCTCGAGATCGATGCCCGAGGAACCTCGGGGGTGCACTATCGCGGCGTCGACGAGTCCGAAGTGCCCCAAGCTGCCCGCGATGTCCTCTGCGCGGGGTGACGCGGCGGCACCATCCTGCCATGAGGCATAAGTGTTTCTTAGAGGCCTTCAAAATGAAAAAAGGATTAGACTGGAAAGGAGTGATTCCTGCCGAGATGGAAGAGCCGTTCCGGTTTTTCGGAAGAGGATCTCGAAGCCTTCGAATACGTTGACGATACGGGCTGGGGCGCGTCATGAGGATAGGTCGAAAGGACGCGGCGGGCCTGGTGCCCGGGCTGGGCGGCATGTGAGGAGCGCCAAAGGAGGCTTCTCGAGCTCGGGAAAGATAGGATGACGAAACCCTATGGCGCGGATACTTGCAATCGATGATGAGCGGCAGATCACCGACCTGCTCTCCCGCGTGCTCGCCCGCGACGGGCACGCCGTCGATGCCGTGAACGACCCCGCGACCGTGCCCGGGCTCGACCTGTCGCGCTACGACCTCGTCCTCTGCGACGTGATGATGCCGGGCATCGACGGGTTCGAGCTGGTGGGCGGCATCCGAGACCTCGTCGACGCGCCCATCCTCCTCTTGACCGCCAAGGTGGCCGAGGAGGACGCCGTGCGCGGGCTGGGCGCAGGTGCGGACGACTACATCCGCAAGCCGTTCGGAATCGACGAGCTGCGGGCGAAGATATCTGCGCATCTGCGCCGCGAGGGCCGGGCGCACACGCATGTCCTTGCACGTGGAGACGTGCGCTTCGACCTCGGGGCGCACGAGCTCTCGGTGGCGGGTTCGCCCGTGCCGCTCACGGCAACAGAGTATGCGCTGTGCGCGTTTCTCGCCGAACGACGCGGCCAGGTGCTTTCGCGTGCCCAGATCCGCGAGGGGGCGTTCGGCTGGGCCACCGATGCGGGAGACGATGCCATATCGATGCATGTGAGCAACGCCCGCGCCAAGCTCCGCCATGCGGGCGCCGACCCGATCGAGACCGTGCGCGGGCTGGGATACCGGTGGCGTCCATGAGCGATGGCAGGAGGCACGCCCGCATCCCCCTGGCGCTCGTGATCTCGCGCTACTTCCTCTACGCGCTTATCGGCGTGCTCTTTTCCGTGGGCGTCCCTCTGGGGGTCTTCACCTGGCAGCTGGAGACGGGCGCGGTCCTCGAGGCGAACTACGGCGAAACCCGCCTGCAGGAGGTCGAGGGGGTGCTCGCCGTCCAGGAGCGCTTCGATGCCGACGTCATCCCGTCTGCCTACCGCTACGCCCGTTTCGATGCGGACGGTGCGCTCCTGGAGTCGGATATGTCCGACGCGCAGCTTGCGGTTGCCCGGGCCCTCGCCGCATCGCCCGACGCAGCCGTCCTGGGCCGCGAAGATGCCGGTTCGCAGCCCTTCTACGCCGTCGTGGTCCTGCCCGACGGCGGTGCCTGCGTGCTGAGCTACGACCTCATGCCCCAGTGGGCCGACAAGGGCAGGCGGGATGCGCTGCCCAACCCGCAGGACCTGCTGGTCTGGACGGCCCTTCTCTCCCTGGTTCTCGTGGTCGCGCTGGCAGCCCTGCGCGCCGGTCGCGTGTTCACGCGCGAGATGGGAGGCCTGATCCGCGCGGCTGAGGCCATCGGCAAACAGGATCTGGACACGCCCGTGGGAAGCAGCGGCGTGGCCGAGGTGGACGACGTGCTGCGGTCGGTGGAGGCGATGCGCGTCTCTCTGAAGGAGTCGATCGAGGCGAGGGAGCAGATCGAGCGTCAGGGCCGCGAGCAGGTGGCCGCGCTCGCGCACGACCTCAAGACGCCGCTCACCGTGGCGCTCGGCAATGCGGAGCTCCTCGCCGAGGATGCTGCGGCCGGGAGGCTCGGTGCCGAGCAGGCGGCATGCGCGCGGGCCATCGGCGACGCGGCGCGCTCGATGGATGCCTTCGTGGGGCGGATCGTCGAGGCGTCCCGCGGCACAACGGACGCCCTGCATCTTGCACCAACGGATCCATTGGTTCTCGCCGATCGGCTGGCAGGGTCGGCGGAGGAGCTTGTCACGGCGCACGGGCTCTCGTTCAAGGTCGTGAGGACAGCGGGGTTCGAGGATGCGTGCGGAGCTGCCTCGCCGGACGGATCGCCTCTGCCCTGCTGGGATGCGGACGCCCTCGAGCGTGCCGTGCTCAACCTGGTGGGCAATGCCTGCGACCATACGGAGCACGGCTCGGTGACCCTCTCCTTCTCCTGCACGGACCGGCTCTTCTCCCTGTCCGTCGCGGACGAAGGAACGGGCTTCTCGCCCGACGCGCTCGGGCATGCAACCGAGCGGTTCTATCGTGGCGATGCGTCCCGATCCTCCCGGGCGGGCGGCTCCCACTTCGGACTCGGCCTCACCATCGCCGCCGACATCGCCGCCGCGCACGGCGGTCGGCTCGAGCTCTCCAATCGCACCGACGATGGAGGGCGCGTGCTCGGCGCCCGTGCGGCGCTGCTGATTCCGCTGTCCCTGCCATAGGTCCGGCTCCGTCCGCGCCCCTTCTCCTGCGCCTGCGGCGCCGAACGGATGCCCGTGCATGGAAAGGCGTTTAGGCGAGGGGCCGGTCCGTATCTGCCGGAAAGACGATGCCGGCCGAGAAGCGCGCGGCCGTCATGGTGCGCGCCACGGCGAGGCTTGAGGCGATCTGCGCGCGGCAGGACGGGAGGTCGCCCTCGTCCTGTTGGCGCATGAACTCGCGGAACTCGGCTTCCCACCAGGCATCGAGATGGGCGTCGAAGGTTTCCTCGGTGCCATCGTTCAGATGCAGCGTCATGGGGCGGTTCCAGGTGCTGGGCTCGGCCGGGCTCATGATGGAGCCCTTGGTGCCCATGATGCGCACGAAGCTCGGCGCACCGCAGTCCTTGGCGCAGATGGCCACGGCCTTGGCACCCGCATAGTCCAAGGTGACCACGCCGCTCATATCGATGCCGCGCTCGATGTTGGCGCGATAGCTCACGCCCGTCGGCTCGCCGAGGAGGCCCACAAGCGAAGAGATGCAGTAGATGCCGAGGTCCATGAGGGCTCCGCCGGACTTCGCCGGGTCGAACGCCGGCGCGATCTCGCCGGCCAGGAAGCGGTCGTAGCGGCTCGAGTATTGGGTGAAGCTCGCCTCCGCGAGCTTGATGGTTCCGAGGCGGGGCAGCCAGGCGTCGCGCACGTGCTTGAAGTTGGGCTGGCGGGTGGACATGATGGCTTCCCACAGGAAGAGCCCCCGCTCCTCGGCGCGATCCGCCATCTCCTGCGCTTCGCGCGCATTGCTCGCCAAGGGCTTCTCGCAGATCACATGCTTGCCGGCGTCGAGGGCGGCAAGCGTGACCTCGCGGTGCAGGGAGTTGGGCAAAGCGACGTAAACTGTGTCGATTTCGTGATCGCGCACGAGCGCGCGGTACTCGTCGAAGCGCCGCCCGATACCGAACTCGTCGGCGAGGGCTGCGGTCTTGAAAGACCCGCTCGGAGAGCCGCACAGCGCCACGACATCCACGCCCCATCCCGCAAAATGCGGAAGGATGAGACGCGCCATCATACCCGTTCCCACGACGCCGAGTTTCATGACCGCTCCCTCCGTGCGATACACTCGAACATGTTTATTTTCGCACAAGGAGGTAATGATGAAGATGGCAAAGCCGCTGCTCGTCCTGATCGGTCTGGCTCTGGTGCTGGGGTGCGCCTATGCGGGTTACTCGCTGTTCAGCGCGAACCGCACCGAGGACGAGGTCGCGCGCACGCAAGCCCAAGATGAGCAGCCCGCGGAAACCGGGCGGAGCGAAGAGGCGGGCCCCGCTGCGGGAGATGCCGCCCAGGCGCAGCTGCTCGCCGATCATGACGCCACGGTATATACCGATACCGACGAGGCGATCACGCTCACGGGCATCGCCGACGGCAGCCCGCTCGTGATCAACTTCTGGGCGACGTGGTGCCCCTATTGCGTGCAGGAGCTGCCCGACTTCCAAGACATCTACCATGAGTACGGGGATCGCGTCGCATTCGCGTTCATCGACGCTGCCGACGGTTCGCGCGAGACGGTCTCCGGAACCGTGGCATGGCTCGCCGAGAACGGCTACGACGACCTGCCCGTCTACTACGACACGAAAACCGAGGCGTCCAGCGCGTTCGGCGCCTGGTCGCTGCCTACCACGGTCGTGGTCTCGGCGGATGGCGAGATCCTTGCGGTGCAGGTGGGCATGATCGACCCCGCCGCCCTGCGCAACGTGCTCGATTCCCTGATCTAGGAGCGCACATGAACTACCTGCTCACCTTCCTCGAGGGCATCGTCACGTTCGTGTCGCCGTGCATCCTGCCCATGCTGCCCATCTACCTGGCGTATTTCGCCGGAGATGCCGCTGCGGCGGACGGCGCGCGCACGCGCCGCACGATCGTGTGCGCGCTGGGGTTCGTGCTGGGATTCGGCCTGCTGTTCACCCTGCTCGGCGCCTTCGCCGGCACGTTCGGCTCGCTCCTGCTGCGCTACCAGCGCATCGTTGATCTCGTGTGCGGGGCCGTGGTGGTGCTGCTCGGCCTCAACTACCTGGGGGTCTTGCGGATCGGCGCGCTCGCTCGTACGTCGGGCATGGCCGCGCACGTGATCCCAAAAACGTTTGCCAGCTCGATCGTCTTCGGCATGGTGTTCGGCCTGAGCTGGACGCCCTGCGTGGGGGCCTTTCTCGCATCGGCGCTCACGCTCGCGGTCTCATCGGGGAGCACGGCGTCGGGCATCGCTCTGCTCGCCTGCTATTCGCTCGGTCTCGGTGTTCCGTTCGTGCTCTCGGCCGTCCTGATCGACCAGCTCGAAGGCGCTTTCTCATGGGTGAAGGCGCACTACGGCGTCATCGACAAGGTCTGCGGCGCGTTGCTCGTCATCGTGGGCGTGCTCATGCTCACGGGCCAGCTCGGAGCGTGGCTCCGCATGCTGCAATAGAGCCTGTCTCGCCGTGCGTTCTGAGAGGGCACCCGACAATCGGGTGCCCTCGTTCGTGTTGTAGGTAAGCCGCAACACGAGGAGGACATCATGAACACGGCAATCAATCGTATGGCTCAGATCGTAGCCGGCGCTTGTACGCTTTTGCTGGCGAGCGCGCTCGCAGCCTGCATGCTCTTTTCCGAACCCGAGAGTCCGCAGGACCGTTCCGGTGACGGCTACGCAGCCGAGTCGTCTGCAGGTTCCGAAGGCTATCCGTATGTTGAGGGCGTCGACTGGAACACCGAGGAGTACGGTGCCATACGCGAGACCGGCTTCATCTCCACGCGCGCCAACCCGCTTTCCACGCTTTCGGCCGACGTGGACACCGCCTCGTATGCCAACCTGCGCCGTATGATCTTCTCGGGCTGTCGCCTCGACGATATCCCGGCAGGAGCCGTGCGCATCGAGGAGATGCTCAACTACTTCACCTACGACTACGCGCAGCCTGCGGCGGGGGAGCGCTTCGCCATCACCACGCACCTCGGCCCCTGCCCGTGGAATCCGCAGGCGCAGCTGCTCACCCTGGGATTCTCCACCGCCGACGAGCCTGCTGCGGCGGCACGCGGACGCAACCTGGTCTTTTTGATCGACGTCTCGGGTTCCATGGCAGATCGCGACAAGCTCGATCTGCTCAAGGACAGCTTCGAGGTGCTCGTGAACGAGCTCGATGCCAACGATCGCATCTCCCTCGTCACCTATGCGGACGGCGAGGAGCTCGTGCTCGAAGGGGCGCCGGGCAACGACGAGAGCACCATCCTGCGCGCCCTCGACCGTCTTCAAGCAGGGGGCTCCACGAACGGGGAGCGCGGCCTCGAGCTCGCCTACGAGACGGCCGAGCGCAACTTCATCGAGGGCGGCGTGAACCGCATCATCATGGCATCCGACGGCGACCTCAACGTGGGCATGACCAGCGAGAGCGACCTCTACGATTACGTGCAGGCCAAGCGCGAGACGGGCATCTACCTCTCGGTTCTCGGATTCGGCGCAGGCAACTTCAAGGACAACAAGATGGAGACCCTCGCCGACAACGGCAACGGCTCCTATCACTACATCGACTGCATCGACGAGGCCGAGCGCGTGTTCGCACACAACCTCTCCGCCAATCTGGTACCGTTTGCCGATGACGTGAAGGTGCAGGTGGAGTTCAATCCCGCCGTGGTGAAGGGGTATCGCCTCATCGGCTACGAAAACCGCGAGATGGCCGACGAGGACTTTCTCAACGACGAGAAGGACGCCGCCGATGTGGGGCCGGGCGCGCAGTTCACCGTGTGCTACGAGGTGATCCTGGCCGATTCAGATTTCGAAATCCCCGTGCCCGACCTGCAGTACAGCACGCCTTCTGCAACCGATGCCGTACACGCCGGCGAGCTCGCCACCGCCACGCTGCGCTATCGGGCCTTCGATGACGGCGCGGTGCACGAGCAGAGCACCTCCATCTCCACCGAGGAGAGCATCGACGGCGACTGGTATTTTGCCGCTGCCGTGGTGGAGTTCGGCATGTACCTGCGCAACTCCGAATACCTGGGCACCACCACGCCCGAGAGCATCTCCGATCTCATCGCCCGGAGCCCGTCGAGCGCAGACCGTGACGGGTTCGCCTATATGGTGGATTACCTGTTCGACAGCGGCACCGATGTCCTTTACACGGGGATGTCCGATGACGCATAAAAGTTACCCGGGGGCGTCGTGCGGGTGCTCTATACTATGCGTAGCAGATCAATCCATTCCGGGCGGCGGTGCCGCCCGGCGCATGAAAGGTGGTAGCCATGAGCGTTATCGTCGATGTCTACGGTCGCGAGGTGCTCGACTCCCGCGGCAATCCCACGGTCGAGGTCGAGGTCACCCTCGCCGACGGGTCCGTGGGAACCGCGATCGTGCCCTCCGGCGCTTCCACGGGCGAGTTCGAGGCCGTGGAGATGCGCGATGACGGCAGCCGCTATGTGGGCAAGGGCGTTCTGAACGCCGTCGCCCATGTGAACGAGGAGTGCGCCGAGGCCATCATCGGCCTCGATGCCTGCGATCAGCGCGCCGTCGATGCTGCCCTCATCGCCGCAGACGGCACCCCCAACAAGGGCAAGCTCGGTGCCAACGCCATCCTGGGCTGCTCGCTCGCCGTGGCGCACGCCGCAGCAGACTCCGTCGACCTGCCGCTCTACGAGTATCTCGGCGGCCCCAACGGACACACCCTGCCCACGCCCATGATGAACATCCTCAACGGCGGCGTGCATGCCGACAACAACGTGGACTTCCAGGAGTTCATGATCATGCCGGTGGGCGCTCCCAGCTTTGCCGAGGCCCTGCGCTGGTGCACCGAGGTCTACCACACCCTCAAGGGCGTGCTCAAGGCCGCCGGCCTCTCCACCGGCGTGGGCGATGAGGGCGGCTTCGCTCCCGACCTCAAAACCAATGCCGAGCCGTTCGAGTACCTCATGGACGCCGTGAAGAAGGCCGGTTTCGAGCCGGGCCGCGACTTCATGTTCGCCATGGATCCGGCGACCTCCGAGGTCTACAACAAGGAGACGGGCTGCTACGAGCTCAAGGGCGAGGGCCGCACGCTCACGTCCGATCAGATGGTCGATTACTGGGAGGAGCTCGTCAACACGTACCCGATCATCTCCATCGAGGACGGTCTGGCCGAGGAGGACTGGGACGGCTGGGTGAAGCTCACCGAGCGCATCGGTGACCGTGTGCAGCTGGTGGGCGACGACCTCTTCGTGACCAACACCGAGCGCCTGAAGAAGGGCATCCAGCTCGGCGCCGCCAACGCCATCCTCATCAAGGTCAACCAGATCGGCACGCTCACCGAGACCCTCGAGGCCATGCAGACCGCGCAGCGTGCGGGCTACACCTGCATCGTGTCGCACCGCTCCGGCGAGACCGAGGACGTCACGATCGCCGACCTGGCCGTCGCCACCAACGCCGGCCAGATCAAAACCGGCGCGCCCGCCCGCTCCGACCGCGTGGCCAAGTACAACCAGCTGCTGCGCATCGAGGACGTGCTCGACGAGTCCGCCGAGTACGCGGGCCTGAACGCGTTCTACAACGTGCGCTAGCCGCCGCGCACACGCCTCGTCATGATGAGAAGGGCGCCCTC
>JAWRJQ010000020.1:0-28721 GCA_040307385.1 Atopobiaceae bacterium
GCCTACGCCTACTATGCGCTCGACGCTCCCGAGATGACCGACGCCGAGTTCGACCGTCTCCTTCAGGAGCTCCTGTTCCTCGAGAAGGAGCATCCGGAGCTCGTGACGCCCGACTCCTACACGCAGCGCGTCGGCGGCTACGTGTCTCAGCAGTTCGAAGAGGTCGTCCATGCCGCGCGCATGTACTCCATGGACGATGCGATGGATCTTGACGAGCTCGACGAGTGGCTTGAGCGCACCGATGCGGCGCTGGGCGCGAGCGCATCCAATCCGGTCGCCTATACCTGCGAGCTCAAGATCGACGGTTTGGGCGTGGCGCTCACCTACCGCGACGCCCATCTTGTGCGCGCTGCCACGCGCGGGCGCGGCGACGTGGGCGAGAACGTCACCGACAACGTGCGCACCATCTCCGACGTGCCCCGCTCGCTCGCTTCGTCCGGCCTCGGGAAGGTGGACGGCGGCGGGTTCGGCACCTCGATCGAGGTTCGCGGCGAGGTGTACATGCCCAAGGAGAGCTTCATGCGTCTGAACGAGGAGCGCGACGGCGCGGGCGAGGCCGTCTTCGCAAACCCGCGCAACGCGGCGGCGGGAAGCCTGCGCCAGAAGGATCCCAAGGTCACGGCCTCGCGCAATCTCGCCACCTTCATCTATGCCGTGGCCGATACGGCGCCGCTGCAGGTGGCGAGCCAGTGGGAGTTCCTCCAGTGGCTGCGCGCCTGCGGATTCTCGGTGAACCCCAACGCCCGCCGCTGCCGCACCGCAGCCGAGGTCCGCGCCTTCTGCGCCGACGCCCTGGCGCATCGGGGCGACCTTCCCTACGACATCGACGGCGTAGTCGTGAAGGTGGACTCCTTCTCCGCCCAGGAGGCGCTCGGCTTCACCGCTCGCGCGCCGCGCTGGGCTATCGCCTATAAGTTCCCACCCGAGGAGAAGCGCACCGTCCTGCGCGAGATCCGCATCCAGGTGGGCCGCACGGGCGTGCTCACGCCGGTCGCCGAGTTCGATCCCGTGGTGGTCGCCGGCTCTACCATCGCCCGCGCCACGCTCCACAACATCGACGAGATCCGCCGCAAGGACGTGCGTGTGGGCGACACCATCGTGGTCCACAAGGCGGGCGATGTCATCCCCGAGGTGGTGGGCGCCGTGAGCGAGCTGCGTCCGGCAGGTTCGGTCGAGTTCGAGATGCCCGCGCGGTGTCCGAGCTGCGGCAGTGCGGTCGTGCGCGAGGAGGGCGAGGTCGCCTATAGGTGTGTCTCCATCGACTGCCCCGCGCAGGCCGTCGAGCGCCTCATCCATTGGGGCAGCCGCGGCGCCATGGACATCGACGGTCTGGGCGACGAGCTCATCAAGCGCATGGTCGATCAGGGCCTGCTCGCCGACGTGGCCGACTTCTATGACAAGCTCGATGAAAAGACGCTGGCCGGCGTGTGGACCGGGCGCGTCTACGAGACCGCATCCAAAGATCATGCTGCAGGCGATCGGATCCCCGTCGGGCCCACCATCGCGGCCAAGATCATGGCGCAGGTGGACGATTCGCGCCACCGCGGCCTGGCGCGCGTGCTCTTCGGCGTGGGCATCCGCCACGTGGGCGCCAACGTGGCCCGACTCCTGGCAGACCATTTCGGCAGCCTGCAGGCGCTTATGCTTGCGAGCGAGGCGGATATCGCCGCCATCGACGGCATCGGCCCTAAGATCGCATCATCCGTGAGCGGGTTCTTCTCGGTGCCGGATAATATCGCCGTGCTGGAGCGCCTGCGCGCAGCGGACGTCGCCTTGGAGCAGGAGCGGCGCGAGGATGCGCGCCCGCAAACGCTTGCCGGCCTCACCTTCGTGCTGACGGGATCGCTCGAGCGCTATACGCGCGACGCAGCGGGCGAAGCCCTGAAGGCGCTGGGCGCCAAGGTGTCGGGGTCGGTTTCCAAGAAGACGAGCTTCGTCATCGCCGGAGATGCGGCGGGCTCCAAGCTCGTCAAGGCGCAGCAGCTGGGCGTGCCCGTGCTCGATGAAGATGCGCTGACACGCATCATCGAGACGGGCGAGGCACCTCGGGCATAGCGGGTCGTATCCGCCCTGCACACGCGCATGTCGGGAGCTTTTGCGCAGGTTTCCCGACGGGGAGCGTCGAACCCGCGTGCTGGGGTACGCTCCTTTATCGGGAACCATTCTCGATGTGTAAAGAGAGGGCACCATGAAAAAGCGTTTCCTAGGCATGCTTGCGGTCGCTGCCGTGTGCTGCATCGCCCTCGCGGCCTGCGGGTCTGCGCAAGACGACGTTTCCAACTTCATCGGTGAGTGGCAGATGATCGCCACGGATAACGTGGCCGACCCCGTCTCCGAGGAGGAAGTGCAGCGTATGAAGGAGCGCGGTCTGACCGTCGATCTTACGCTGTCCGCAGATGGAACGTGCGACTTCAACATGTTCGGTGAGCCTGAGGAGGGCACGTGGAGCGCGCAGAGCGCTACCGAGGGCACCCTGCTGCTGGAAGGCCAAGAGGTCGAGCTCACGATCGATCCCGACACCGGTCGCCTCTACTTCAGCCAGGATGGCGAGTCGCTGGTCTTCGCGCGCGTCTAGCGCCTTGCGCTGATTCTGCGCATCTTTGATTCGAGGCGCTCCGAGAGGGGCGCCTCGTTTCTTGTAGACGAACTTAGGCGCTGGGCTTTCCCTCGTAGTTGAGGCCGGCGCTTGCGCGCGCGAAGGCCGCTCGATCGTCGCGTACGAGCGCTTCGGCGAGCACGCCGTATTTCTCGAGCGCCTCGTCGTAGAGGTCGGCGAAGCTGGCTGTGGAAAGCTCACCCGTCCACGGGTTCATCCATTCGTTGTTGGATAGATTGGCAGCCGCGCATTCGTGGGTGGGGTTCGATCGATGCGCCATGGCGCGCGTGAGCGAGTGCGGACGCACGAGGCTCTCCACCGTGGAGATGAGCAGCGATCCTGCGGAGTCGTAATCGTCGATGGCACGCAGGTAGATCTCGTAATCGCGCACGGCTGCAGGGAATGCGGCGGATGATATGGAGATGCCGAACACCTTGAGGGCGACGGCGCTCATGATGGCACCCGAGGCGCGATCGATGGAATCGGTGCGTGCGAGCGCCGTCGAGGGAGAGAAATCGCGCACGTCCTGGCTGCGCTTTTCCCAGAGCACCCAGGTGTCGAGCTCGGACTCGATGAGGCCGTGCAGCTCGCGTTCGGCGTCGGCGAGATCGCTGCGCATGGCGGCGAGCTCCTTCTGCCCGGCGTAGACGATGGGGTGCGCGATGCTGTCGAGTGCGTAATGGCCCACGAGCCCCAGCACGAAGGCGCGGCCCACGCCGGCGTCGGCGGAAGGAAGGCGCGAGAGCGCTTTGCGTGCGGCGAAGAGCGCCTCGACTATGTGGGTGCGATGCATGTCGGAGGCGAGCTTGCGCACTGCTGCGGTTGCGGACGGTTTGCCGAGAACATGCGTGAAGCACGGGTCGGGTCCCTGATTTCCCAGCAGGAAGGCAAGCAGCTCCTCCTGTCCTTCGACGATGCCCTGCGGGAGCCTGGCGACAGCGTCTTGTCCGAAGATATGGTGTGTTATCAGTGCAGGCATGGTTTCTCCCATACGACGGTTCAGCCCATTATAGGGTATAGCACCGAATGCGTCGGAATCGCGTTGCGCTTTCGTGCGAGGGACGATCCGACGTCGCTCAGCCAATACAGTTCCCCTCGGAATTTAGAGTTATGCACGATCGTTATCATGTCGATGGGGTTGTGCGCCGAGATTTATCTGGGAAACACTCTCCGCCTACGTGCGATGGGGTCAAGCAACCGTGCATAACTCTAAATTCTGAGGGAAACTGTGCAGGCGGGGCTGTGCACGCGGTAGCGCCTCGCCCGAGGGACCTGGCCCGGCGCCTGTCCGCGGCGTCATGTATCATGATTGTGATAAAGCCCCGACGCGACAGAGGCATACGCGTATGTCATTGCAGATTCTTTCAACCGATATCCCCGACCTGCAGAATCCCCGGCTCATAGGCTGGCTGCGCAGCGCGCGCGCAGGCGGGCGCTCCGTGGCGGCATTCGTCCCGTCTGCATCGCAGGCGCTCGAGCTCGCGCGCACGCTCTCCGCGTACCCCGAGCTCTCTCTGGGCGTTTCCTGCACCACACCGCTCTCATGGGCGCGCGAGCGCTGGGAGGTTTGGGGCGATGGGCGCGCGTTCGTCGATCCTGCAGCGCGCCATGCGCTCGCCTACAAGCTCGCGGTCATGGACGGGCAGGAGGGGCTTTCTCCCGTCACGGGCATGGCGCGCACGCTTGCAACCATGGTCGAGGATGTCCTCGCATGGCTTCCCGCCGAGCCCGATGCGCGGCTTTCCACCGCCGAGCAGCGATTCGTCGACCTCGCCCTTCGCTATGGGGATCGGCTCTCGCACCACGGATTCGTCGAACCCTGCGAGGTCATGCGCGCGCTTCCGCGCATCCTCGCCGAGCAGAATGCGACGATACCTGCCGTCGTCGTCACGGGATTCGCCGAGGCATCCTTCGCCCTCATCGAATTGCTGGCAGGCCTCGCACAGTTCACGCAGGTCTACGTGTCCGTGTGCGACGACGGACATCCCCAAACCGAGCTCGCGCGGGCCTTTGCCCAGCGTCTTGCCTGCGCTGCCGAAGCGCGCGGCGTTGCGGTCGAGCGAGAGCGGGCTGCGTGCGAGGCCGCCACCTGCTCGGGGGAGCTCGCCCAGCTTAAACAGGCGCTCTTTAGAGCAGGCGAGCCGGGCGTCGTGCTTCCCGCGCCTTCGGGCGCCGTGCGCCGCGCCATCGCGACGGGTCCCTTCGCCGAGCCCGAGCTCATCGTGCGCGAGGCGGAGCGTCTCGCGCATGCTGGAGCGCAGAGCATCCTCCTTTGCGTTCCCGAAACCGGTGCCGCTTGGGACGAGTTTGCGCCGCGCCTCGCCGCGCGCGGCTTCTTCGTGCACGGCGAGGCACATCGGCGCATCAACCTCACGCCCGCCTGTCGAGCCTTTCTCGCATTCGCCTCGTGCGTGGCGGAGATCGCGGACGCTGCGCGCGCATGGGCTCCGGTCCAGCCGGGCCTCATGGGTCCCATGTCGTGGTGGCCGCCCCGCGCCATCACCGACTTCATGCTCTCATCCATTTCTGGTGTATCGAAAGAGGCGGCATGGAGCCTCGATAAGCGTCTGCGCGGCAACCGTGCGCTCACCCCTCAAGCGACGCTCGATCTCCTGAAGCGCGAGAGCATCACCTCGCATGCGTGCGCGCAGGCCGCACGCCTCATCCAAGACGGGCGCATCGGCTCGGCGGCGCATCTGCTTGCGCGCGAGCTCGTCGCAGGCGGTGCCGACCCCTCATCCGCCGATGTCTCCCTGCTCGAGGCCATCGCGCAGATGCAGGCCTCCGTCGCGCGCCTGGGGCTGTCCGCTGCAGGCGATCGCCGCATGGCCGTGCCGGAGCTCGTCGAGCTGCTTTCGTTCATGTGCACGTCGCTCGACGTCCCCGCCTCTTCGTGCCTCGGCTCCGAAGGCGCCTCGGCAACGGTGCGCATCTGCACGCGCGCGCAGGCGGCGCGTCTTGCGCCCGCATCGGCTGACGCCGTGATATTCACGCAGCTCACTTCGGCTGCCTGCCCGCTCAGGCAGGCGGACGACGCTCTCTCGCGCCTGCTCGGCAAGCTCGGCCTCTCCCTAGGGCCCGATCCCCTCGCGCTCGCACGCCACCGGTTCTCGCGTGCGCTCGCCGTCGCCCGTACGGCGGTCGTGCTCGAGATGAGCGCGCACGATCGCGATGCCAAGCCCACCTATCCGGCCGTCGTCCTCGCCGAGCTGCTGGCCTGCTACGGGGAGGGCGCTCCGCCGCCCCAAAGCATCGAGAACGAATCGTCGCCGGCGGCGAAGCTCTCCGCTTCGGGCGAGCAGCCCGCTGTGCAGGGAGTCTCGCCGCTGCCTGCGGACGACTGGATCGACAACCGCGCCATGCTCGTCCTGCCGCGCCCCGGATCCTCCGACAGCCGGGAACTCTCGCTCTCGGCAACCCAGATCGAGAACTACCTCGCATGCCCGCTCAAGTGGTATGCGCAGAACCGCATCAAGGTCGATGGCATCGACGCCGATTTCACCAACCTGCAGAAGGGATCGTTCGCCCACGTGGTGCTCGAGCGCACGCACCGCGAGCTCATGCGCCGCGCCGCCGTATCCCAGGGGCTTATCGGCGCGGATGATCCCGCAGACGCGGTTGATGCGCTCTACGTGCCCGGGTCGCGCGTGAGCCATGAGAACCTCGCCGATGCAACGGCCCTGCTCGACGCCATCTTCGACGAGCATCTCGCGTCGCAGCACGATCGCGCCCTCCACAAGGATTCGCTCTCGCTCGTGCCCCATACGGCTTCCGAGAAGCACCAGATCGATCGCCTGCGCGCAGACCTTCACTCGGCGCTCGACTACGAATCGACGCGCTTCCAAGGCTTCGAGCCGCGCTTCTTCGAGCAGCGCTTCGGCACGGGAGCCGGTGCGGATCGCGTGCTCTACGCCGGCGCGGAGCTCATCGGCACCATCGACCGCATCGACGTCGGTGCGCACGGAGAAGCGCTGGTGATCGACTACAAGCACAAGTCGCACGCATCGTTCGCCAAAGAATATGCCATCTTTCCCAAGAATGGCTGCCCAGGGGGCTTCTCGCTCGACGCCTTCCAGCTGCCCGAGCACATCCAAGCTCTTGCGTACGCGCAGGTGGTGCGCCGACTCCATCCCGAGCTCACGGTGGTCGGCGCCGCGTTCTTCTCCACCATGGGCACCGGACCCGACAAGCACGCGATCGCGGGCTTTCTCAATAAGAACGTGGCCCCGCGCGTGATGGGGGAGGGCGAGGCGCAGAAGCTGGAGCAGGCCATGTGCCCGCCCGAGGGCACGTCGTTCGAGGATCTCCTCGACGCCACCGAGGAGCGCGTCGCGCAGGCGCTCGAGCACCTTGCAGCGGGGGAGATCTCCGCGCATCCGCGCGATGCGGGCGCCTGCAGGTACTGCCCGGTCATGCGCTGCGAGAAGAGGCTCGGTTGATATGGCGAACATCCCCACTCCAGAGCAGCAGGACATCATCGGTACCCTCGACGCCCCGCTCTTCGTGGCCGCAGGAGCCGGTTCGGGCAAATCCTCCACGCTCGCCGAACGCGTGGCCTGGGCGCTCACCCCGGGTTCCGGCAAGGACGGCGCGCCCTTCATCGACTCGCTCGACCGCGTGCTCGTCATCACCTACACCCATGCGGCCGCCGATGAGATCCGCGAGAAGATCCGCGCGCGCCTGCGCCGCGACGAGCGGCTTGCTCACCATGCCCTCTCGGTCGATACCGCGTGGATCAGCACCATCCACGGCATGTGCATCCGCATCCTCAAGGCGCACGCCTTCGATCTGGGCCTCAACCCCGAGCTCGAGCTCATCTCCGAGACGCGCGCCGCGGAGCTGCTCGAGGCGTCCATCGATGCGTGCGTGCGCGATCTCGCGCGCAAGGAGGAATACCGCGCGCTCTGTGCGGCCTTCGATATCCGCGGCCGCGCATCCGGCGCAGCAGATGCCGCATCCACCATTGTCGGCATGGTGAAGGCGCTCGTGCACGCCGCCTCATCGGGCGTGGAGGGCCTCGCTTCGCTCACCTTCCCGGGCCGCACGGAGCCGCTTGCGGCCAAGCTCTCCCGCTATCTGGAGGCCTGCCGCACCATGGCGGAGCTCATCGATGAGGCCGGTTTCAACCCCAACGAACGCAACCAGACGTCCCGGAGCGCGCTCCACGCCGACATCTCCGTCATGTCGTCGCTGCTTGCCGGCGCGGAGCATGACGATGCCGCCGTGGCCGCCTGCATCGATGCGCTCGCCAAGCCCGACGGCAGGGCATTTTCCTCCCAGGCGCTGAAAGATGCGTGGAAGGAGCTCCAGAGCGCATACCGCACGCTCGTCGTCTCCCAGGCCCTGGCCGCAAGCGCCCCGCTCAGAGACGATCTCGTGCGCTTGGCGGAGCGCGTCGAAAAGTCGTATGGCGCCGCCAAGGCAGAGCTCGGCGTGGTCGACAACCCCGATCTTCTGCGCATGGCCCACGACGCCTTCGAGCGCCATCCCGCGATCGCGGCGCTCTACGGCAGCACCTTCAAGCTCGTGATGGTCGATGAGTTCCAAGACACCAACGAGCAGCAGGTCCAGATGATACGCGCCCTCGCGGGGCCCGAGGCGGTGCATCTGGCGACCGTGGGCGATGCCCAGCAGTCCATCTACCGCTTCCAAGGCGCCGATGTTTCGGTCTTCAACAACCGGGGCGCGTCGGTTGCGGAGACGAGCCATCGCCGCCTTACCGTCAACTTCCGCAGCCATGCCGACATCCTCTCCTTCGTCGAGCGCACCTGCGCGCACGGCATCATCGACTCCTTCATGCCGCTCGAGCCCGTAGAGCGGCCCGCGAGCTCCTATCGCGCGCCCGCGTTCCCGCGCATCTCGGTGGAGCTCGCCTCGGGCGCCTCCGGCAGCGATGCCGCGCGACGCCGGATCTGCGCCCTCCAGCTGGCCGACCGCATCCAAGCCTATCTCGATGCGGGCGGCTCTGCGGGCGATGTGGCGCTTCTCATGGGCAGCCTCACCCACGTCCAGGTGTATCTGGACGCGCTGCGCGCCCGCGGCATCGCATGCGTGGTGTCGGGCGGATCCACGTTCAGCGCTGCGCCCGAGGTCGCCCTCGTTCAGGCGCTGCTCGATCTGCTCGCCAACCCCTACAGCACCCAGACGGGCCTCTACCCCGTGCTCACGAGCGAGATCTTCTTCTGCGATGCCAACGATATCTGCCTGCTCGCGACGAGCAACCACGAACCCCTCGACGAGACGGACGCGCGCGCGTTCGACAAGCGCCGTCTCGCCGACGGCTTCCTCGCCTATGTGGAGCAGGGCGATGCCGCGCTGCCGCACGGTTCGCGCCCCTCGGAGCGCCTTGCGCGGGCAGCGGACGTGCTCGGCCGGGCCTTGGAGCGTGCACGTAGCTGGCAGCTGAGCGACGTGCTCGAGGGGATCGTGCGCGAGTCGGGCTGGATCGCGCGGCTCGAGGAACAGGGCCCCCAGGGAACCGCCCAGGCGGCAAACGTGCTCGCCGCCATACGCTTCGCCTCCGAGCTCGCCGACCGAGGGTCGTTCGGCATCTCGCGTGCGGCGCACGAGTTCGAGCTGTGGCTCAGCGTCGCCCGCCAGGGCCTCGCATCGCTCGATACGGGCGCCGAGGGCGTGGTGCGCGTCATGACGGTCCACGCCTCGAAGGGCCTCGAGTTCCCCGTATGCGCGGTGGCCGAGCTCTGGCATGCCCCGCGCTCGTCGAAGGCGGGCATCTTCTGCGAGAACATCGGATCGCAGATCTGCGCCGCGCTCATCCCCAAGGAGGCCGGCGACCTCCCGCCGTACGACGGCGAACTCCCTCCCTCCCCGGAGGCGCCGCTCGAAGCTTGGTGCGCCTACCTCGTCGGGCTCCATGAGCACGCCGAGATGGCCGAGAAGGGCCGCCTGCTCTACGTCGCCCTCACGCGCGCGCAGGAAGCCCTCATCCTCAGCCTGTCGGTGCAGACGGCGAAGAAGACCTACGCCTATGGCACGAACTGGTCTCCCCGGCTCGCCAGCGACGCCGTCTCGGCGCTCTTCGGCGCAGCGCTTCCCCCGCTGGGCTGCTCCACCGCAGAATACGGCGGCACGGCGCCCGCATACGTGCGGCATCTGAGCGTCGACAAGCCCGCGCAGGAGGGGGACCTTCCGCCGTTCGAGCCCGCCGATGCGCTCGAGGCACGGCCCCCGGTGCAGCAGCGCTACGATGAGGTCGCGCTCTTCGACCCTGCGGTGGCAGACGGCGTCGCCCAGATGCGCCTCGCGACGCGCCCTTGGACCGATCGCAGGGGTACCTTCAGCTACTCGTCGGTCCATGCTCTGCTCGGCGAGCAGGACGCAGCTCCCGAGGCAGTGCCCGCCGTTCGGTCCGAGGGCCCGGCCTTCCACCGTGCGTCTGCCGTTCTCGATGCGGATGAGGGCGAACCCGCCCCCCGCGCGGACGATGCCGACCGGGCGACCGACCTGGGCTCCGCGTTCCACCAGCTCGCCCAGGCCATGGCGGAATGCGGCAGCGCACCCTCGCCCGAGCGCATCGCTGCAGCATGCCGCACCTGGCAGCTCACCCGCGCCCAGCGTGCGCGTCTCGTCTCCGCGCTCGAGCGCTGGACGGGCTCTTCCCTGCGCGCCGAGACGCTCTCGTACGCTCTCCGCCGTCCCGAGGCGCCCTTCTTCATCGCCGTCGAGTCGCCCTACGGCACCCACCTCGAGGGCGCTATCGACCTGCTCTGCACCGATCCGGGTTCGCCGCAGGCGCTCGTGGTCGACTACAAGACGGGCGATGCGCATCTCACGCTGGAGCAGATCCGCGCGCGCCATGCCCTGCAGGCAGCCTTCTACGCGAGCGTGCTCGTGCGGCTCGGATATGAGAGCGTGGAGTGCGCCTTCGCGTGCGTCGAGCTCGACGACGGCTCCGGCGAGCCCGTCGTGGTGCGCTATCGCTTCGATGCGGACAACCCGCCGACGTTCGATCTGGGGTAGCCGCATCGGCGCGGGGCGGGCGCCTGCCGCCCGCGTACGGGATGCGATGCAAACAACCGTTCGCCGAATGCGGTCTACCTGCATGAACATTTCAGATGCACTGCTCACATCCGTGAAGCGCCCGCCGTGGATTCGCCTGCAATCGGGTATCCTGTAAACCATCGAACCGGGCGCAGAACACAAGGAAAGCGAATCAGATGTCCTTCGTACACTTGCACAACCACTCCGACTTCTCCATCCTCGACGGAGCCACGCGCGTGAAGGATCTCGTCGAGCGCGCGGTGGAGTGCGACATGCCCGCCGTCGCCCTCACCGACCACGGCTATCTGTTCGGCATCCCCAATTTCGACCTCGCCTGTAGCGGCTATAACAAGGATCAGGCCGACTACAAGCAGTGGCTCAAGGATTGGGAGCACTTCGAGAAGGGCTGGGATCTCGACGAGCCGGGCGTGGATGCGGCGGATGCCAAGCCGCATGACCGCGCCCATGTCCAGTGGGAGCGCGACGTGGCCGCATGGAACGGCGCCCACGATCTCTCGCTCAAAGATGCCTGCCGGCCCGAGCCGCTCATCAAGCCCATCTTCGGCTGCGAGGCCTACTTCATCCTCGATGACTGCATCGAAAAGGGCACCAAGCAGGTGCGCTACCACCTCATCCTGCTCGCCAAGAACGAGACGGGCTATGTCAACCTCATGAAGATGATGTCGAAGGCCGCCAACGAGCTTTTCTACTACCGCCCGCGCACCACGCTCGACATGCTCCGCGAATACCACGAGGGCATCATCTGCCTGAGCGCCTGCGTGCAGGGCATCATCCCCCAGATGATCATCGCCGGGCGCTTCGATGAGGCGCGTCAGTGGGCACGCACCTTCCAGGAGATCTTCGAAGACGATTTCTACCTCGAGATCCAAGACCACGGCCTCGAAGACCCGCACTGGAACGGGTGGAACGACCGCAGGCTCTCGGAGTACATCGCCAAGATGGGCGCCGAGCTGGGCATCAAGGTCGTGGCCACCAACGACGTGCACTACCTCAACCGGGAAGACGCCCCCACGCAGGACATCATGAGCTGCATCGGCACCAACTCCAAGATCGAGGACACCAACCGCAAGCAGATGGCGGGCTCGGAGTTCTACTTCAAAACCGAGGAGGAGATGCGCGAGCTCTTCTCATGGTGCCCCGAGGCGCTCGACAACACCCTCGAGATCGCCGCCAAGTGCACCTACGGGCTCGACTGGTCGCACATGTACCTACCCAAGTTCCCCCTGCTCGACCCCGGCGAAACCTCCGAGGAGCGCTTCCGCAAGGAGTGCGAGGAGGGTCTGGCGCGCCGCTACGGCCCCGATTGGCGCACGCTCACCATCGCCGGCGTCAACGTGCTCGAGCGCTTCGAGCTGGAATACGACGTCATCTGCACCAAGGGCTTCGCCGACTACTTCCTCATCGTGCAGGAATACGTGCGCTGGGCAAAGCAGAACGGCATCGGCGTCGGCCCGGGCCGAGGCTCGGCGGCCGGTGCCATCGTGGCCTACGCCATGGACATCACCACCTTCGATCCGCTCGAGAACGGCCTCATGTTCGAGAGGTTCCTCTCCATCGAGCGCTCCGAGATGCCCGATATCGACATGGACTTCGACGACGAGCGCCGCCTCGAGGTGGTGCAGCACGTGCGCGAGCTCTACGGCGCCGAGCGCGTGTGCCACGTCATCACCTACTCCACCATCAAGGCCAAGCAGGCCATCAACGATGCCGCGCGCGTCCTCGACTATCCGGTCTGGATGGGGCAGAAGCTCTCCAAGATGATCTCGAGCGCACCCAACGCCACGCTCTTCTCGACGATGAACAAGAAGTCGAAGCACCCCGACCAGTACTCGCAGGACTTCGTCGATGCCTACAACAAGGAGGACGACGCGCGCCGCATCATCGACGCGGCCCTCGCCATCGAGGGGCTCACCCGAGGCGAGGGCGTGCACGCCTGCGCGGTGCTCATCACGCCCACGCCCGTCAACGACCACGTGCCCACCAAGCTCGACACCAAGGGCGGCGTCGAGATCACCCAGTACGAGGGCCATTCGGTTGCGGACATGGGTCTGCTCAAGATGGACTTTCTGGGCCTGCGCACCCTCACGGTCATCTCCAAGGCGCTCAAGAACATCCGCGCCAACTACCCCCACGCCTCCGACATCGAGCGCATGCCCGCTGCGGTGCGCGCCACCGTCAAGCCCGGCGCCACCTGCGTCGACATCGATGTCGATAAGATCCCCTTCGACGACCCCAAGATCTTCGCGCTCATGGGGCGCGGGCACACGGCGGGCGTCTTCCAGATCGAGTCGGCGGGCATGACATCCACCATCAAGGGCATGCAGCCCAGAGAATACAAGCAGGTCGTCGCCCTTATCGCCCTGTATCGCCCCGGCCCGCTCGGCGCCGGCATGGTCGATCTCTACATCGACCGCATGAACGGCAGGAAGGAGGTGGCCTTCTACGACGAGCGCCTGCAGGACATCCTCGCCGAGACCTACGGCACCATCGTGTACCAGGAGCAGGTCATGCAGATCTCGGTTGCCATGTGCGGGTTTTCCAAGGGCGAGAGCGATTCGCGCGTGCGCAAGCCCGTGGCCAAGAAGAAGATCGCCCTTCTTACCAGCACCGAGTTCCACTGGGAGGACGGTCATGACGAAACCACCTACGACCATTGGATGAACGGTGCGGTGCGCAACGGCTACAGCCGCGATATCGCCCAGAAGATCTGGGACGACGTGCTGGAGTTCGCGTCCTATGCCTTCAACAAGAGCCACTCCGCCGGATACGCCATCCTCGTCATGCAGACCGCCTGGCTCAAGTCCTATTTCCCCAAGGAGTACATGGCATCGGTCCTCACGTCCTACATGGGCAAGACCGACAAGATCACCCATTACATCTCGGCGTGCCGCCACGAGGGCATCAAGATCCTCCCGCCCGACATCAACGAGAGCGGCACCGACTTCACGGCCACGGCCGAGGGCATCCGCTTCGGCTTCGCCGGCATCCGCGGCGTGGGCGCCGGCGTGGGCGAGGCCATTCTCGCCGAGCGCACCAAGGGCGGTCCGTTCAAGAGCCTGTACGACTTCTGCGAGCGCGTCGACAGCTCGCAGGCGAACCGCCGCGTGGTGGGCACCCTCATCAAGGCGGGCGCCTTCGACTCCACCGGCTACACCCGCATGCAGCTTTGGAGCTTCATCGACGAGAACAACCCCGAGAACATCTTCGACGCCTCCGCACGCCGCCAGAAGGAGCGCGCGGTGGGCCAGCTCTCCATGTTCGATCTGTTCTCAGACGTGGAGGGGTTCTCGAATGCCATCCCCGAGCCCGACGGCATCGAGTGGGACCGCACCCTCAAGCTCGCATACGAGCATGAGACGCTGGGCATCTACGTCTCCGACCACCCGTTGCGCCCCTACGAGTACGCCCTCGCCAAGGCGCGCGACTTCACGCTTGCCGACATCCAGGTTTCGGATGAGGTTCCCGATCCCGTGACGGGTTCCTCGCGCACGCGCCACAAGGTTCCCGAGGGCAAAGCCGTTCGCCTCGCCGGCATGGTGACGGGCCTGCAGAAGAAGAACACCAAGAACGGCGACGCCATGGCGGTGTTCACGCTGGAAGACATGGAGGGCGAGGTATCCTGCGTCGTCTTCCCCCGGCTTTACCGCGAGAGCGCTGCCGCCCTCGCCGGCCAGGTCGATCTCGAGACGGGTGCAACCAGCGGCAATGTGTTCGTCAAGCTTTCGGGCAAGCTCGAGCGTTCCGATCGCGGCGATCAGGTCATCTGCCAGAGCATCGAGCCGCTCGTGCTCTCCGACGAGGCCAACCGCGCCAAGGTGGTCGAGATCAACATTCCGGCGCGCATGCTCTCCCGTCCGCGCATGGACGAGCTCGGCTCCATCTTCGGACGCTATCGCGGCATGGACCGCGTGGAGCTGCGCGTGGAGGGTTCTGCGGGGGAGACCATGCGCATGGAGCTGCCCTCGCGCATCGATGCCCATAACATGGTGCTGCTCGCCGAGGTCGCCGACCTCTTCGAGCGCATTGCAACCGTCCGCGTGGTGTAGCGCGCTGCTTCACGATCGCCGCCGCATTCCTGCGGTATAGTTAGTCTATCGGGGAGAGGGCCCCGTGCAAGAGAGAGGAAACGTTCATGGCAGAAGTCAAATTCTATCGCTGCAACCACTGCGGCAACATCGTCGCTATGGTCAAAGACGCCGGCGTGGTGCCCCACTGCTGCGGCGAGCAGATGGAGCTGCTCGTTGCCGGTGCCGTCGATGCGGCTGCCGAGAAGCACGTCCCCGCCGTCCGCGTCGAGGGCACCGATGTCATCGCGCGCGTGGGCTCCGTCGACCACCCCATGCTCGCCGAGCACTACATCGAGTGGATCGCCTTCGCCGACGGCACCAAGATCGGCATCAAGTACCTGAACCCCGGCGACGACCCCGAGGCCACCTTCACCATGACCGCGAGCACGGGCACCGTCTACGCCTATTGCAACCTGCATGGGCTGTGGAAGGCCGACTGCTAGCCCTCATCTCGCGTTCGTTGCAGATTGCCTGAGCATCCCTCCGCGTCCGCCCTTTGCCGTAAGATGGAAAGGAACAGATGCGGAGGGATTTTCATGAACATAGCCATCGCCCAGATGCGATCGACCCCCGGCGCGTTCGATCAAACGCGCACGCGCATGCTCGACTTCGCGGCCCGCGCCCAAGCGCAGGGTGCGCGCCTCGTCGTGTTTCCGGCGTTCGCCATCTCGGGCGGATGCCCCATCGACGAGGCCGATCAAGAGGGGTTCATCACCGATATGCTTGCCTGTCTGCAGGCGTTTGCCGACGAGGCTCCGATCGACTGCCTGATCCCCGTGGTGGGGGAGATCGACGGCATGCTGCTCTACGAGGCGGTGCTCGTGCGCGACAGGACGGCGCATGCCCTGCGCATGGAGTCCGAATTCGAAGCGCTCAGGCGGACGCTTCACGGCGACGAGGCGGGCGACGGATCCGGCTCCTTCCTCAGCTTCGAGTTCGAGGGCATGCGCTTCGCCCTCGCGTTCACGAGCGAGGACCTCGACGCCATCGGCGAGACGGGCCACGCCTTCGATGCGGTGCTCTTCGCCTCGACGTACTCCTTCGCGCACGATAGCGCCTTCACGCAGCTGTGCTCCTCGCTCACCGAGACGCGCTACCCGAGCGACGCCGAGCGCATGGGCGCCTGGCTTATCGCCGTGGGATCGCTCGGCGTGTTCGATACGCAGGTCTTCTCGGGCGGCTCGTTCGTGCTCGCCCCGTGGGGCGAGCTCGCCGCCGAGGCGCCCTCCTTCGAAGAGGCCCTCATCACGTATCCCATCGATCCCTCATCCGAAGGCCCGCTCGCGCAGCCGCTGACCCCCGACGTGCCCGATCGCCTGCTCATGCTCATGAACGCGCTCATCTTCGGACTCGCCGGCTTCTGCCAGGCGGAGGGCGTGCGCGACGTGGCGCTCGTCATGGACGGCTCGCTCATCTCGTCGGCGATCGCCGCGCTCGCCTGCGATGCGCTCGGGCCCATGCACGTGCACGCCTGCGTGGGCGGCGCTGCATCGGCGGAGCTCGATGCGGCTGCGCGCGATCTTGCAGCGCGGCTGCGCATCGACGTCACGCTGGCGCCCGAAGGATCCAGCCTCGACCAGGTGGAGCTCATGCGCGCGGAGCTTGTGCGCGGCTCCGGGGCCCTTGCCCTGATCAATCTCGATAAGACGGGCTTTTGCCTCGAGAACCGCGCCGGCGTGCTCAGCGTGGGCGGCCTCGCCCCGCTCGCCGACGTGTACCGCTCCGATGTGCTGGCGCTCGCCCGCATGCGCAACACCATCTCCCCGGTCATCAGCCCGGCCTCCATACGCGCTTGGAGCGTGCCGCCCATCGAGGGGATCTCGCAGCGTTACCTCACGCCCGAATCGGCGCTCGAGTTCGTGGACTACGTGCTGTCGGGTCGCCTGGAATGGGGGCGCACCTACACCCAGATCGTGGAGGAGGACTGCGGCGACGAGCTTGCCGGGCGCGTGCTCGAATGCCTGCGGATCCGCCGCATGGCGCGTCTGGCGGCGCCGCGCACGCTGATCGTCTCGTCGCGCTCGCTCATGGAGTCGCCCCAATCGTTCGGCCTGCGCTGGCACGACTCGCTGCGCGATCGCTCCGATCAGGGCTTGGAGCAGATCACGGGCTATCTGCACGCGCGCACCGCCGCGCAGGGGAGATCCTCGGGAGAAGATTATCAGCAGGAGCTCAAGGATACGCTCTCCTTCCTGCGCGACCTTGCAACCTCGGGCGAGCTCTTCGCCGGATTGGCGCATGAGGAAGCGCCGGAGGACGCGTCGCGCGAGGAGCCCCGTCCCGACCCTGCGGACGATTCGTGGACGCTGGGCAACCCTTTCTCGGTCAACTGATGCCCGTCCTGTGGTAGCATAGAACGAACGTTCTAACCGTCATCGGGAGGATATGTGATCATCCTCGGCATCGATCCAGGGCTTGCGCACACCGGCTGGGGTGTGGTGGAGACGCGCGGACCGCTGGTTCGGGCGCGCGCTTACGGCTGCATATCCGGCACGTCCGACGAGCCCATCGATATGCGTCTCGGGCGCATCTTCCGCGAGATCTCGCAGACCATCGCCGCCTACGGTCCCACCGACCTCGCCATCGAGAAGATCTTCTTCGGGCAGAACGCTCGATCGGCCATTCCCACCGCCCAGGCGCGCGGGGCCGCCATCGCAGCCTGCGCGGCGTCGGGGCTCGTCGTGGGCGAGTATACGCCCATGCAGATCAAGCAGGCCGTCGTGGGAACGGGGAGCGCCGATAAGGCGCAGGTCATCTACATGGTGCGCCACGTGCTCGCCCTCGATCACGACCCCAAGCCCGACCACGCGGCAGATGCCCTCGCGGCGGCCGTATGCCATGCGCATCTCTCCCGCGTCCTCTCGTCAGCCCAGTCCCGCATCGCATCGGAGGAGCAGCAGTGATAGTCCAGCTCACCGGAACGCTCATCGAAGCCACGCCCAGCCATGCCATCATCGACTGCATGGGCGTGGGATACGAGCTCGGCATCTCCGGCATCACCGCGGCCCAGCTCCCCGCAGCGGGCACCTCGGGCGTCACCGTGCTCACCCGTCTGATCGTGCGCGAAGACGCCCAGGAGCTCTACGGGTTCTCCACGCGCGAGGAGCGCGCGCTGTTCGATCAGCTCCGCGCTATCTCGGGCGTCGGCCCCAAGCTCGCGCTCGCGGTGCTCTCCACCTTCACGCCCGCCCAGCTCGCCACGGTGGTCGCCGCCCAGGATGCGGCGCGCATGGCGCAGGTGCCCGGCGTGGGCAAGAAGAAGGCGTCGCGCCTGCTCGTGGAGCTGTCTGACGTGTTCCATAGAAACGTCGAGCTCAAGATGCTCGTGGGCCTCGCCGAGGAGCCCGCCCCGGCATCGGGGCAGGCGCAGGGTTCCCCCGCCTCCGAGGCGACGGAGGCCCTGCTTGCGATGGGCTTCACCTCAGCCGAGGTCGAGCTCGCCCTCGAAGGGGCGGTGGAGGCCGGCATCTCGAGCACCAAGGACATGCTGTCGTATGCCCTCAGGCGCCTGGGAGGTGGTAGATGATGTGGGAAGCATCGGATGACGATCTCTTTGCGGGAGCAGGTCAGGCGCATCGGGAAGGCACGCGCGGCGTCACGGGCAAGCTCACCGCCGAGGATCTCGAGCAAGACCGCACGCTGCGCCCCCGCACGCTCGACGAATACTGCGGCCAGCAGCGCGTGCGCGACAATCTGCGCGTGCTCATCCAGGCTGCCAAAAAGCGCAACGAGCCGCTCGACCACGTGATCTTCTCGGGCCCTCCGGGCTTGGGCAAGACCACCCTCGCGGGCGTCGTCGCCAACGAGATGGGAGCCACGCTGCACACCACGAGCGGTCCCGCCATCGAGCGCACGGGCGATCTCGCCGCCATCCTCACCAATCTCGAGGCGGGAGATATCCTCTTCGTCGACGAGATCCATCGCCTCAACCACCAGGTGGAGGAGGTGCTGTATCCCGCGATGGAGGATTACTTCCTCGACATCGTCATCGGCAAGGGCCCGGCGGCGCGTTCCGTCCGCCTCGATCTGCCGCGCTTCACCCTCGTGGGCGCCACCACGCGCACGGGCCTGCTCACCGGCCCGCTGCGCGACCGCTTCGGCATCTCGTATCGCCTCGATTACTATACGGCCGATGAGCTCGCCCAGATCGTCACCCGTTCCGCCGTTCTGCTGAACGTCGCCATCGATCAGGAGGGCGCCGCCGAGATCGCATCGCGCAGCCGGGGCACGCCCCGCCTGGCGAATCGCCTGCTCAAGCGCGTGCGTGACTACGCCCAGGTGCGCGGCGACGGCTCCATCGACGTCGAGACCGCCGCAACGGCGCTCAAGTTCTTCGAGATCGACGAGCTGGGCCTCGACTCCATGGACCTCAAGATCCTCCACGCGCTCTGCGAGACGTTCCGCGGCCGCCCGGTGGGCCTCTCCACCGTTGCGAGCGCGGTGTCGGAAGACCCTTCCACGCTCGAAGACGTCTACGAGCCCTATCTCATGCAGCGCGGTCTCATGGTCCGCACCCCGCAGGGCCGCCATGCCACGCCCGCCGCCTTCGCCCATCTCGGCATCGAGCCGCCTCGAGGGGTGCTGTAGGCATGCTGCAGAGAGACTATCTGCTCGAGGTCATCGTGCGGTTCGTCGAGATGCTCGCCCGTGCGCTGCGCCATGCCGTCGAGCAGCAGGACGAGGCGGGCTGCCATGAGGCCGAGCGCGCCGTCGCCGAGCTGCTCGAGCTCGAGCCCGACACGCTCTCCGCCCTCGCGCCGAATAGCCTTGTCCAGCTCATGGAGCTCTCGGGCATAGGAGAGAGCGTGTGCGCCCATGCGGGCTATGCGCTCGACCGCGTCGCCGACATCTATGAGGATCTGGGAAACGATGCGTGCGCGCGCATGCGCCGCGCTCAAGCGGAGGCGATCGAGGAGGCGTTCGGCTTCGATCTCTCGCAGGTGCCCGACGAGCTCGACGAGCTCGATCTCGAGCTGTTCGGCTAGCCGCCCGCCTCATCCCCGGTCCGCGCGCTGCGCGGCGGCACATAGGCGGCCGCTCCCGCATCGTGCACCGCCTGCACGTCTCCCGGCTCGCCGAAGATATGCCCGTAATAGTCGTATTCGAGCAGCACCGCGCAGAAGTTGACCTTGTTCTCGACGTAGCGCGTGGTTTCCTCGACGTAGCCGTCGGGGACGACGGCACCCTCGCGGGGGATGAAGGTTGCCGAATCGGCGAAATAGGTGCCGAGGTCGCTCACCCAGTCGTACGACAGGTTGAATGCCACGGGCTTGGCGTGGGAGAACACGTCGCGTCCTGGGAGCAGGCGCGAATCCCATTCGGCGCCGAAGAGGTTCAACAGGGTGGGAAGGATATCGCAGGCCGACATCGGGTCGTCCACGACGATGGGTTCCTCGTCCTCGAGGCTTCCCGACCAGATGATCAGGCGGTTATGGTCGCGCTGGATCTCGTTCTCAACGCTGTAGCCGTAGAGCTCGGAGAGACGGTCGAGCGATCCGTCCTCGTCGAGACCGTAGGGAAAGTGGTCGGCGCTGATGACGATGACGGTGCGGTCTGCCATGCCGCGCTCTTCGAGCTGCCCGATGAGGTATTCGAGCGCGCGGTCGAGATCCATGTTTGCAGCGAGGTAGGCCGCCACCGGCTCCGAGAAATCGAGGCCCAGCTCCTCATAGGCATCCTGATGCTTCTCCGACATGGCGTTGCCGCCCCATGAATAGCCGCCATGGCCCGAAACCGACATATAGTACACGTTGAAGGGCTCGGCATCGCAGTAGAGGTTGTCGAACGTGCCCCTGATCATCTCGTAATCGGATTGGGGCCACTGCCATTCCACCCACTGCTCCATGCCGTTGCCATAGCCCATGTACCCGTTGTTGTAGCCGAGGGCGTTGTGGGTGATGTCGCGGTCGTAGTAGGTGTGGGTGTTGTTGTGGAACGCCCATCCGTTATAGCCGAGACGGTTGAGGACGTTGCCCATGGTGAAGTAGTTGTTGTCCTCCGCCTTGCCTTTGACGGAGTCGCCGCCCTCGGTTGCCAGGCATCCGAAGATGTTCGCGCATTCGCCGCCCGTGGTGCCCGCGCTTGCGAACTGGTAGAAGTTGGTGAACTGGATGCCTTGCGTCGCCATGCGGTAGAGGGTGGGCGTGGTGTCGGGGCGAATCGCCTCGGCGGAGAAGGCCTCTGCGGAGATGAAGACGAGGTTGAACCCTCGGAAGATGCCCGTCATGGCGTTCCTGGTCGAGGGCGAGAGCGACTGCACGTAGGCGTCGGTGCTCTCGAAATCGCCGGAAAGCGACGAGAAATCGATGTCCATCGCCGCAGGGCCGAAGCTCTCGGTATCGATGTGCTCGCCCACCGCATGGAAGACGAGCTGCGAGAGGTTGCGGCCTACGGCGAGGGCGATCGGCGAGGTCGTGCGCGCGGACTCGACATGATACGAGCGCCCCGAAGACGTGCTGCCCTCCTGAACGTCTCGGATGAGGCTGGTGGCGAGGCCGAAGTTGGGGACATGCGTCTGGAAGCTGTAGCGGGAGAAGAAGGTCTGCCCGAACGGCCCCAAGGCGAGCAGGACGAGCAGGCAGGCGGCATACGATCCGCATGCCAAGGCGAGCGCCGGCCACCTCTTCCGCGTCGGTGCGCCGCGCTCCTCGCGGGAAAGGTGCCGTCCGCGCTGCGAGCCGCCGTCGCGCTTCTCGCGGGGAATGAACCATGAGAGCGAGAACGGCAGCAGGAAGAGGGCGATGAAGAGGATGCCGGAGGGCGTGAAGACCAGGCCCGCAACCTCGCCGCCGAACTGGTTGGCAACGCCGCCGGCGCCGGCGACGACGGTCTTGACATCGTAGAATACCTTGAACGCGCGGAACACGAAGCACTCGATGCCGAAGACCACGCCGAGCGCGAGGACGGCGAGCCGGCGGATGATCCGTGCTCCGGCGGGAGGAAGGAACGAGATGACGAATTCGAGTGCGAAGCCGAGGGCGCAGGAGAGGAGCGCGATGGGGAGCAGGGCGGGGACGAACGGGGTTCCCGTGGCGAACTTGAACACGATTTCGAGGAAGAGGAGGGCAAACGGGATCAGGAAGAGCTCGACGCTCCAGCACCACTCGGTCTCGGCGTTGTCGACGGTAAACCAGGCCATGGGTCCGTTTCTCTCGCAAGAAATGCTACTCAGATGAATAATGATACCGCGCAGGGGTTTGGGAGCAGTTGTGTATTTCGCATACAGGCCTATTATTGCGTTAGAATCAATAAGGTCAGCTAACGCACTTTAATCGTCTCAGGGAGCTCGCATGGCCGAAGTGCTTCACAATAACGACAAACCGCGTGTCCTTCCGGCGCGCACGGTTACGAGAAGAGATGCGCTGCGCCTTTTGATCGGAGCAGGCGCCGCCGCGCTGGCAGCCGCGCCGTTGCGCGCGCTTGCCGAAGGGCTCACGGAGGAAGACTACGAGAACTTCTCCGCAAGCGATGCCACGAACGAGGCTCTTTCCGACGCGCAGGATCGCTATAACGAGGTTTCCGCCGAGCTCGATCGCATCGGTCGGGAGTATGCGGACCTCTCCGCGCAACATGCCGTGACGCTCGACGAGATCGAGCGCGTAACCGGCGAGATCGCGGAGCTCGAAGATGAGATCGAACGCAAGCAGGATGAGATCGAGCACAAGCAGCAGCTGCTCGGCGAGCGCATGTCGACCGCATACAAAACCGGCAACCGGGGCGTGCTCGAACTGCTCTTCTCCGCCGCCAATTTCGAGGAGTTCACCTCCAACGTGTACTACCTCGATAAAATCACCGCCTCCGACCGGCAGATGATCGAGGACATCAAGGCCGTCAAGGAGGAGCTCGAGCAGGACAAGCTCGCGCTCGAGGATCAGAAGACCCAGCTCGAGGCCCTGAGGGCGCAGGAGGAAGCCGAGCTCGAGCAGATCCGCGCCAAGCAGGGCGAGGTGGAGAAGCTGCTCAACCAGATCGACTCCGAGGTGGCCGAGCTGATCGAGAAGCGCGACGCCGAGATCCTCGAGGCGAAGGAGCGCGCCGAGGAGCTCGAGCGCCAGCGCCAAGCCGCGCTCGAAGCGGCGGCTGCAGCTGCGGCGGCCGAGGCGGAGGCGGCAGCCAGCCCCTCATCCTCCAGCAACGGCGGCGGCAGCAGCAGCGTATACGGCGAGATCGACTACGGGTCGGGTTCCACCGGCTCGCAATCGTCGGTCGTCGATGCCGCATCGTGGACGCCCTCCACGGGCGCGGGATACTGCGCCGCCTGGGTTTCGAACGTCTTCTCAAATGCGGGCGTGGGCGCCGTCTACGGCAACGCGTGCGATATGTACTGGGCGTACTGCTACTCGTCCAACCTCGCCGACATCACCACCGGCATGATCATCGCCGTTCCCACCGAACCCTATTCCTATGCGGCCATCCTCTACGGCCACGTGGGCATCTACATCGGCAACGGCCTCGTGCGCCACTGCATCAGCGGTTACGTCACCACGCAGAGCCTCGATTCGTGGATCTCGCAGTTCGGCGTCACGTCGACGCCGCGCTGGGGTTGGCTGGGCGGCATCGTCCTGGGCTAGCGGGCGCGCATGCTGCACGGATCTGCGCTACAATAGCATCATCGATCTCAGGCGCTCCAAACGAGCCTTACACGAACGGGAGCCAATCGTGAACGTTTTGCGTTCCTACGGTCCGGTGGACCGTGCCCTCATCGCACGCAATGCGCAGTTCGGCCGCATGGATCGTTCCACGCTGCGCCGAGGAACCGAGAAAGCGCCCGAGTACCGGCCCTTCTCGCGCGACGACTACTCGCTCGGCCGCTATCGGCGCGCCTCATCCGCCCGCCTGGCGCGGCGTATCAAGGCGGGCATGCTGGTTGCGGTCGGCATCCTTGCGGCGGCGGCGCTCGGCGCTGTGTCTGCGGCGCTCTCGTCGGGCGCCCTGGGATAGCGGGCGCACGGCCCGCCGCACCTCGCCTCTCCACGCGCGTTACAATCGAAGCGGGGAACTACGTAAGGAGGGGATAGGCATGGAGTACAGGGACTTCAAGGGTACCGCTATCTCACGGCTCGGCATGGGAACCATGCGTTTGCCGCGTGTGGACGGCAAGGACGGCGCGCCCATCGATTACGAGCGGGCCCAGGCGGTTATCGACTGCGCCTTCGACCATGGCATCACCTATTACGATACGGCGTGGCCGTATCACGAGGGAACATCCGAGGAGTTCGTGGGAAAGGCGCTCGTCTCCCGTCATCCGCGCGAAAGCTTCACGATCGCCACCAAATTCAACTATCGCGCCAATCCCGATTACCGCTATGTGTTCGAGACGCAGCTCGAACGCCTGCAGACCGACGCCATCGATTTCTATCTGGTCCATGCGGTCATGGACGGCAACATTGATGACTATCTGACCTGCGGATGCATCGAGTACCTTGCGCAGCAGCGCGAGGCGGGACGCATCAAGCACCTGGGCTTCTCGAGCCATGCGGCACCGGAGAACCTGAGGCGCTTCCTTGCGGCGGGCGATTGGGAATTCGTGCAGCTCCAGCTCAACTACCTCGATTGGGAGTATGCGACCTCGCGCGAGGAGCACGATATCGTGGCCGAGGCGGGCCTTCCCATCGTCGTGATGGAGCCGGTGCGCGGCGGGCGCCTCGCCTCGCTGACACCGCGCGCCAACGCCATGCTCCACGAGGCGCATCCCGAATGGTCCATCGCCAGCTGGGCCATGCGCTGGGTGCGCACGCTTCCGCAGGTGCTGACCGTGCTCTCGGGCATGACCACCGTCGAGCAGGTGCTCGATAACGTGGCCACGTTCTCCGCGCAGGATGCGCTCTCCGCCGACGACCTCGCCGTCCTCGGCGCCGCGCGCGACGCGTTCCGCAACGAGCTCGTGGCTCCGTGCACCGCATGCCGCTACTGCACCGACGAGTGCCCCGCCGGCATCGACATCCCCGAGGTGCTGAACCTCTACAACAAGGTCAAGATGGGATCCCAGTCCTCGCTCGGCGCGATCGCGAAGCTCGAAGGCGGCCATCCCCAGGACTGCATCGGATGCGGGATGTGCGTGTCGAGCTGCCCGCAGGGCATCGATACGCCCGCGATCATGGCCGAGCTCGTGCAGATGGCCGGCTGAAGCCGCGCGCATCCGCGCACGGGGCTACAGCGTCTCGTTCATGCTTCCGGAACGGAAACCCTCGAGGTCGAGTGCGATATAGGCAAAGCCTTGCTTTTTCAGCGGGGGCGCGATCTGCTCCGCGAGCAGGGCGGCGCGCCCGACATCGCGTGCGGGAACCTCGATGCGGGCGATATCGCCATGGCCGCGCACGCGCACCTGCGAGAAGCCCAGCGCGCGGATATGGGCCTCCGCCGCCTCGATGCGCGCGAGCTTCTCGACCGTGATGGTCTCGCCATAGGGGATGCGCGACGAGAGGCATGCCGCCGACGGCTTATCCCATACGGGCAGCCCGAGCTCGCGGGCGAGCCGGCGGATGTCGGCCTTGGAGAAGCCCGCCTCGCGCAGGGGGCTCCGTATGCCCAGCTCGGCGAGGGCCTGCATACCGGGACGGTAGTCGCCCTCGTCGTCGGTGTTCGACCCGTCCACCAGGCATGCGCATCCCTCGGCCCGGGCAACCTGCTGCATGCGCGTGAACAGCGCCTTCTTGCAGATATAGCAGCGGTTGCGGGGGTTTTCGGCGAAACCCGGGATGGAAAGCTCGTCCTGCTCGACGAGAACCTGCGTGATGGCGTGGGCTGCGCAGAACTCCTGCGTCTCGCGCACATCGGCGCCGGGCATCGAGTGGATGCTGCTGGTGATCGCGATCGCGCGATCGCCGAGAACGTCGTGCGCCACCGCGAGCAGAAGCGTCGAATCCACGCCTCCCGAAAACGCCACGGCGACGCTTCCCAGCGTGGAAAGCGCCGTGCGCAGCGCATCGAGCTTTGCTTCGCCGCCGCCCATCACAGGCTGAGCTCCATGAGGCGCGCGATCGCCACGATGTAGATCCTGAGGGCGTTCTTCAGGCGTTCTTCGGCGATGCCCTCATCGGGGCCGTGCTCGATGCCCACCCAGTCGGGGTTGGCGATGAGCGGCTCGTTGGGGCCGTAGGCGCAGGCGCGCGGGAAGTGGCGCGCATAGGTGCCGCCGCCGATGACCAGCGGCTTTTCCTGGTTGCCGGTGTACTCTCGGTAGGTGGCGAGCAGTGCGGAGATCTCGGGGCTCGAGGGATCGATGTAGAACGGCACCGCATCGTCTGCGGGCATGTAGACCGCATCGTGCTCGCCGGCGAGCGCAGCCATGCGCTCCGTGATCGCTTCTCCCGTGGTTGCGGAGGGGTAGCGCGCATCGATGGTCTGCTCGACATGGCTGTCCTCGAAGCTGGCGATGGTTCCGCCGATGCAGGTCAGCGGCCCGAACTTGCTATCGCTGCAGGAGATCCCGAGCGCCGAGCCGTCGCTGGACGAGACGGCCGTCTTGACAAGCGCGAGGAACACGGCCTGGTCGACGGTGAGCTCGACGGCGTCGGTGATGTAGTCCGTCAGCACGTCGATGGCGTTCACCGTGCCTGCGGGGAGCGATGCGTGGCCTCCCTTGCCCTCTGCGACGACGCGCACGAGGCCGTCGCCGAGGTCCTCGAGGGAGATGTTCTCGGCCTCGGGGAGATCTTCGAACGCTGCGGCGAGCGTGGCCTCGGCACGGCCGGGAATGGCGTTGGGCACCGTGCCGCCCGAGATGGACACGAGGTTCTCGCCGAGCAGGCCCGGCTTGCTCGCGAAGACGCCGTGGTAGACGCCCTTCTCGCCGCAGATGAGCGGGAAGTCGGCGTCGGGCGTGAAGCAGAAGGCGGGCGCGTCGAAGTGCTCGAGATACCAGTCCACGTCGGCCATGCCCGTCTCCTCGTTGCATCCGGCGATGCAGCGCAGGGTATACGGCAACCTATTGCCTGTTCGTGCGACCTGTCGGGCAAAGAAGTGGGCCGCGTAGAGCGAGAGGATGTAGGGACCCTTGTCGTCCTGGATGCCGCGTCCGATGAGGAACCCCCGGTCGCGCGTCACATCGAGGGGCGGGTAGTTCCAGCCCTGGCCCAGCGGCACGATGTCAACATGGGCGATCGTGGCGATCTGCGTGCTCGATGCGCCGGGGAGATCCGCATAGCCGATGAACCCGTCGCAGTCGTGCGCCTCGAGCCCGAGACGCTCGGAGATGGCGAGGGCGCGCCTCAGAGCCTCGGCAGGGGCGGGGCCGTAGGGCATGCCGGGAGCCGCATGGGCGAGATCCTCGACGCTCTCGACGGCGACGAGCGTGCGCATGTCTTCGACCGCATCGTCCCAGATCTCATCCACATAGGCATCTACCTGCGCTTTGAAGTGCTCATCAACCATTCCGGTCCTTTCTCGCAATCGTTTATCCTCTTAGTGTAGCGACTCGGGCCCGCTGCGTGTGCGAGTATAATGAAGGCCGATGAGAACGCTACCGTTTTGGGGGTTGCATGGAACGCAGGGATGTGCGCGCGCTGCTCGAGCGGGTTGCTGCGGGCACGGTTTCGCCCGGCGAGGCGCAGGCGCTTCTCGCCGGACAGTCCTTCGTGGATCTGGGCTATGCCAAGCCCGACCTCAATCGAGGGCTGAGGCAGGGGGTTTCCGAGGTCATATACGGCGCGGGCAAGACGCCCGAGCAGATCGCCGGCATTCTCGCAGCCCTCGTGCAGGGCGGCGAGCAGCGCGTCATGGTTTCGCGGCTTTCCGCCGATAAGGCGCAGGCGCTCGACGGTTTGCTCGACCCCGCCCTCGCCGAGCGCTTCGTCTATCATGACGCGTGCTCGATGGGCGTCTACGGTGCGGCTCCCGAGCCCGACGGTACGGCATACGTGCTCGTGATGTGCGCCGGAACGAGCGATATCTACGCGGCCGAGGAGGCTGCGCTCACCGCCGAGATGCTCGGCAGCCGCGTCGTGCGCGCCTACGATGCGGGCGTGGCGGGCATCCACCGCCTGCTCGCGCATGTCGACGACATCGCCGGGGCCTCGGCCATCGTCGCGGTTGCCGGCATGGAGGGCGCGCTTGCGAGCGTGGTGGGCGGGCTCGCCGCCTGCCCGGTGATCGCCTGCCCCACGAGCGTGGGCTATGGCGCCTCTCTGGACGGCCTCGCGGCGCTGCTCGCCATGCTCAACTCATGCGCGAGCGGGGTTTCCGTGGTCAATATCGACAACGGTTTCGGCGCAGGATACCAAGCCGCGCTCATCGACCATCCGCGCACGGAGCTCAAGGAGGGATAACCATGGCGCAGACGCTCTATCTCGAATGCGGCACGGGTCTTGCCGGCGATATGCTGGTGGCCGCCCTGCTCGATCTCGGTGCCGATGAGGAGGGCCTGCGCGCGGCGCTTGCGACACTTCCCGTCGACGGCTACGAGGTGCGCATCTCCCGCACGATGGCGGGGGCGCTGGCGGCATGCGACTTCGATGTGGTGCTCGATGAGGGGCACGAGAACCGCGACCATGACATGGCATGGCTCTACGGCGACGCGGGCGACCACGACCACCACCACGGCCATGACCACGATCATCATCACCACCATCACGACCATGATCACGGCCCTCATCCCCACCGCCACGAGCATCGCGGCCTTGCAGACTGCCTCGCCATCATCGCGGGTTCGGAGCTTCCTGCCGGCGCACAGGACATCGCCGCGCGCACCTTCGACATTCTCGCCGAGGCGGAGGCCACGGCGCACGGCACCTCCAAGGACGAGGTCCATTTCCATGAGGTCGGCGCCGTCGATTCGATCGTCGATATCGCCGCCGCATCATGGTGCCTCGACAACCTCGGCATCGTCGATGCGATCGTCTCGCCGCTGGCCGAAGGGGAGGGGCATGTGCGCACGGCCCATGGCCTCATCCCCATCCCGGTTCCCGCCGTCGCCCATATCTGCACCGCACACGGCCTCGCCCTCGCGCCCACGGGACGAAAAGGCGAGCTCGTCACCCCGACCGGCGCTGCCCTCGCCGCCGCCGTCCGCACGCGCGCCGCGCTGCCCGCAGCCTACG
>JAWRJQ010000021.1:0-32731 GCA_040307385.1 Atopobiaceae bacterium
TCACGCGCTCGTCCGCGCCCGTCCAGTCCATCAGCCAGCGCGGGCGGCAAAGGCTCACCGCGGCGGCAACCCAACAGCCACCGCACGCCACCGGAAGCCGTCCCCCAGTCACCCCACCAGCAACCGACGCCCGGCAGCGCCCACCAGAAGCCGCCCTAGGGCCGCGACAGCCTCTCTTGCGACCCGAACCCACTTAGCTCCACCAGAGAGCGCCTGCGGGCTCCTAACATGCCGCCAGCGCCTAGTCGCGGCAGAGGGCCAGCCCCGAGAGCCTACCGACCGTCACCACTGCTCGCAGCGTCGCCCGAACCGACCTCGGACGCCCGGGCGCGTGCCACCGACTCCTCCTCGCCGTACCACTTGGAGCGGTACTCCCAGGCCGCCATGGCGACACCCACCTCGCGCATGTCCTGCTCCTTCTCGGCGGCCGTGTCCTGGATGATGGAGTCGTCGAACTGCACGCGGACATCGCCCTCGTCCGGGATGCTCTCGCCGAAGGATCGCGACACGTGCATGACGGCCCTCGCTATGGAGACGATCGCGCCCTCCAGGCTGTTCTCGTGCCGGCGGATGTTGCGCATGAGCGCCGAGTTGTCCGAGCTAACCTCTGTGGCCGTCTTGACGTACCCGCGCGAGTCGTCCATGTCGAAGTAGTTGATGCCGAAGCCCGTGAGGTCACCCAGCATCTGCAGTGCCACGCGGAGCGCCTCGATCTGCCCGTTCGTGCGCAATGCAGGCGCGAACTCCTGGATGGTGTCCTCAGTGCTCATGACCTTGCGGAAGACGGTGCAGTCCTGCTTTCCGAAGGGGATGGTGACGCTCTTGTTTCCATCCGTTTCCCTGTCGAAGAGAACGTCGGAGAGGAACACGCGCATCTTGGAGAGGTCGATCTCGTTGATAAGAGCGTCGAAGCTGAGGTCCACCGCCTGCACTGCATCAACCGCGTCCGCGAACGCGCTCTGCCCGTAGGGCGACATGTCCACGCGCGTGTTGGCGATGGCCGGCTTCACGATGCCGAAGGTGGGGAAAGGGCAGCCCGTGTCGTAGACCGGGAGGATGCCCACGGGCGCGAGCTCGTTGCCCTCATGGTCGAAGCACACGGTGACGATCCTATAGGTCTCTTCGCTTTCATTGGTGAGAAGGACGTCCGCATTGTCAGGAGAAGATGCGGAAGGTGAAGATTGGGAAAGGTCTGCCGAGAAGCCCACGCCGCCCTTCAGGTGCATCTGCAGCTGGTCCACGGCCTTCCCTCGGTAGAACGCCCGCGTGACGAAGGCGCATTCCGTGATGCCGTCCTCGTCCCAGCTCAGGGGAATGACCATGCGCGCGTCGTAATGGCGGATGCGAACCTTCCTCTTGTCCAGGTCGAGCCACAATGCCCAAGCGCCCGTGCCGAGCCCGAACGCCCTCACCACGGTCGCCTGCGCCGCGTTCATGAAGCTGGTGGAAGAGAAGAAAGAGTTGATCCAGTCCGTCGCCCTCTGGTCCGCGCACACCACCTGGACGTTCTCGTTGAGGAGAAGAGATCCCCACTCCTTGCACACCCTCATTGCCGGGTGGATGCTTCTGCGATGAACCTCATACACGCGCCCCACGCTATCGGTGTCGCGGTAGTCGTAGAAATCCCCGCGTGCACCCATCCAGTCATCCCAGGCGCGAATGTGGCCTTCTATGTTCTCCAGGGGAAGGACAAACCCGAGCCTGCGTAGATAGTCCTTCACATGCTCCGGCACCCAATACTCGTCCAGGCTGTTGACGCCCATTAGAAAACCTCCTTCATCGTGCGAATACGCTTGGTGAAGTGCCAGCCCGCGTCGCACTCCCGCCCGTGCCTTAAATGCCGAGAAAAGCTCACCGCCTAAGCCCTCATCGCATCCGTGCAGTACTTGCGGATAATCAAGGCGAAGCACCCCCAAACGCGCATGCTCTATACTGCAGGGGAGAGCTGCAGCGATGATTCGGAGGGCGAAGGTGCAGTTCGGTTTTTCGATAGCGGGCGCTGCCTTCCTGCTGATGCTGTTCACGCCAAACATCATATGGGCCCGGAATCAACCGCCCGGCTATACCGAGCTGGCGACGCACGAGAACCGCATCCTGTTCACGCTCGAGCGCGTTGGGCAGGTCGCCGTCACATGCGCCTCCATCGTGTTCGTCTCGCCCAAAGGCTTCTCCATGCCCTGGCTGCTGTGGCTCGTCGTGGCACTCGTGCTGATGGTCCTCTACGAAGCTGCTTGGATTCGCTATTTCAAAGGCGGCAAAGAGCTCATCAACATGTACGCACCCCTCGGTTTCATCCCGCTGCCGCTGGCCACGCTGCCTGTTGCGGCATTCATCCTGCTGGGCATCTGGTGCCAGTCGCCTATTGCCGTCCTAGCTGCCGTTATCCTCGGCATCGGCCACATCGGCATACATCTCGGCCATGCGCGAGGGCTGTTCCGTTCTGTCAGGGGCTGACGGCCTCGTGCGGACGCGGCGGCTCTATGCGTCGCCACGTCGGCCGGCCCTCCGCTGTCGTAGGCAAATCAGAAGAGCATCGATCCTTCTATCGGCAAAGAGCCTAAGCGACCGCCACAAGCTGAGGAGAAACACAGAGATCTGATTCCGGACATTTGCGGACAATGTCCTAAATCGCAGGTTTTATGTCCGCCAACGGCGTCTAATGTCCTAAATCGATACCGCCCCAGCGCGCCATCTCATCCGTTAGGCGATTCCCGAGCAGCTCCGCAATGGAGCGGTTGCAGGTAACAGGCATGACGCGTGGCTCTGCTGCGGCTCGATATGAGTACACGCAAGCAACCGTACATTCTACTGTAATGTATGACCACCGCCCGATGTCCGTGCTCTAAAATGAATAAATACGGCAACCGTGAACACCGCAGCAATCCATTGCAGGAGGTATTCGAGATGTTGGCAATCGGAACCCGTGCGCCTGAGTTCTCGCTTCCCGATCAAGACGGGAACATGCACAGCCTTTCGGACCACAAGGGGAGAAAGGTCATCCTGTACTTCTACCCGAAGGACATGACCGGAGGCTGCACCAGCCAGGCGTGCAGCTTTCGCGACCGTTATCCGCAGTTCCAAGAAAAGGGCGCGGTCGTGCTCGGGGTGAGCAAGGACAGCGTGGAATCCCACAAGCGATTCGAGGATGCGCACGACCTGCCGTTCCCGTTGCTATCCGATACCGAGCTCAAGGTCATCGCCGCCTACGACGTCCTGAAGCCGGGCAAGGATGGCAAGCCTTCCAAAAGCCTGATCCGATCGACCTACCTGATCGACGAGGAGGGCGTGATCATCAAGGCTTTCGGGGGCGTCAAGCCGAAGGATAACGCCGATCAGATGCTCGAAGCATTGGCATAAGTGCTGCAGGACGGGCGGCGTACGCATGCCGCGCGGCGCAGCCGGGGAGAGGGATGGCATGAAGGTCTGTTATTTCACGGCGACGGGCAATTGCCTGTATGTTGCCGAACGCATAGGCGGAGAGCTGCTGAGTATCCCGCAGCTCATGAAGCAGGACGAGATTGCGATAGAAGACGAGGCGGTCGGCATCGTGTGCCCTGTGTATGCGGTCGAGATGCCGATGATGGTGCGCGAGTTCATGAGCAGGGCGAAGATCAAGACCGACTACTTCTTCTTCGTCTACACGTTCGGCGAAGGCTATGCCGAGGCGCTTGCCCATGCCGAGCTCGCAGCACGCGCAGCGGGCCTCGATCTTGCCTACGCCAACACGGTGCAGATGGTCGATAACTATCTGCCCGGATTCGAGGTCGGCCAGCAGATCGCGTCGCTCGCATACAAAGATGTCGAAGGCCAGCTGGAACGCGTCTGCGCCGACATCGCCGCAAGACGAGAGCGCAGGGTCGATATCACGCCCGCCACGCAGGCCGAGATGGAAAGATGGCAGAACGGGCTCGCCGCCCGCATCCTGCGCAAGGATACGGCGCTCGGCTACATCGTCACCGATGCATGCAACCGCTGCGGCATCTGCGCGCGCGTCTGTCCGGCAAACAACATCGTGGTCGGCGACGACGTGCGGTTCTCCGATACGTGCGAGGTGTGCTACGCCTGCCTGCACGCTTGCCCGCAGGGAGCCCTGCACATACCCGGCGAAAAGAGCACGGCGCGCTTCCGCAACGAGCATGTGACGCTCAAGCGGATCATCGACGCCAACGATTAGGCGGCAGGAAAGGCAAGAGCCATGTCAAAGAGGATAATCGCTGTCAACGCCGGACCGCGTACGGGCTGGAATACCGACACGCTGATCACCGAGGCATCCAAGGGAGCGGCGGATGCCGGTGCAACGGTCGAGAGGTTCGATCTGTTCAAACTGGAGCGTTACACCGGCTGCATATCGTGCTTCGGGTGCAAGAAGGAGCGCTTCAAGGGGCGCTGCATCTGCCGTGACGGTCTGACGCCCGTGCTCGATGCCATCCGCGAGTCGGACGGGCTCATCATCGGCTCGCCAAACTATCTGAACGAGATGACGGCATCGTTTCGCGCTCTGTATGAGAGGCTCGTGTTCCAGAACCTCACCTATAACGCGGAGATGCCGTGCTGCAATGACTATCCCATTCCGGTCCTGCTCATCATGACGAGCAACGCCCCCGATACCCATTTCTCGCATCTGATGGAGGGGTACCGCCAAACGCTCGGCAGATTCGTAGGCCCCGCCGAGACGTTCGTGTCCGGCAACACGCTGCAGGTTGCCGACTACTCCAAACTCGACTGGGAGTGGTCGATCTTCGATCCTCAGAGCAAGATGCGTCGCCATGAGGAGGTGTTCCCGCAAGAATGCCGGGCGGCCTACGAGCGGGGCGCCGCTCTCGCGCGCTCATGAGCGAGCGTTTGCACGTCGCGCCCACCGGATAAAGCCTTTCAGCAAGCCCGGAAATCCCACCTCGCCAACTCCGCCTGCATGCCAAAACCAGGGCCACCCGCAACGCAGGCGGCCCTGCCCCCCTCTATTTGCCAAGCCGTCGTTCCCGCGAAACCCTCGCATACCACTCGGCAGAATCCTTGGGGATGCGCTCCTGCGTGTCGAAGTCCACGTAGAAGAGGCCATAGCGTTTGTTGTAGCCGTTGGTCCACGAGAACATGTCCATGAGCGACCACACGAAGTACCCGCGCACATCGGCGCCCTCGCTACGGGCCTTGAGGGTCCAGCCCAGGTGCTGGCGGATGTAGTCGATGCGCTCCGCATCATGCACCTCGTCGTCGATGAGCTCGTCCTTCGCGCCCATGCCGTTCTCGGTGACGAGGATGGCCCCGCAGTTCGGCCACTGCTCTGTGATGCGCATGATCAGATCGTAGAGCCCCTGGGGATAGATGAGCCAATCCCAATCCGTGCGGGGAATCTCGGGACGGTTGACGCGCTCGCCCACGCCGGCCAGGGCATAGCGCTCGGTGCCCTTCTCGCCGGTCGCATTGTGGTGCAGCTCGTTGGGGCCGTCGTAGGCCTTGAGGAAGTTGCTCTGGTAGTAGTTGATACCCAGACAGTCGTTCAGGGGCGCTGCCGCTTTGAGCTGCTCCATATCCTCTTCGGGCAGCTCGAGCGACCCGCCGGCACGACGAGCCAGGCGCCGCGCGCAGTCCAAGCTGCTCTCGGAGTAGGACCCATCGAAGGTCGCATCGAGCAGGAACTGGTTGTTGAGCACGTCCTCGTTCGCAGCAGCCGCCACATCGCCCGCATCGTCCGGATCGTCGGGATACTTGGTCGAAAGCGCGTGCACCACGCCGATCTCGCCGCGATGCCCCAGCTCGTCGAAGGCGAGGACCGCACGCGCATGGGCTACCATCATGTTGTGCATGGCCTGGAACGCCAGATCGAGACGGCAGAGCTGCCCACGCGGCCAGGTAGCCTCGATATACATGTTCGAGACGACCGCCCAGATCTCGTTGAAGGTGAACCAGTGGGTCACCTCGGGAAACTCCTCGAAGCAGAAGCGCGCGTAACGCTCGAAGGCGTCGATGGCCGCGCGGTTGAGGAAGTCCCCCTCGCGGTACAGGGCATCCGGCGTGTCGAAGTGGTGCAGCGTCACGTACGGCTCAACGCCCTGCGCCCTGCACTCGGCGAAGAGACGATGGTAGAAGGTCACTCCCTCGAGATTGACCTTGCCCGTGCCGGTGGGGAAGATGCGCGACCAGGCGATCGAGACGCGGATGCCGTCGATGCCGTAGTCGTGGCAGAGTCTCAGATCCTCCGGATAGCGATGGTAGAAGTCGCTCGCCGGATCGGCGGAGAAGAGCCCGCGCTCAGCGAGGTAGTCATCCCACGCAACCTTGCCTTTGCCATGCGTGAGCGTCTCCCCCTCGCACTGGTATGCCGCCGTGGCGGCGCCGAGGACGAAATCCCGGGGGACATCCGTCGGCAGGGCGACCGCAGGCATCGGGTGCTCGGCAGCCATGGCTATTCGCCTCCCTTGAGGGCTTCGGCGACAAAGCGCAGGGACTTCTCCCCATCGCGCGTGAGGTCGATGTACTCCTTGCCGCCGCAGGCCGCCGTGGCGACGCCCATGCGCTCCGCATCCTTTTGGAGATCGGGCAGATAGGAGGCAACCTGCGGAGCCAGGATCACGAGGTCGTAATCGCCCATGATGTCCAAGTGGGCGCCGTATGCCCCGGCTGCCGCCTCGAGACCCACGCCATGTTCCTGTGCCGCCTTGGTGAGGGCGTTGGCGAGAAGACCGGATGTGCCCCCGCCCGCGCAGAGCACGAGCACGCGTTTGCCGTCGAGCGCAGAGCCCCGCGGAGCGGTCGCATCCTTCACGGGTGCCGCCTCGATCGCCGCTGCGTCCTCATCTGCAGGCTGCGCGGCAATCTCGACGGGCTTCTCCGCAGGCACCGCCTCCTCGGTAGCGGCACCGCCAGCCTGCTCCTGCTCCACGAGCTGACGGTCGTACACCCTGAAGAAGGGGTAGTAGACCACGAAGTCCACCGCCAGAGCAACGAGCACATACACGATCGCGAGCGGCTGCATGGCGCACCCGAGGATGATGCCGAGCGGTGCCGGCGTGACCCAGGGGAGCACGTAGGTGAAGCTGTTCATCCCGAGCACGTCCACGAAGATCTTGAAGATCCAGACGTTGAAGACCGGGGTCAGCACGAAGGGGATGAAGAAGACGGGGTTGAGCACGAACGGCGCACCGAAGAGGATGGGCTCGTTGACGCCGAACAGCACGGGCACCGATGAGGCGCGGCCGATGGCACGCAGCTGCTTCGACCTCGACAGGAAGGCGATCATCAGCGTGATCACGAGGGTCGCTCCGGTGCCGCCCATGGTGATGACGAAGTACTGGGTGCTGGGCGTGATGACGCTCGCGGCATGCTCGCCGGCCTGGACCAGTGCAAGGTTGTTTGCCACGTTGAAGAAGGCGATGGCGCCGATGGCGGGCTCAACGATCGAGGGGCCGTGCACGCCCACGAACCAGAACAGTCCGATGGCACCATAGACGATCGCAAGCCCGGGGTAGGTGTCCGCTGCCGAGAAGAGCGGCTGGAAGAGACGGATGACGCCCTCGGCGAAGCAGAACCCGAAGACCATGCGGAAGAAATGGTCGAAGAGCCAGAACACGATGGTCGTCGCCGCAAACGGGATGATGTCCTTGAACGTCTGGGAGATGTTGGGCGGCACCTGCTCGGGCATCTTGAGCGTGACGTTATGGGAGATCAGGAACCGGTAGATGCCGCCGACGACGAACGCCGTCAAGAAGGCGGTGAGCAGTCCCTTGGAGCCCAGGTAGGATGTATCGAGCCCCGTGAGCGACGTGCCGTCGGCAAGCTGCTCCACAACGCTGCCGGAGGCCAGAATCGCAAAGCCCACCACGGCGGCGAGCATCGTGGACACGGAGTTGATCTGGTTGGTCTTGGGCATGCTGCGGTTGAGCGCATCGGTGAAGTGCTTGGCCGTGGTCGCGGCAACCAGCAGACCGACGATCCCCATGGAGTAGTTGTACGGTTTCATGAGGAAGGCGTTGATCTCCGGGGGCCACTCGTAGCCCCAGAGCACGGGGATATCCGCGATGAGCAAGAACAGCGACGAGAAGATGATGATCGGCATGACCGATATGAAGCCATCGCGGATGGCCTTGAGATACTTGTTGCGCGCGACCGCGTCGAAGAAGGGCTTGCCCTTCTCGACGAGTGCAATAAGTCGTTCCATGGTAATCCTTTCTTCAAGCGTATGGACAAGATCCTGTACTGCCGCCGGTTCCAGCGCCTGTGCGCGGCCGCCCGCCTAGCGGTAGACGTCGAGGAGCGTGTCGATGATGTCGGCAAGAAGCAGCGTCGTCATGAGGTGGTCCTGAGCGTGCACCATGATGAAGCCCAGCTCGGCGTCCTCGCCCTGGGCCTCGCGGCTCAGCAGGTCGAACTGCGTCTTGTGCGCATCGGCGAGAAGCTCCTTGGCCTCGGCGATGAGCTTGTCGCACCCGTCCACGTTGCCCGCCTTTGCATCCTTGAGCGCGAGGAGAAGCTTTGAGCGCGCGTCTCCCGAATACGCCACGATCTCGAAACCGATGTTTGCAACCTCTTCCTTGTTCATGTTTCCCTCCGCATGTGTTCGACAGCCTGTGCTTAAACGAACGGTCCGCCCCTCCCGGTAGGGGCCTTCCGCAGTGTTCCTCCTTTCTGTTTGTCCCATTTTGTTTGTTACGAACATATTCGCTCATATGAATCCTGCCGAAGGAGACCGGTTTCGCTGTTCGCGCGACGCGGATCCACGAACAGTGCTATGGTGGAGATGAACGGCTGATTCTGCAGTTTTGCACGTACGTTCCCGCATGGTTGTTCGTCACGCGAACAGAGGCGATATCTCGAACACACATTTGTTTGATCCCGCTTGAAACGTTTGCTTCGTATCGTTACTGTTCAAATCAAGCAAAGGGAGCAAGAGATGCGAGAGAAGATGCTCAAGGGCGAGAGACGCGAGGCCATCTGCAACCTCATAGACGAGCTCAACACGGTCACCACATCGGAGATCGCCGAGAAGCTTTCGGTGTCGGAGATGACCGTGCGCCGCGACCTTGCCGAGCTCTCCGGCGAGGGGCGCGTGGTGCGCGTGCACGGCGGCGCGCGCAGCGTGACGGGCGTGAGGGGCGTCGTCGTCCCCCGCGAGCTCACGCACAGCGAGAAGGGCAGCGCCCATGTGCATGAGAAGGCGCAGATAGCTGCCAGGGCCCTCGCGTATCTGGACGAGGGGAGCACGGTCTTCCTGGGCACGGGAACCACGGTGGAGATGCTCGCGCGCATGCTCCCGCTCATGCACCTGCGTGTCATCACCAACAGCCTGCCCGTGGTCGATATCCTGCGCGACCGCGAGGGCGTCGAGCTCTTCGTCGTGGGCGGGGCCTACCGCGCCAGCACCGGCGCCTTCGTAGGCCCCCTCGCCGAGCAGGGCATCTCCACGCTCGGCATCGGCACGGCGTTCATCGGCCTCAACGGCATCTACGAGAACATGGTCTCAACCTCCAACACCCCGGAGGGAACGTTGCAGAAGCTGGCCCTCGACCACGCCGACAGGCGCGTCCTGCTCGCCGACTCGAGCAAGATGGGCTGCCGCGACTTCTTCGGCTTCTACGATCTCGACCATGTGGACGTGCTTATCACCGACGGCCTCGTCACCGCGGACCAGCTGCGCGAGCTCGAGCAGCACACCAAGGTGATAACCGCATAGCAGAGACGTTCGATCGACAACCCGCAGCGCATCCCGGACGTGCGCGACGAAGAGAAAACCGTATACGAGGGAGGACATGCAATGAAGGTCGTAGTTGCCTCCGACGCCGAGGGACAGGCTCTCGAGAGGCGCATAGTCACGTATCTGAACGAGCAGGGCTACGAGGTGGATGACAAGGGCGTGCAGGCGGACTGCGTGGACGCCGCGCTCGCGGTTGCCCACGAGCTCCAGAGCAACCCCGAGAGCCAGGGCATCGTCGTCGATGCCTACGGGGCGGGCAGCTTCATGGCGGCCTGCAAGGTGAAGGGCATGGTCGCCGCCGAGATATCCGACGAGCGCTCCGCCTACATGACCCGTCAGCACAACAACGCCCGCATGATCTGCCTGGGATCGCAGATTCTGGGAGAAGGGCTCGCCTGCAACGTGGTGCGGGAGTTCCTCGCCGCCAGCTACGCGGGCGGCCGCCATCAAATCCGCGTCGACATGCTGAACAAGATGGCGTAAGCGCTCCTGCCTGCGACAGTACGCGAACGATTCACACAAGAGATAGGAGACAGCATGGCACGCTCGCAGATCATCGCCATAGGCTGCGATCATATCGTCACCGACACCAAGATGCGCCTTTCCGACTCGCTCAAAGCGCATGGGCACACGGTCATAGACTGCGGCACGTATGACAACACGCGCACGCACTACCCCCTCTACGGCAAGCGGGTGGGAGAGCTCGTCGCCTCGGGCGAGGCCGATGCCGGCATCGTTTTGTGCGGCACGGGCATCGGCATCTCCAACGCCGTCAACAAGGTGCCCGGAGCTCGCTGCGCGCTCGTGCGCGATATGACGACGGCCGTCTGGGCGCGCACGCACCTCAACGCCAACGTGTGCGGTTTCGGCGGGCGCATCGTGGGCGAGTTCCTCATCAACGACATCGCCGAGGCATTCCTTGCGGCATCATACGAGCCCACGCCCGAGTCCGATGCCCTCGTGGCGAAGATCGATGCCGTGGAGCAAGCCGCTCCCACCCAGTCCGACCCGCATTTCTTCGACGAGCTGCTCGAGAAGTGGGATCAGGGGGCATACGAGGACTAGGCATCCCGCCGCACCGCGTCAACAACGAGCCGGAAGCTTCTGTAGGGAGAAGCTTCCGGCTGCACGCACCGAATACGCACGTTTTCACGCTTACGTCAGCAGCTCGCCCTTGCCCAGCAACCGCGCTTTCGCCTTGCGCAGCCTCTTGCCGCTCTCGCCCGTCATCAAAATGCCGACGATGATCATCGCAAGGCAGATGCCCAGCATCAGCCCCTGCATGAAATCGAACAGTGCGCTGGGGGCTGCCGGTTCGAAGAACGTCGATATGAAGTACACTGCGAACGCGATCAGCGCCATGATATAGAACCCGTGCAGGCGCTTCATGTATGCCTGCTTCTCCTCGTTGCTGTAATCCGCCATCTTCAAGGCGGTCTCTTTCATGTCCTTGTCCATGTGCTCAGGTCTCCTCTCTCCATCGAAGAGTTCGCGGATATCAACCTCGTAGTAATCCGCTATCTCAACAAGAATATCCAGGTCGGGCATGTTGCTGCCGGTCTCCCAGCGGGAGACGGTGCGCCGCGAAACACTCAGCGTCTCGGCGAGCTGCTCCTGGGTCATGCCCTTTTCCCTGCGGAGCTCTTTAAGAAATGCTCCGATCTTCTGATGGTTCATCCGCTCACCTCCTTTCGACACGAGCGTAGTTCCGCCCACGATGGGAAACCAGGACACAGAGCGAGCATATGCGCCCTTTCGCGCTCGGGGACATGGGTTGTCTCAGCGTATCGACCGTCGCCTATACAGGACGCGTGTTCATCGCACTGCCCATCTCCTTTCGAAAGCTACCGATTCCTCTTCGCCACGATATAGTACCTGTGGATGCGGCCTTCGATTGCGCCGTCCCGTTCCAGCAGCTCCTGAGCCTCGAACAGGCGATCAAGGCAGCTATCGACCGAGAAGCCGGGGAACTCCCACTCGATGATCCGCGCAAACCACACGAGAGCGCCCACATCGAAGAATCGGATCGGCTGGAACGCCTCTCCGCTCTCCAGCACCTCGAAGCCGTGAGCGAGAAGTTCCGCCGCCTTCACGTCGAGGTAATGCGTGGGATAGGGCGCCTCCGCGATATGGGGGAGCAGGAGCCGAACCAGCTCCCGATCGTTCTCGGCACCTACCTGCTGGGTGACGAACAGCCCGCCCGGCTTCAGGACGCGCTCGAGCTCGGCCACGTCATACGAGCCATGCCGGTTCGTGACGATATCGAAAGAGCCGTCGGAAAAGGGAAGCGGATCCTCCCCGTCCGCCTCCCTGAAATCGATGCCCAACGGGAGCAGCACGTCTTTGCACAGCGCCACATTGGGCGCGTAGGCTTCGATGGCCGCGGTGTTGTACGCGGGATGATTGAGCGAGCGCAGAAACTCCCCGCCTCCGGTCTCCATGTCCAACAGCTGCATGCTGTCGCGCCGATACCGCTGGATGACCTCGCGGAAGTCCCACGGCAGCTTGTCCTCTTCCTCGTATCTGCCGTGGATATGGGAGAAATCCCACCCATGGATGTGGGCGATATCCTCTTCGTGCTTCCAGGCTTCACGTAATCGTTCGGCATCCATCGTGCCGCTCCTTTCAAGCCGTTGCGTCTCGTTTCGAGCGGCGCTGCTCGAGCCCCGCAGCCGCGAGCAGCGCGCTCGTGTACTCGTGCTGAGGGAAGCGGTAGACATCTCCCACCGGGCCCTGCTCGAGGATGCGTCCTTCGCGCATGATCATCACACGGTCGCAGACCTGGTAGACCACGCGCAGGTCGTGGGAGATGAAGAGCATCGAGAGCCCCATGCGCTCGTGCAGGGAGGCGATCAGCTCGAGGACCTGCTTCTGGATGGTGACGTCGAGCGCGCTCACCGGTTCGTCGGCGATGAGGAAGCGCGGCTTGCGCATGATCGCGGCGGCGATCGCCACGCGCTGGCGCTGTCCGCCCGAGAGCTCTGCGGGGAAGCGATCGAGCAGGCTGCGCTCGAGTTCCACCTGCTCGATCACCTCGGCGACGCGCTCCGCGCGCTCGGCCGCAGACCACGTGCGCATGCGGTCCACGCGGAGCGGTTCTTCAAGGAGCCAGCCGATGCGCTTGACGGGGTTGAGCGAGCCGAACGGGTCTTGGAACACCATCTGCGGTCGTTCGTGCGCAAGGGAGATCCTGCCTTGGAAGGTGGGGACGATGCCGCACACCGCCTTGGAGAGCGTGGTTTTGCCGCAGCCCGATTCACCGCATAGGCCCACGATCTCCCCCGCACCAATCGAGAAGCTCACCTCATGGAGCGCCCGCTGGAGCGTTTTCGCAGGACGCAGGATCCGCGTGCGCTCGCGGTAGAACACGTCGAGGCGCTCGACCTCGAGCACGTTCCCTCCGAGCTCCGCTCCGGTCTCGTAGATGCCGCCCATCTGCACGATCGTCTTGGCCATGGTCACAGCTCCACCCTCGGGATGGCGTCGATCAGCATCTTGGTGTAGTCCTCGCGCGGGTGGAGCAGGACCTCGCGAGCCGTGTTCGTCTCGACGATGCGCCCTTCCTTCATCACGACCACGCGGTGGCAGAGCCGGCGCACCAGCGAGAGGTCGTGGCTGATGAAGATGATCGCGGTGCCATGCTCGGCATTGATCTCGCGCAAGAGGGCGATGATCTGCGCCTGGATGGTCACGTCGAGCGCCGTGGTGGGCTCGTCGGCGATGAGGATCTTCGGGCGCGATATGGTGGCGGCGGCGATCATGACGCGTTGCCGCATGCCGCCGGAGAGCTCATGGGGGTACATGCGGTAGACGCGCTCGACGTCGCTCAGGCCCGCAGCCTCCATGGCGCGCAGGGCGATGTCGTAGCGCGCGTCGGCCGAGAGCTCCCGGTGGTGGATGCGCAGCGCCTCCTCAACCTGGCGGCCGATGCGCTGCAGGGGATCGAGCGAGGTCATGGGTTCCTGGAAGATGATCGCGATGTCGTTGCCCTGGTAGCGGCGCAGCGTTGCGCGGTCGCAGTGGAGCAGGTCGACGCCGTCGAAGAAGATGTGCCCGCTCCGCTCGAGCGCGTGCCGGCTGAGAAGCCCCGCGATCGCCATCGCCGTCATGCTCTTGCCGGAGCCCGACTCGCCCACGATGCCCACGATCTCCCCTGCCTCGACCGTGAGGTTGAAATCCTCCACCGCCACCTCGGGGCGGTCGTGGTCATGGAACTCGAGGTGCAGATCGCGGATCTCGAGCAGGGGCGTCGGAGATGCTGCAAACGTGAGGGAAGCCATGCTAATCCAACCCCTTCGCAGCGCTGCGCAGACCCTCGCCCATGAGCGAGAAGCCCAGCACCAAGAGCACGATCACCAAGCCCGGACCCAGCACCGCCATGGGAACCTCGAAGAAGTACGCCTGCGCATCGGAGATCATCTGGCCGAGCGAGGCGTACGGCGGCTGCGAGCCGATGCCCAGAAACGAGAGGCCCGCCTCGGCGAGCACGGCGTTGTTGAAACCGATCATGAGGTTGGAGAGCAGCACTCCGCTCACATTGGGGAGGATATGCACGAAGATCACCCGTGCGTCGCTCGCGCCCTGAAGCCGCGCGTTCTTGACGTAGTCGAGATGCTTGCAGCGAATGTATTCGCCTCTCACCACGCGCGTGAACGAGGGGATGAACGCGATGCCGAGCGCCCATATCATGTGCACGGTGCTCGAACCGAGCAGCGATACGACCACAAGCGCCAGCAGCACGTTGGGGAAGGCGAAGAGGCCGTCCATGATGCGCATCACGATCTCATCCGCCATGCCGCCGTAGAACCCGGTTGCCGCGCCGATGAGCACGCCCAGGCCCGCGCCGATGACCATGGTGCCGAGCGCCACCACGAGGGTGATGCGGCTGCCGTACATCACGCGGCTGAGGATGTCGCGGCCCATCTTGTCGGTGCCCAGCAGGTGGGAGGCGGAGATGCCCTGCATCTGGTCGGCGCTCATCGCCGTGGGCTCGTAGGGCATCCACACGAGGCCGATGAGCACGAGCAGCACGATCGCCGCCGTGATGAGGGCGCCCATGCGGAAGAGCTTCGGGTTGGGAAGCGTGTCGATGAATGCAAGCGGATTGCGGCGCGTTTGCTTCATGCGCATCACTCCCCGTCGATCCGGGGGTCGAGCACCGCGTAGAGGATGTCCACGAGCAGGTTGATCGCGATGATGAACACGGCGATCCACATCACCGCTGCGAGGATGACGGGGTAGTCGCGGTTTCCGATGGATGAGAGCAGGATGCTCGAGATGCCGGGGATATTGAAGATGCTCTCCACGATGAGCGAACCCGCGAGCAGGTTGGCGAGGCTCATGCCCAAAAACGTGAGCACGGGGAGAAACGCGTTCTTGAGGAGGTGGCCGAAAAGCACGCCGTCGGTGTTGTTGCCGCGGCTGTAGGCCGTGCGCGCGTAGTTCTTGCTCGATTCCTCGAGAATCGCCCCGCGCAGAAGCTTGGCGAGCTGCGCCGCGCGGGGCAGCGCAAGGGCGATCGAGGGAAAGACGAGGTAGCCCAGAAAGCGCGGCATGCTCGTCTCGTACGATACGTAGGCACCAGGGGAGAACAGGCGCATGACCGTTCCGAACGCCCAGCTGATGAGGATGCCGGCGAAGAACGGAGGCACTGCCATGATCGCCTGGTTGAGTACCATGACGATGCGATCGAGCGCCGATCCTGCGTATTTGGCGGTGTAGAGGCCCGCCGGAAACCCCACGAGGCACGTGAGCGCGAACGACATCAGCGCGAGCGCCAGCGTGACGGGAATCTTGGCTCCGAGCAGGCTTGCAACCGGCTGTCGGTACACGTAGGAGATGCCGGGGTCGCCCCGCACGAACGAGGCGAGCCAGCGCACATAGCGCACGAGCAGCGCATCGTTGAGTCCGAGCTCCTCGCGCAGGGCCTCGAGACGCTCGGGCGTGGCTCCGGTGCCCAGCATGCGCGTGGCGGGATCGCCCGAGATGAGCTGGAAGCTCACGAAGAGGAAGAGGCTCACCGCCAGCAGGGTGATGAGCATCGTCGCCGTCTTTTTGAGGACGTATCGCATCGCCGCAGATTCCCAGCGTCTATTCGGCGGGACGGATGGTTGCGAGGTTCTGCGCGTAGAGCGGGTAGAATTCGTAGCCCGTGAAGCGCTTGGCGAGCGCGACGAAGCTCGGGAGGTCCTGGATGTAGACGCTGGCGCATTCCTCGGCGAGAATGCGTTCGCATGCCTTGTAGAGCTCGGTCTTCTCGTCATCATCGATGGCTGCGCGGGCGCGGGCGTACGTTTCGTCGTAGGCGGCGCTGCTGAAGTTGACGAAATTGTTGCCCGCATCGCTCACGAAGCGCGCGAGCATGGAGGGCGCGTTGAGGGCGCTCGCGTCGAGGCCCACCACGGTGCCCTCGAAGCGCCTATCGGAGTAGACGTCCGAGAGCCAGCTGTTCCACTCGACCGGCTGGATTATCGCCGTGACGCCCACCTGCGCGAGCTGCTCCTTGAGGACTTCGGCCGTTTCGGCGTGCTGAGGATGCGCGCTCGAAACCTGGACGGTGAAGTCGAATCCGTTGGGATAGCCCGCTTGGGCGAGCAGGTCGCGGGCCTTATCGAGATCCTGGTTGTAGACGTCGTTGAGCTCGGGCATGAAGTACTTGGCGAAGGCGGGATACATGCTCGACCCCACCTCCGCGCCCTTGCCGCCGGAGACGAAGTCCATGATCTCCTGCGGATCGATGGCGTAGGCGAGCGCCTGACGCACACGCACGTCGTCGAACGGCGCGACGGCGTTGTTGAGGTAGAGCGCCTGCACGAGGTTCATGCCGCCCTCGTAGATGGTGAAGTCGTCCTCGGATACCTGGGAGAGCTGCGTCTCGGGCGTGCGATAGAACAGGTCGATAGAGCCCCCCGCGAGCTCCAAGCCGATGGAGTTGGTGTTGGCGATGACCTTGAAGGTGATGGTGGGGATGTGGGCTGCGCCGGCGGCGTCCCAGTAGTCGTCGAACTTCTCGAGCACGACGTTCTCGAGCGGCGAGCGCGAGGAGAACCTGTACGGGCCGCAGCCCACGGGCGCGACATCGAGGTCGGTTGCGGACGCAGGCGTGATGCCGATGGAGAAGTAGGCCAGAAAGTCGGTGTCGCCGGTCTTGAGCACCACGTCCACATGGCGTGCGTCCACGATATCGACATGGTCCACCGCCGAGAACGCCGAGACGAGCGAGCCGCCCACGGTGGAGTCGCGGTAGCGCTCGAGAGAGTGCTTGACGTCCTCTGCCGTGACGGGCTCCCCATTATGGAAGAGCACGTTCTCGCGTAGGCTGAAGGAGTAGACGGAGCCGTCGGGGGAGATCTCGTAGCCTTCTGCGACGGCAGGGTTGAGGTTGCCGGCGGGATCGGGTTTGACGAGGCCCTCGTAGATATTGAAGAGCACCTCGCGCGTGGCGGCGGATTCGGTGGCGGCGGGATCCATCGAGTCGATGTCCTGCGGCATGCCCACGATAAGCTCGTCGGTGCCGCGCGCGTCGCCCGGTGCGGACCCGTCGCACGCGGTGAGGCTCGCTAGGGCGAGCGTGGAAAGGGAGAGGAAGGATCTGCGCGTAAGGTTGTTCATGCGACCGCTTTCTAGCCTGGCCCGCGCGAGCACGACGCGGACGATCGATTCAATCTCTAGGATACCCTTACTGCGGAAGGGCGGCTCTGTTGGAAACAGAGACGCCCCATTTGCCTCCGGATTCCTGCCATGGTCGTTCTTGTCGCCCTTTCGGTCCCGCCGCCCCGCCGTTCTCACCGATCTTGCCGCATAAGTCTCGAACTTATGCGGCACGAAGCAGAGAAGTGCAGGTCAGAGACGCGTAGGTTTTCTCGTCATGACAGATATGCGGCATGCTCTCTCACCCACTGACTCTCACTCACTGACGAAAAAGCCCGCCGCGCAATCCTACCGCGCAAGCCCGCCGCGCAAGCTCAAGAATCCCCCAATAACTACGCATTAGTTTTCTCTTAAAATGATTTCTTCATAAAAGCCCAGATAGGATTTGGATAAAAGCTCTGGAGAGAAAACCAATGCGTAGTTTTCTCCAAGGCAGGGTTCCAGACCGTGGAGAAGGGCCGGTGCGCTAGCTGCGAGCACGACGCCGCCTCATGGGCCTTGCGTGCCGGTTGGTAACGATTTAACGACAAAACCCCTCAAATTACGAAATTTGAACTACCGTCGTATACCTGCGCTGCAAACGCGACTATGAGAAAGGCGGGACGATGGGCGGCATCCAGATCAGCGATACCACCATGAAGCAGATCGCACGGAGCGGCGACTCGTCGCTTACCTTCAAGGGCAAGCTGGAGATTGCCAAGCTGCTCGACCGCCTCGGCCTATCGGTTATCGAGGTCGAAAGCCTCGGATCCTCCCGCGCGGATGCGCTGCGCATCAAATCGCTCGCATCTGCGGTACGGGAGAGCGTGCTCGCCGTTCCGGTGGAGCTCTCCGCCGAGAGCGTCGAACGCACATGGGAGGCGCTCAAAGAAGCCGTCCACCCGCGCCTGCAGGTCGCAGCTCCCGTGAGCACCGTGCAGATGGAGTACCTCAGCCACAAGAAGCCCGAGGCCATGCTCGCAGACATCGGCGAGACCGTCGCGGCATGCGCCGCCCTCACCGCCGACGTGGAGTTCATCGCCGAGGATGCCACCCGCGCCGACCGCGCGTTTTTGAAGAGCGCCGTCGAGCAGGCCATCGCCTCGGGCGCGGGCACCGTCACCCTCTGCGATTCCACGGGCACCATGCTGGGCGGAGAGTTCGCGGCGTTCGTGGAGAACTGCCTCGAGGAGATTCCCGCCCTGGCCGAGGTGACGATGGGCGTTGCCGTTAACAACACCATGGCCATGGCCGATGCATGCTCCATCGCAGCCCTTCAGGCGGGTGCCCGCGAGGTGAAGGTGTGCACCGCAGGCGATGACGCCGCCTCGCTCTCCACCATCGCGCAGATCATCACCGCCCGCGAAGAGCTCTTCGGAGGGCCCTGCTGCCTGCATACGGTGGAGCTCCGCCGCATCGTGAGCCAGATCGTATGGCTGTGCAGCACCCGCAGGAACAAAACCTCGCCGTTCGACGACGGCGTGCAAGACGTCGCCCCCGAGCTGGAGCTTTCGTTCGGCGACGGCGTTGCCGACGTGCTCAAGGCCGCCCGCGAGATGGGCTACGACCTCAACAGCGAGGACGGCCAGGCCGTATGGGAGGCCGTCCAAGACGTCCTCAAGCACAAGGAGCGCGTGGGAAGCCGCGAGCTCGATGCCATCATCGCGTCGGTTGCCCTGCAGGTTCCCCCCACCTATCAAGTTGAAAGCTACGTCATCAACAGCGGCAACGACATCTCCGCCATGGCGCACCTCAAGATCAGCCGCAACGGCGAGGTCGCCGAGGGCGTCTCGCTGGGCGACGGCCCCATCGACGCGGCGTTTCTTGCCATCGAGCAGATCACGCACCACCACTACGAGCTTGACGATTTCCAGATCCGCGCCGTCACCGAGGGCCATGAGGCCATGGGCGAGACGGTTGTGCGCCTGCTCTCGGGCGGCAAGCTTTACTCGGGCAGGGGCATCTCGATGGACATCGTGGGGTCGAGCATCCAGGCCTATGTGAACGCGCTGAACAAGATCGCATACGAGGAGGCTGAGTCATGAGGCTGTCCTACTCCACACGCGGCTGGCAGCGCCTGAGTTGGGATGAGCAGATCGAGGCCGCTCTCGATGCAGATCTGGAGGGCATCGAGATCTACGATCTCGCCAAGCGCCGCGACCTCATCCAGCGCGGCGGCCCCTTCGACAGCTACAACGCCGTCACCACGGCTCGCCGTCTGCGCGAGAAGGGTCTGCGTATCCCGTGCCTCGACGCGTCGAGCGATCTGTCCGCATCCGGGTGCGTCGAGCCCGTCTCCGAGCTCATCGACGTCGCGCGCGCCATGCAGATTCCCTGCGTGTCGACCCCGGCCTACCGCGACGACGAGCAGACCGTGCGCGCCAACCTGGCCGAGCTGCTCGATCGTGCCGAGGCTGCGGGCGTGACGCTGCTCATCCGCACCACCGGCATCTACTCCGACACCGCGCGTCTCCGCGCGCTCATGGACGATTTCGCAAGCGACCACCTGGCCGCCCTGTGGGAGATCCACCACCCGTACCGCGACCACGGCGAGGATGCCGACACCACCATCAAGAACCTGGGCGCCTACGTGCGCCACGTCCACCTGCGCGACTCCGACGACCAGAGCCGCTATACCATCATCGGCGAGGGCACGCTGCCCGTCTCGGAGATGGTCGCCGCGCTCGCATCCATCGATTACGACGGGTTCGTCTCGCTGGAATGGAAGCCCCTGTGGATGGAGGGCATGGACGATGCGAGCATCATCCTGCCGCACTATGCCAACTACATGAGCCGTTTCGAGCAGACCCGCGGCAAGAAGAAGCGCCTCTATCCCAACCACGACGGCACCGGCGAGTACGTGTGGAAGAAGGACGAACTCATCAACCTCACCTTCCCGCAGGTGCTCGACCGTATGGTGGAGGAGTTTCCCGATCAGTACGCGTTCAAGTACACCACGCTCGACTACACGCGCACCTACGAGGAGTTCAGCCGCGATGTGGACGACTTCGCCCGCGCGCTGGTGTCGCTGGGCGTGAAGCCGGGCGGCAAGGTGGCCATCTGGGCTACCAACGTGCCTGCATGGTACATCACCTTCTGGGCGACGGTGAAGATCGGCGCCGTGCTCGTGACCGTGAACACCGCCTACAAGATCCATGAGGCGGAGTATCTGCTGCGCCAGTCCGACACGCACACCCTCGTGATGATCGAGGGCGCGCTCGATTCCAACTACCGCGCCATCATCAACGAACTCTGCCCCGAGATCGCCGATCACGACAAGGAGACGCCGCTCCACTGCAAGAAGCTGCCGTTCTTGCGCAACGTCATCACGGCGGGCTTCCGCATGCCGGGGTGCCTCTCCTTCGACGAGGCCATGGCGCGCGCCGACATGGTGCCGCTCGAGGCCGTCCAGGGCATGGCCGCGCGCGTGCGCTCCGATGACGTGTGCAACATGCAGTACACCTCGGGAACCACGGGCTTCCCCAAGGGCGTCATGCTCACCCACTACAACGTGGTGAACAACGGCAAGTGCATCGGCGACCGCATGGGCCTCTCCACGGCGGACCGCATGATGATCCAGGTTCCCATGTTCCACTGCTTCGGCATGGTGCTCTCCATGACCGCCGGCATGACGCACGGCTCCACGCTCTGCCCCATGCCGTACTTCTCGGCGAAGGCATCGCTCGCCTGCATCAATCAGGAGAAGATCACCTGCTTCAACGGCGTCCCCACCATGTTCATCGCCATGTTCAACCATCCCGACTACCATGCGACCGACTTCTCTCACATGCGTACCGGCATCATGGCCGGCTCGGGATGTCCGCCCGAGCTCATGCGCCGCGCGGCCCAGCCCGACGAGATGAACATGACCGGTATCGTGAGCGTGTACGGCCAAACCGAGAGCGCCCCCGGATCCACCATGAGCGCGTGGACCGATCCGCTGGAGCTGCGCACCGAGACCGTGGGCTACGACTTCCCGCACGTCGAATGCAAGATCATCGATCCCGAGACGGGTGAAGAGGTGCCCGACGGCGTCAACGGCGAGTTCTGCTCCCGCGGCTACAACACCATGAAGGGCTACTACAAGATGCCCAAAGCCACGGCCGAGACGGTGGATGCGGAGGGCTGGCTCCACTCGGGCGATCTGGCCTGCCGCGATGCCGACGGCGCCTACCGCATCACCGGACGCCTCAAGGACATGATCATCCGAGGCGGCGAGAACATCTACCCCAAGGAGATCGAGGAATTCGTCTATACCCATCCTGCCGTGCAGGATGTGCAGGTCATCGGCGTGCCCGACGAGAGGTACGGCGAAGAGGCATACGCCTGCATCGTGCTCAAAGAGGGGGTGGATATCACGGTGGACGCTATGCGCGCCTACATTGCAGATCATGTGGCGCGCCATAAGGTTCCCCGCTACATCGAGTTCGTCGACAGCTTCCCCATGAATGCGGCCGGCAAGGTCTTGAAGTACAAGATGCGCGAGGAGGCCGCCGCAAAGCTGGGCCTCGCGTAGACGACTCGCTGTATAACCCCAGCTCCGCTGTGGTATTCTGATTAGTCCGTGCCTATGCGGACTGGAGAGAGGAACCGATGCAAGTACAAACGACTTCTTCCGATCAGCTCATGGATGTGGTGCTCCGTATCCGCGAGCTGAGGGACATCATGGGCTACTCCACCGAGGAGATGGCGCGCCGTACCGGGATTTCCCACGAGCAGTACCTCGAGTACGAGAAGGGCGCGATCGATCTTCCGTTCACCTTCCTGCACAAGTGCGCGCAGGCGTTCGGCGTCGAGATCATCCAGCTTCTCGAGGGCCACACCCCCCGGCTCACGAGCTATGCGGTCACCCGCCGCGACATGGGCCTCGTGACCGCCCGCGAGAACAGCATCATGATCCAGGACATGGCATCCCGCTTCGGCAACAAGCTCGCCACGCCCTACTGGGTCACCTACCAGTATTCCGAGGAGCTCCAGAACAAGCCCATCCGCACCACCACCCACGGCGGCCAGGAGTTCGACCTGGTGATCAGCGGCACCATGAAGGTGCAGGTGGGCGAGAACACCGAGATCCTCCACGAGGGCGACAGCATCTTCTACAACAGCTCCACGCCGCATGGCATGATCGCCACCAACGGCAAGGACTGCGTGTTCCTGGCCATGATCATGGCGGCCGAGGAAAAAGACCAGCGGCCCGGCGTCCTCGCGCCCCACGTGCAGGAAATCGAACCCGAGACGCTTCTGGCGCGCAAGTTCGTCCAGACCGTCGAGGACAAGAACCACATGCTCAAGTCCATCAACTTCACCAATGCCGATACGTTCAACTTCGCCTTCGACATCGTTGACGCGCTGGGCCGCAGGCATCCGGACAAGCTCGCCATGGTGCACGTCGCCAAGGATATGACCGAGCGCCGCTTCACCTTCAAGGACATCAAGGACGCATCGTCGCAGGCGGCCAACTACTTCACGTCGCTCGGCATCAAGCGCGGCGACCGCGTCATGCTGGTGCTCAAGCGCCACTACCAGTTCTGGTTCGCCATGCTCGGCCTCCACAAGATCGGCGCCGTGGCCATTCCCGCCACCGCGCAGCTGCTCGAGCACGATTTCGCCTACCGCTTCAAGACCGCGGGCGTGACGGCCATCGTGTGCACCGCCGACGATGACGTGGCGCATCAGGCCGAGCTCGGCGAGGAGGCCGTTGGCGCGGAGCTGCTCAAGATCATGGTGGGCGGCAGCCGCGAGGGCTGGCACGATTTCGATGCCGAGTACGGCTTCTACACTAGGCGCTACCGCCGCCGGGACGATTCGCCCTGCGGCGACGACCCCATGGTCATGTTCTTCAGCTCGGGCACCACCGGCTATCCCAAGATCGCGACCCACAGCTACAAATACGCGCTCGGCCACTACACCACCGCCAAATACTGGCATCTGGTGGATCGCGACGGCCTGCACTTCACCATCTCGGAGACCGGCTGGGGCAAGGCGCTCTGGGGCAAGCTCTACGGGCAGTGGCTGTGCGAGGGCGCCGTCTTCGTGTACGACTTCGATCGCTTCCGCGCCGACGAGATCCTCCCCATGTTCTCGAAGTACAACATCACCACGTTCTGCGCTCCTCCCACCATGTACCGCATGCTCATCAAGCAGGACCTCTCCAAGTACGACCTGTCGTCCATCCGCCACGCCACCACGGCGGGCGAGGCTCTGAACCCCGAGGTGTTCTATCAGTTCGAGAAGGCCACGGGCCTGCGTATCGCCGAGGGATTCGGCCAAACCGAGACCACCCTCACCATCGGCAACCTCGTGGGCCAGCCCATCAAGCCCGGCTCCATGGGCAAGCCGACTCCCGGTTACGACGTCAAGATCCTCGACAACGACGGCAATATCGCCGAGGACGGCGTCAACGGCGAGATCGTCATCCGCGCCGACGAGAACTCCGATCACCGCATCTGCGGCCTGTTTCTCGGGTACTACGAGGACGGCGACAAAACCCGCGCTGCCTGGCATGACGGCTGGTACCATACCGGCGACCTGGCCTGGCGCGACGAGGACGGCTTCTTCTGGTACGTGGGCCGCTCGGATGACGTCATCAAGTCGTCCGGCTACCGCATCGGGCCGTTCGAGATCGAGAACGTCATCATGGAACTCCCGTACGTGCTGGAATGCGGCGTCTCCGCCGCTCCCGACGAGGTGCGCGGCCAGGTGGTCAAGGCAAGCATCGTGCTCGTGGACGGCGTGGAGGGAACCGACGAGCTCGCCAAGGAAGTCCAAAGCTACGTCAAGAAGCACACGGCGCCGTACAAGTATCCGCGCATCGTGGTGTTCCGCGACGAGCTGCCCAAGACCATCAGCGGCAAGATCATGCGCAACCAGCTCTAAGGCGCTGCCATGGAATGCAAAAGGCTGACGCTCTTCGCGGGCCATTACGGCAGCGGCAAGACCAACATCGCGCTCAACTGGGCTTCCTGGTTGCGCGCGCAGGGTCTTCCCGTTGCGGTGGCCGACATCGACATCGTGAATCCGTATTTCCGCACCAAGGATGCGGAGAAGCAGCTCGCGGAGCAGGGCATCTCCCTGATCGTCTCCGCGTTCGCGAACTCCAACGTGGACGTTCCCGCCCTTCCCAAGGAGATCTACGCGTTGGTGGGCGATCGCAGCACGTACGGCGTGCTCGATATCGGCGGTGACGATAGGGGAGCGCTCGCGCTTGGCCGCTATGCGCCCGCCATTCTCGCCGAGGACGACTATGAGATGCTCTTCGTGGCCAACGCGGCCCGTCCGCTCACCCGCACGGTGGATGACGCGCTCGCGGTGCTCCGCGAGATCGAGGGGGCCTGCGGGCTGCCGTTCACGGGCATCGTGAACAACACCAACCTCGGCCCCGATACCACGGCGGAAACCGTGCTGTCGAGCCGCGCCTATGCGGAGGGGCTTGCGCAGGCCGCGGGCCTGTCGCTCAAGATGACGACCGTGGACGAACGCGTGGCTGCAGAACTCGGGGGACAGGTGAAAAACCTGTTCCCGCTATCTATACTTGAACTGTATTACATGGAGAAGAGAGGGGTGTAATATGGCGAAGCTTACCTTTAAAGAAGAGCTGTGCAAGGGCTGCGGTCTGTGCGTCAGCGTATGCCCCAAGCACATTCTCGAGCTTTCGACCAGCCATCTCAACCAAAAGGGCTATGCTCCCGTGACGCTCGTGGATCCTCAGGAGTGCATCGCCTGCGCGTCGTGCGCTCTGATGTGCCCCGACTGCGTCATCACCGTCGAGCGTTAGGAGGCGAGATACATGAGCGAAAAAGTCCTGATGAAGGGTAACGAGGCCATCGCCGAGGCGGCGATTCTCGCCGGATGCCGGCACTACTTCGGCTACCCCATCACGCCGCAGACCGAGATCGCGGCCTACATGGCCAAGAAGATGCCCAAGATCGACGGCACCTTCCTGCAGGCCGAAAGCGAGATCGCTGCCATCAACATGGTCTACGGCGTGGCCTCGACCGGCAAACCGGCCATGACGTCCTCATCGAGTCCCGGCATCTCCCTCAAGTGCGAGGGCATCTCCTACCTTGCCGGCGCCGATCTGCCTGCGTTCATCGTGAACGTGCAGCGCGGAGGCCCCGGCTTGGGCGGCATCCAGCCATCGCAGTCGGACTACTTCTTGGCAACGCGCGGCCCGGGGCACGGTGATTTCCACGTGCTGGTGTTCGCGCCGGCGTCCGTTCAGGAGATGGCCGACCTCACCGGCCGCGCCCTGCACCTGGCGTGGAAGTATCGCATGCCCGCGATGCTGCTCGCCGACGGCACCATGGGCCAGATGATGGAGCCGGTGGAGCTTCCCGAGGCGCATGAGGCTTTCGGCGCCGATAACCCTTGGGCCGTCACCGGCACGGAGATGGCGCGCGAGCACAACATCGTCAACTCCCTCGAGCTGTCGCCCGAGGTGCTCGAGCAGAAGAACCTCGCCCGTTTCGAGCGCTATGCTCAGGCCGAGGCCGAGGAGTGCGCATGGGAGGAATACCGCATGGACGATGCCGAGATCTGCATCGTGTCGTACGGCATCACCGCGCGCATCGCGCGCAACGCCATCGTGACCGCGCGCGAGGAGGGCATCAAGGTGGGTATGATCCGCCCCATCACTCTCTGGCCGTTCCCCAAGAAGCCGCTGCTCGCCGCTGCGGATATGGTCGACTCGTTTTTGTGCGTGGAGCTCAACATGGGCCAGATGGTCGAGGACGTCGAGCTTGCCATCCGCTGCAAGAAGCCCGTCGATTTCTGCGGGCGCGTGGGCGGGATGATCCCCACCCCCGATGAAGTGCTCGACCATATCCACACGCTTGCGGAAGGGAGGCGATAGCATGATCGTGTTCGAGAAACCCCATGCGCTCACCGACGTGCCGTTCCACTATTGCCCCGGCTGCACGCACGGCATCATCCATCGCCTGGTCGCCGAAGCCATCGACGAGCTGGGCATCGAAGGCAAAACCATCGGCATCGCGCCCGTGGGCTGCTCCGTTTTGGCCTACAACTACTTTGCGTGCGACATGATCGAGGCATCCCATGGACGTGCGCCCGCCGTCGCCACCGGCGTGAAGCGCGCCCTGCCCGAGAACGTGGTCTTCACCTATCAGGGCGATGGCGATCTCGCCTCCATCGGCCTGTGCGAGACGGTCTCCACCGCCGCGCGCGGGGAGAACATCACCATCATCTTCATCAACAACGCCATCTACGGCATGACCGGCGGTCAGATGGCGCCCACGTCGCTTGTCGGCCAGGTTACCCAGACCTCGCCGTATGGGCGCGATGCCCAGACGCAGGGCTATCCCATCCAGATCTGCGAGATGCTGGCCACGCTCGAGGCGCCCGCGTATCTCGAGCGCGTTGCGGCGAACAGCGTCAAGAACGTACGTCGCGCTAAGAAGGCCATCAAGAAGGCCTTCCAGAACCAGGTCGAGGGCAAGGGCTTCTCGCTGGTGGAGGTGCTCTCCACCTGCCCCACCAACTGGGGTATGACGCCCGAGAAGGCCCTTCAGTGGATCGACGAGGCCATGATTCCGCAGTATCCGCTCGGCGTGTTTCGCGATAAGGAGGCATAACGATGGCAGACCATGAGATCGTCATCGCCGGCTTCGGCGGGCAGGGCCTGCTCTTCGCGGGCAAGGTGCTCGCCCATGCGGGCCTGCTCGAAGGGCGCGAGCTCAGCTGGCTGCCCTCGTACGGTCCCGAGATGCGCGGCGGCACCGCAAACTGCAACGTCATCCTAAGCGATACGCCGGTAGGCTCGCCCATCGTGCAGCATCCCAACGTGCTCATCGTGATGAATGCGCCCTCGCTCGACAAGTACGAGCCCTTGGTGGCTCCGGGAGGCAAGATCTTCGTCGACGCGACCCTCGTCACCCGCAAGGTGGAGCGCGACGATGTCGAGGTGTTCTACGTGCCCGCCACCCAGATGGCCACCGACATGGGCTATCACGGCCTCGCGAACATGGTGCTTCTGGGCGCGGTGCTGCGCGAGACGGGCTGCGTGGGGGACGAGACCCTCGATGAGGCCCTCCATTACGTGATTCCCGCACGCAAGGCCGACCTGTTCGAGGCAAACAAAGCGTGCATCGAGGCGGGGAAGGCGTACATACGCTAGCTACATGCGACTCTGCGGCATCGGATTGCCCTGCGCCAGCGTTGTGTGCCCCCAACGTCTTACTCCTTGGATAAGGTCGTTGGGAGGCCCGAATCCTTGGAGGAGGGTGGTCCGGTGCCGCAGGGGTGACGGACCCCTAGCCCCGGTGCTTTAACGAGGTTTACGATGAGTACTGCAAAACATGCGCTGATAGATAATTTTCTGATATTGCAGATTGCAGACTTCATATCGTCGTTTGGGTCCTCGATGACGTCTTTGGCGCTGACCGCCGTCATCTATACGCGGACGGACAGCCTGACAGCAGCTGCCCTCTTCAGCTTGCTGACGCTGCTGCCGCAGTTCATAATATCCCCGTTCATCTCGCGCGCGAAGATCGGCACGAGCTTCAAGAACCTGTTCTTCATAGGGGAATTCGTCTGCGTCATCCCTCTTGTCCTCTTGATGATGACCGATGAGATCCTGCTGATCTATGTGATCTACTTTGCGTATTGCTCGGTATTCTTCTTCCTGGAGTGCTTTAGAGCCGAATACCTGAAAAGAATCAGCAACGATGGCAATATCCAATCTCGTCAGGGGATATCCAGATTCGTCAACGGGTTAGTGGTTGTGATAGGCCCATTGGCGGGAGGCGTCATATTGTCCAGATTCGGAATGAGATCTGTCTACACCTTGGACATCGTCACCTATTTCATTGCTGCTGCGGTCGTATTGCTGATGCACGGCGATGAAAAGCCCTCTGTCAACGAGAGGGGGAGAAGCGCCGATGTCTTGAAGACGCTCAAGCAGAATCGCGACATCCTTTCCGGAAGTTTGCTGATCACATTCATCGGCGGTACTGTCTCGATCTTGACGATCGAATACATCTACAAGGTGATCTCGGGAGACACGCTGCAGTATTCGGTGCTGATGAGCGCCATGGCGCTCGGCGCGTCGCTTGGCAACCTCATCGGAGTGATTCCCTTCGTTTCACAGCATATGAGAAACACCTCAAACGCCGCTGTGATTCTCCTCGGCATGCTGCTTCTCAGCGTGCTTTTCAGACCGCAGTTCGCCGTTATGGCGGTTATTTTGACGCTGAGCGGTATCCTGAGCTCCATAGTTATGCTGCGCTATGCCACGGAGCTGTTCGTCCGGAATTCGGACGGGGAGCTGAGGGACGGCTATCTGGCTTTTCAGAATACCATCGACTCATCGAATGCCCTGTCAAAGCCATTTGGGTCATGTATGAACTCCGTTCTGGGCTGCGTTACATCCATCGCCGCGCTCGGTTGCGTGTTCATCGTATTTGGAATGAGGCTTTTTGCTGCCAAAGAAGCATAGGCATCATATGTGCTTCCTATTGAAAACAGCAACAGATTCTGTTGCTGTTTTCATGTCGATCTGCATGCTACGCACGAAGGCGCTGCCCTTCTCGTCCACCTGCGGCTCTACAGGGCGAGATGGCCTTCGTGCGTAAACCTCGGCCTAGCTGGTTGCCGACTGTCCGGCGAGCAGGAAGCTGGCCACGGTGATTCCGACGGCAAGGAGGATGATGCCGATGAGAAGAGCCCATCCGGCGCCGCGCCCCAAGTTCACGGTCCAGCCCACGCCGAAGCGCTTGGGAACGAAGATGCTCGGATCGTCGCGGTTGACGTAGAAGGAGCCGAGCTTCCAGAACCTGTCGTCGTCACGAGCGACCTCATCGCTTGTGCGGAGCTCCGCTGCAACGCGTCCGCCTGCCTGACCGAGACGCAGGGCAACCACGATCTCGGCCACTACGAAGACGACCGCCGCGATGGTGACGATGGCTCCTGCAGAACCCAGCGAGAGAGCCCCCGTCGCGGAGAGGAAGAACATCACGCCGGTGCAGATGTTCACCGTAGCGCCGCCTATGAGCATCACGATGCTCTGGATGCGTGCGAATTGCCCGTATGCGAGCGCGGACGATACGGGTGCCGCCGGATCGACGGGCCGTTTGGCGCGGACGATCCCCCAGTGCGCGAACGCGAACACGAGGCCTATGAACGCTGAGATGACCACGGGATACATCACCACACCGAGGCTTTTCTCGGCATAGGAATCGACGGTGCCGTCGAACCCTGCGTGCAGGGGAATCTGGTCGGGCAGACGGTCGTAGGCGAGCAACGCGAATGCCGCCAGCCCGATGACCACGATCACGTGGATCAACTCCCAAGCGAGCGGGAGGGGTTGGGGAACCGAGGCATCGGAGATGACCGCAGCGGCATGAGATCCTGCGGATGTCCAGCTCTCGGTTACCTTGATCGCCTTGATGCGCCTGCGGGCATAGAGCATGAAGGCAAACGATGCGATGATAGGCGCCAGCACGATGAGCGTCATCACGAGCGCAGAGGCACGGTCGTCTGCGTTAGGAAGAAGCACGGCTGCGAGGACGGCTCCGGCGGCTGTGACGGCGGCCATGATGATGACGTAGGCGTGCAAGAGCGCCTTCACGCGCGGATCCTGCTTCGCTGAGGGCGGCACCGTGACCGTGAAGCATTCTGTGGGAGGCATGATGAACGGCGTGACGGCAACCATCACGCCCTCGAGCACCACAAGGAGAACGATGCTGGCAACGATACCGGTCATTTCTGGCTCCCTTTCTTCGAATCAAAGAAGACGCTTTGTGCTTGGGCGGATGCAAGCGCGAGAAACTCCTCATGCGAGCCGCCCTGTGCTCGGAACTCGAAGGCGAGCCGCGAGAGCTCCGCTGCGATGCGGCTGCGATGCTCCTGCACCTTGGCCGAGGTCATGGTGCGCGCGGTGTCCGCGATGATGGCGCCACTGCGTCCGCGCATGGCCACGTAGCCCTCATCGCGCAGTACCGCATAGGCCTTGTTCACCGTATGCATGTTCACGCCGAGGTCGCCGGCGAGCGTGCGCACGCTGGGTAGCGCATCGCCGGGCGCGAGCTCCCCCGTGGCGACCGCCGAGACGATCTGCATGCGTATCTGCCGGTAGATCGGCTCTTCTGATGCAAAATCGATTTCGAGAAGCACGGCATCCTCCTTACTGTTCTATGTGCACTATAACAAATAGAGCAATTCAGGTAAAGAAGAAGTGTTTCATCTCTTGGGGGATACTCCCCCAAGAGATGAAACTGCCTTTGGGGGAGTATCCCCCAAGGGATGAAGGGAGGTTGCTTTCCGGCTTGATATACCATGGATACCGTCAAAGCGTGGATGGGAGCCGCAGATGAAACGCCGCACATTCGACACGCCGTCCGGATCCATCGTCTACTGGGCAAGCGATGCGGCCGGCTCCGCCCGCCCCTGGCTGGTCTTTCTGCCCGGCCTCACCACCGATCACCGGCTGTTCGAGCGGCAGCTGGCTCACTTCGAGGGACGTGCCAACTGCCTTGCGTGGGATCCGCCCGCACACGGCGCGTCCCGCCCGTTCGCGCTCGATTTCACGATGGACGACATGGCGGCCTGGCTGCACGGGATCATGGCAGCCGAGAAGGCCGAGCATCCCGTGCTGGTGGGCCAGTCGATGGGCGGATACGTGGCGCAGGCGCTCATCGACCTGTTCCCGGGAGCGGCGGCGGGGTTCGTCTCGGTGGATTCCTCACCGCTCAAGCGCCGCTATTATCCCAACTGGGAGATCGCCGCGCTCAGGCGCACCAGGGGCATATTCCAGGCGATTCCCTGGAAGATCCTCAAGGCATGGGGAGCGGTCGGCGCCGCCGAGACCGCATACGGGCGGGAGCTCATGCGCGCGTTCATGGACGGTTACACCAAGCGGGAATATGTCGACCTTACCGCCTTCGGCTACAAGCTGCTCGCCGACGCCATCGAAGCCGAGCGCGCCTACGAGATCGACTGCCCCGCCATCCTCGTCTGCGGCGAGAAGGACCATGCGGGCGATGTCATCCGCTTCAACCGCGCGTGGTCGGAAGGGGAGGGGCTCGACCTGCGTTGGATCGAGGGTGCGGGGCATAACGCCAACACCGACAAGCCCGACGAGGTGAACGCCATCATCGAGGAGCTGGTGCATGCGGTTTGCAGCTGAGGAGCGCGGGAGCGGGGAGCCCATGGAGCGCAGGAGATCGCCGGTACGCATATGCTTTACCATCGCGGGCGTGCTGTTCGCTGCCTGCCCCGCGCTCATGTGGTTGTTCTCGCACTTTGGAGAAGCGTTCTTCCCGGCATACCGCGCCTTCTCGCGCACATGGATCGCGCTGCTCGCGACCCTCGCCTCGTGCGTGCCGTTCGCGCTCTGGGACACGGGCGCGCTCGTGCTCATCGTCGTGGCGATCGCGGCGCTGGTGCGGTGCATCCGCAGACGAAAGGGCTTGGCGCTCTGGTGTTCGGCTGTTGCGCTCGTGCTCAGCTGGACGGCCTTCTCGTTCACGGCAGGCTGGGCGCTCAACCACTACGCTCCTTCCTTATCCGGCGAGATCGGCATCGAGGCGCATGAGAGCTCCGTGGACGAGCTGGCCGCAGCCACGCAGTACTACTTCGCGCAGGCGGCGCGCTTGGCGCCGCTCGTTCCGCGCGATGCGGAAGGACAGCTGGAGCGGCAGGACTTCTTCGAGCTGGCGTGCATCGCTGGCTCGGCATACGAAGGGCTGGGCGAGGACCATGACATCTTCCAAGGGCCGACGGTTCCCGTGAAAGCGCTGGTCGTGTGGGGAGAGCCGCAGCTCTACAGCGGCCACACCGGCATATTCTGGGCACCAACGGGAGAGTCCACGGTCCCTCTCAACTGCGCGGATGTCGATCAGCCGTTCACGATGTGCCATGAGGCGGCGCACCGTTTGGGAATTGCGAGCGAGCAGGAAGCCAACTTTGCAGCATTTCTCGCCTGCACCTCGAGCACGGACGTGCGCTTTGCGTACGCGGGCTACTATGCCGCGTTTTCGTACTGCCTGAATGCGCTTGCCGCAGCAGACCTCGATCGTGCCCAGCAGGTGATCGACGAGGTGGCGGCATCCGACCTCCACGACGGTGCGGTGCTCGTGTTCGCCGACCGCGCTGCCGCACGCGCCCACTACGATGCCTATGAGGGGTTCTTCGAGGAAGTGGGCACGGCGGTCAACGACGGCTACCTGCGCGGATTCGGCGAGGAGTCCGGCATCAGATCCTATGGTCTCGTAGTGGACTATCTCATCGCGTGGCACGAGAGCGGCAACGCGGCCCGCGCCCGGTGAGCGGACGTGCTGCTCACTATGTGCCGTGGAAACCAGCGGCGTTTGCAAGGCAGTTAAAACCATTCACCGGTTGATAATACGGCTGGATCGGGGATGGTGCCGGCAAAGTATACAATCCGTCGTGTGCGCATGT
>JAWRJQ010000022.1:0-3433 GCA_040307385.1 Atopobiaceae bacterium
TTCCATGACGGAGCTGCCAGAGCCCTTGATGGTGTTGAGGATTATGGCGCAGGGCTTGCCTTTGACGGAAGCAGCCTCATCGAGCGCGCGATCGATTGCGGCGAGATCATGGCCGTCGGCCGCAAGAACCTTCCATCCAAAGGAGGCGATGCGGTCGGCCAAGGGATCCTGGGCCATGACGTCTTCGGTCCAGCCGGAGATCTGCAGGTAGTTGCGGTCTACCATCGCGCAAAGATTATCGAGCCCGAAGTTGGAGCCGGCCATGAAGCCCTCCCATACCGACCCCTCGGCAAGCTCGCCGTCGCCGAGCATGGTGTAGACGCGGTAGGAGCGCCCATCCATCTTGGCGGCAAGCGCCATGCCCACGCTCACGGGAAGACCGTGGCCCAGCGAGCCGGAGTTGGCCTCGATGCCCGCGAGCTTGTTGTTGGGATGCCCGATATAGGGGCTCCCGAAGCGCGAGAAACGCGCCTTCACATCGGCGAGGTCGAGAAATCCCCTCCTGCAGAGGACGGCATAGTACGCCTCCATCGCATGGCCCTTGGAGAGCACGAAGCGGTCGCGGTCAGGGTCGTCGGCCGCCTCGGGCGCGATGTCGAGATGACGGGCATAGAGCACGGCGAGGGCGTCGATCACCGACATATCGCCGCCGATGTGGCCGCCTCCTCCTGCCATGATGATGTCGACGCAGTCGCGCCTCAGATCCCAGCGCAGAATCTCGAGCTCTTCGAGCGAGGGCTTCTTGCCCATGCTACTCACCCCTCAGATATGCGCGGATCTCATCGTCGTTCTCATCGTAGAGGTCGGCCTTGATGCCCAGGTACTTGCAGGCCTCGTAGAGCACGGGCACCACATTGGCGTGGATGCCGGTGCAATGATGGATATAGGGCCCCTCGACGACCTTGGCCTCGAGGCGCTTGATGTTTTCGACCTTGACCCAGACGTAGGTGCCCATGCCGGCAGGCCCGTCGATGCCCTCGGCATTGCCGAGCAGCATGGAGTACTCGCCGTTGTCGCCGTCGAAGCGGGCAAGGGTCATCTCGCCGTGCTTGGCTTCGGCCGTCACCGCACCGTTGTGCTCGAAGGCCAAGGGAACCGTGATCTTGGGACGCTGACAGGCTACCGAGCAGGGCCAGGGACCGCAGTGCTGCAGAAGCTCGCCGTTAGGCTCGTCCGGATGGCGGATGGTCCAGTCGGCGAAGAAAGAGCGCTTCTCGCCCATGGCGGCCGCCTCGACGAGCAGGCTCGTGATGGCGCCATGGACATCGGTTTCGCAGACGATGGGGAAGCCCTCCTCGTTGAGGATCGAGTTGGCCGCGCAGGGCATGATGCCCAACTCGTGTTGGAGCTCGTTCCAGCACTGGATGCAGCCGGCGGTGCAATGGTACTTCTCGAGCATGCGCCGGATGGAGACCGCCATCGCAGCGACGGTAACCACCTGCTCGCGCGTGCAGTCCATGTCGTAGCGCTCCTCGATCCAAGCAAGCTGTCTCTCGATGTCGGAGGTGCCGTCGCCTTTGCTCTCCTCCTTCGCCGCGGCAACGCCGCGGGTGAGCTCGGGCAGGGGCACGGGAACGCACTCGATGTTGAAGCGCTCGAGCAGCTCGCCCTCATTGCACATGGTGGAGTAGAACTCGTAGGGACGCGGCCCGATCTGCAGGATGCGGGCGGCGCGGAAGGCCTTGACCGTATTGCAGACGGCGATGAAGTCACGCAGGCCGCGCTCGAAGACGGGGTCGTCGACGCGGCAGTTGGTCATGTAGGTGAACGGTACCTGAAAACGGCGCAGCACCTTGCCCGTGGCGAAGAGGCCGCACTGCGTGTCGCGCAGACGGGTGCCGTCGGGCTCGGGGCGCTCGTCGAGGGGTCCCCAGAGCAGTACCGGCAGGCCCAGCTCCTTTGCGAGACGGGCGACGATGAATTCGGTGCCGAAGTTGCAGTGCGGGAGAAACAGGCCCTCGACGCCCTCGGCGCGGAACTTCTCGAGCGTGCGCAGGCGGTCCTCCTCGTTGTAGAGCAGGCCCTCCTCGTTGATATCGTCGATATCGACGAACTCGATGCCGAGGTCGCGCAGCTTGCCTGCGATGATGTTGCGGTACTTGCGCGCATCGGGCGCCGAGAAGATGCTGCGCCGCGTGGGTGCGTAGCCTAGCTTGATGGTGCTCATGGCCTCTCCATCTCCACTCGATTGCTAAATCGTTCGGGTACTGTCGAAAACGACGACAAAAGCACGACGATCTTGCTGATACCATCGTATTGTCTGCTGCTGTGGAACGCTATCTCCCCGCTTCCTTTACTAAACATTTAGTTCTAAACTAGACGTATTGCATAGGATGCGAAGGGAGCCTGCCATGCCCCGCAATGCCGCCCGCACAACCGCTCGTGTGACCGCCCGGGATGTGGCGCGCGAGGCAGGCGTCTCCCCCGCCACGGTCTCCCTCGTCTTCCAGGGAAAGCCCGGCGTCGGCCAGAAGACCCGTGAGCGCGTGTTCTCCGTCGCGCAGGGCCTGGGCTACGAGTACGAGGCTCCCGCCACGCCGCAGAAGACGAGCACCATCCTCCTCATTCTCTACAAGAGGAGCGGCCAGATCGTGGGCGAGACGCCCTTCTTCGAGCAGCTCATCAAGGGCGTGAGCGACGCCACCTACCAAAGCGGCTACCATCGCCTCTCCATCTCCTACTTCTATGCGCAGCAAAGCGCGTCCGAGCAGATCACATGCCTGCAGTCGGTCAAATGCGCGGGCATCATCCTGCTTGCAACCGAGATGCTCTCGAACGATGTTTCCCAGTTCCAGCGTCTCGGCGTGCCCGTCGTCATCCTCGACAACTGGTTTCCCACAAAGCCGCTGGACAGCGTCGTCATAGACAATATGCACGGTGCCTGGGAGGCTGCGCGCTATCTCATCTCGCTCGGCCATACCAACATCGGCTATCTGCACAGCAGAAACGAGATCCGCAACTTCCTCGAGCGCAAAAGCGGCTGGCGCACGGCGGTGCAGGGCGTGATCGAGAACGAGGGCGATCCCAACCGCTTCATCGCCTGCGTGGGCTCCACATCCGAGACCGCCTACCAGGATATGCTCAGCTATCTCGACGGCAAGCCTTCGCTGCCCACCGCCTATTTCGCCGACAACGACATCATCGCCGCCGGCTGCATCCGCGCCCTGCGCGAACGCGGCATCCGCGTACCCGAGGACATCTCGGTCATGGGCTTCGACGATGCCCCGAATCTCGAGCACGTCGACCCGCCGCTTTCGACGATGAGCGTCCCCAAAGAGGCCATGGGCGCCCTTGCGGTCAAGCGCCTCGTGTCCCTCATCAAAGGGGAGACCCATGGCGAGGCGGTACGCATCTCGGTGCTGCCGAAGGTCATCGAGCGTGCAAGCGTGCGACGCCTCTAACGGTGGAACACCCTCTGAACACCCTCCAACCG
>JAWRJQ010000023.1:0-13627 GCA_040307385.1 Atopobiaceae bacterium
AGGGTGAAGGAGAGGTGCTCGGAGAGCACGGGTATCCTCTCCCCGTCGTAGTGGTCGGAGAGGGCGGCGATGAGCGCCAGGAGGGCCTCCTCGGTCCCGTCGTTGTCCGCGACGAACTGCTTCACCGCGTCCGCGGCCCCCCCGCGCGCGCTCGTAGACCGCGGGGGCGAACGTCGCGGCGATCCAGAGCAGGACGTACTTCTGGTCGACCGTCAGCGAGTCCACCACGCTCTTCGCGTCCTCCCCTTGGGAGAACCGGTCCAGGGCCTCGCCGACCCACGCCAGCTCCTCCGAGGCGTCCGGCCGGACGCCTGCGAAGTTGCCGTCGGCGTCCAAGATGAAGTAGCGGCCCAGGATCTGCCGGTTGTACCTCCGCCAGTACTCCCCGTCGGGCTCCACGCGCCACGAGAGGTCGCCCGCGCCGCTCAGGTCGAACGTGCCGGCGGCGGGATCATAGGAGACTCCCAGGATGGAGTTCGAGGCGGCCTGCAGGGCGGATGCGTGCGAGCCGCTGCCCGCGTAGATCGACCCGTCCCCCGCGTACTCCAGGACGTCGAGGAGCGCCTCCTGCGCCTCGCGGGCCCGCGCCCTGTGGCTCTCCGCCAGCTCATCGAGCCTCGACGCGACGGGGCCGTCCCCCAGGATGGAGCGGGCCGTCTCGGCATAGCCGTCGATGCGGTTGGAGGCGGCCATCGCCCCGTCGATGCGCTCCTGCAGCATGTCGGTGTCCACGACGCCCCCGAAATCGGCGAAGAGCCGGGCGAGCCTCTCCGCGTCGGCGCCCATGTCCGCCGCGTACGCGTCGAGGAACAGCTCGTGCACGCGCAGGGCGGGGAGGCGGACCTTCTCGAGGTAGTCCCACGACGCCCGGTAGGCCTCGGAGTCGAGCGCGGCGGCGTCTATCGAGAGGTCGGCGATGGCGGTCTCCTGGTCCTGCACGCTCTCCATGGCGTTGCGGGCCACCTCCTGGTCGGCCTCGAGGTTGCAGAGCGTCGTCGCGACGTCGATCCTCATCTCGAACCCCCTTCCGCGCGGTCCGGTCCCGAGAACCCCCGAGCTCCCTCCGCTGCCTTCTCAGGCACTCGTCGAGCTCGTCTTCGACGGCCCTGAGCTTCTTCGCCGTGGCTTGGATCTCGTCCTCGATCTCGAAGCGGAGCCCGTTGGCGATGCGCCAGATATCGTCCCCGCCGTCGTCCGCGAAGGGATCCCAGAGTCGGCGACGCCTGATCTCGCCTTCGAGATCGTCCTGCAGCGTCTCCAGGAACGCCGCCTGCCTGCGGATGCGGTACTCCTCGTCCTCCAGCGCGGACAGCTCCTCCCGATGCCGCATGCGCATGAGCTCCAGCCTATCCTGCTCGATGTGCCTGTTCGCACCCATGGGAGCCGCCTTACATTCCGGCGAGGAGCGCTGCGGCCGCGGAGCGGTCCGCATCCTCGAGGGCCGTTGCTATGCCGACGAAGGCGTCGGCGTCGCGCTCGATGGCCTCCACCATGGCCAGGCGCGCGCGGTGCCGAACGACTCGGACACGCTGTCGTGGTCGGACGCCGCGCATGCATCGGAACTCTCCACGCAGGCTGAGAACTCGATGCTCCTGTAGCCGTCCTGCGACGCCAGGACCCGTTCCACGCACTCCTGCGCGTCTTCAAGGTTGCTCATGATGCCGTCGGACATGGAACCTCCTTGCACGGGAGCCCGCGAAGCTTGATATGATTGCATGGTATAACAAATTTGCGGAATCGGAGACGGCTGCTCCGTATGGGCACCGTTGAGCGGGATTCAAGACGCGCCGGCGGTTACCGCTCGAACACCACGCAACCTGCCTGCGTCGGATGATCGTAGATGAGCTTCTCGGCAGCGTGCGAGCGATACCTGAGCAGCTCGAAGGTGATGAGCATATCGCCGCCGGCGCCCATGATCATGAACAGGCCGATGAGCAAGAGCAGCAACGAACCGCTGATGAGCGCGATGATCGTGGGGATGACGCCCAGGACGATGCCCGGCATCAGCCCGCCCACGATATAGCCGGCCAGCGGCAGCGGCGTCGAGCAGGTGCAATACGGCGTCAGATACTCCTTCATGAAGCCGAACTCGATGTCTTTGAATCTGTTCTCGGCGAAGAAGCTCCAGGTGAGGCCATGGATCAACTCGTGCACCACGGTAAGGGCGACGAGAACCGCAAGCATGATGGGAGGGGTGCTCAAGCTTATGACGATGCTCGTCTCGCGATGCACGAGGACGAACGCGACGATGCAGATGACGAACAGCGGAACGGATAGGGCCAAGGTGACCACGTTCGCCCGCACGATGCCTACGGTGAGGTCCGTCCGCGCGTATCCGCGGCTCGCAAGCTCGGCGCAGACCTCCTCGAAGCGCGCGAGACGGCGCTTCTCCTGAGGCGAGAGCCTGCGTTGCTTCTCCTTTTCGAACTGCTCGTCCACTCTGCTCCTCCCATGAACGGCGACGTAAGCGCTGCGGGGAAGCGCATCACGCCTGCAGGTCGCGGAAGTGGAAGCTCTTCGCGCCGCTCGCGTAATCGGACACGATATGGCCGTTGCCCACGATCTTGTATTTGTAGGTCACAAGACCATCGAGGCCCACCGGGCCGCGCGCGTGCAGCTTGCTCGTCGAGATGCCCACCTCGGCGCCGAAGCCATAGCGGAAGCCGTCGGCGAAGCGCGTCGAGCAGTTCTGATACACGTTGGCGGAATCGACGAGCTGGAGGAAGCGCGCTGCGGTGGCGGCGTCCTCGGTCACGATGGCGTCGGTGTGATGGCTTCCGTGGCGGTTGATGTGATCGATGGCCTCGGCCACGCCATCGACCAGCTTGACCGAGATGGTGAGGGCGAGGTACTCGGTATCCCAGTCCTCATCGGTTGCGGGTTCGCAGGAAACGAGGGAGCGCACCTCGTCGGTGCCGCGCACCTCGACGCCCTTCTCCTGCAGCGACTCAACGAGCGCACGCGTGAGCGCGAGGCTGGCAGCGCGGTCGATGAGCAGGGTCTCGGCGGCGTTGCACACCGAGACGTACTGCGTCTTGGCATCCACCGCAATGCGCACGGCCTTCTCGGCATCGGCGGCACGGTCCACGTACACGTGGCAGATGCCGTCGGCATGGCCCATCACCGGGATGCGCGTATTGTCCATGATGTAGCGCACGAACTCGTTTGAGCCGCGCGGGATGAGCAGGTCCACGGAGCCGTCGCATGCGAGCAGCTCGGCGATGTCGGCACGCGCCTCAACCTGGAAGAGGCAGCCTTGCGGCAGGCCGGCCTCCTGCGCTGCGGCATGAATGGTCTGGAAGAGCGCGCGATTGGTGCGCGCGGTCTCGGAACCGCCTTTGAGGATGGCGCAGTTGCCGCTCTTGAGGCAGAGCGTCGAGATCTGCACGAGCGCGTCGGGGCGCGCCTCGAAGATGACGCCGATCACGCCGATCGGGCAGCTCTCGCGGCGCATGACGAGGCCTTCGTCGAGCTCGCGGGCAAGCAGCGTGCGGCCCACCGGATCGGGCAGCGCGATAAGGTCGGTGATGCCCGCGCAGACATCGGCGAGCTTGCCTTCGTCGAAGCGCAGACGCTTGACCACGGGCACGGCAACGCCCGCCTCCTCGGCGGCGGCGAGGTCTTCCGCATTGGCGGCGAAGATGGCCTGCTTGTTGGCGAGGAGCGCCGTGCGGATCTTCTCAAGCGCGGCATTGCGTATCTCGACCGGCGTCGCTGCCAAGATGGGGTTCTCGAGCTTCATCTGATCCGCGATCTCGCGTACGGTGGACATCGTTCCTCCTCGCCTCGTCGTTAGGATGATTCTACGGTACACCATTCACCACCATTCGGGGATACTCCCCCAATGGGGGATACTCCCTCGCTGGGGCGCGCGCAGGGCATGGCACCAGACGGCCTTGTTCCTGCTGATTTTGGCACCAGAAGGCCCTATTCCTCAGGAACAAGGCGTTTTGGGGGATCGAGTCGCAGGAATAAGGCGTTTCGGTGCCACGGGCGAGAAGCGCGCCGCTCTGCCCCAGTGGGGGATAGCTGCTAGAATGAGCGTGTTACCCGCTACATGAAAAGGAGGCTCTCATGGCAACCGGCACCCCCGTTCCCGCGACCGACGGCAACATCTACATCCCGCCTGCAGAGCGCACAGGCAACGAATCCATCGTCTACTTCACCCGCGATCTCTCGGCTGGCGGTCTGCGCAAGGCATATGCCAAGGTAAACGGCCAGATCAGCGGCAACGTGGCCGTCAAGCTCCACACCGGAGAGAAGGATGGTCCCAACATCATCCCGCACACCTGGGTCGAGGAGCTCATGGGCAACGAGCTCGCGGGCGCCACGATCGTCGAGACCAACACCTACTATGCAGGCGATCGCGACACCACCGAGAAGCACCGCGCCACCATCGCCCACAACGGCTGGACCTTCGCGCCCGTGGACATCATGGATGAGGACGGCGCCACCGACCTCCCCGTGCTCGGCGGCAGGTGGTTCGAAACGATCGGCGTGGGCACGCACATGCTCGACTACCATGCGCTCGTCGCCCTCACGCACTTCAAGGGCCATACCATGGGCGGCTTCGGCGGCTCCAACAAGAACATCGGCATCGGATGCGCCGATGCCGTCATCGGCAAGGCGCAGATCCACCGCAGCGCCGACGGTGCCCAGTGGGGCGTCACGCAGGAAGAGCTCATGGAACGCATGACCGAATCGACCAAGGCGACCATCGACTTCTTCGGCAAACATACCGCCTACGTCAGCGTGATGCGCAACATGAGCGTGAGCTGCGACTGCGAGGGGCTCCAAGCTCAGCCGGTCGTGACCCCCAATCTGGGCATCCTCTCCTCAACCGACATCCTCGCCCTCGATCAGGCGTGCGTCGATCTCGTCTTCGCCATGACCGATGCAGGGCTCGTCGGCAACCGCGATCTCGTGGACCGCATGATCACTCGGCACGGCATGCGCCAGCTCACCTACATGCGCGAGCTCGGCATGGGCAACTGGAACTACATCCTCATAGACCTCGACAACGGCGGTGCGCGTCTGAGCCTCGCCGATGCCGTCGCGCACGCCGTTCCCTTCGAAGGGTAGGAGGTCCGCACATGCTCGAGGTTCTCATCTGGGCGGCCCTCATCCCCTCCGCCGTCCTGATCTGGATCATCCTCAGGCAGGACAAGGTCGAGAGCGAGCCCGCAGGCCTGCTCATCAAGCTCTTCGTCCTCGGCGCGCTCACCACGTTCCCGGCGGCGCTGCTCGAAACGTGGGGCGAGGCGAGCATCATGGTCTTCACGCGCGAGGCGGGCCTGCGGACGCTGCTCATGTATCTCATCGTGGTGCCGGTTGCCGAAGAGGGGCTCAAATACCTGGTGATGCGGCTCGGCACGTGGAAGCATGCGGCCTTCAACTTCACGTTCGACGGCATCGTCTACGCGATCATCGTGAGCCTGGGCTTCGCAACGTTCGAGAACCTGCTCTACGTGCTCAACTACATGAGCCTGCAGGTCGCCGTGGTGCGCGGCCTGCTGTCGGTGCCCCTGCACTGCACCTGCGGCGTCTTCATGGGCTATTTCTACGGCATGACGCGCAATCACCATGCGCGCGGCGAGAAGGGCGCAAGCCGGCTCAACCGCGCGCTCGCCCTGCTCGTGCCCATCCTCATCCACGGCCTGTACGATTTCGCGCTCTCGATCGACTCCGAGACGCTCTCCGTCGCGGGCCTCGTCTTCACGCTGTTCGTCTTCGTGCTCGCGATCATGCAGGTGCGCTGGTCCTCGCGGCAAGATGCCCCTATCGCCGGAACCCCCGTGCCCGCGCAGCCGCAGCTCCAACGCGTTCCCATACAGCAGCCCGTCGGCGGGCAGGAGCAGCAACGGCCGCCGCGCCCGTAGGGGCGCTTACTCCAAGTTGGCGTGGCGGGTCATGAGCTCCGCGTTCTTCTCAGCCGAGGAACCCGCGATATGCACCATGAGGGCATCGCCCACGATGAGCACGCCCTGCTCGAAGGTGCTGCCGCCGAGCTGCACGCTTGCGATGCCGCTGTCGGGCAGCTTTGCCGTGTAAGCCTCGAGATGCACGATATGGTTGGCGAGCGCACCGAGCGGGGATTGCGGCCGTGCGGTGATGAGCACCACATCGGCGCCGACGCTCCGGGCCTTTTCCGCCATTACCACGAGTGTTGCCGTGGAACCCGACCCGCTCGCGATGAGAAGCACATCGCCCGGCGCGATGGCAGGCGTGACGGTCTCCCCCACCACGTAGGCCGTGAAGCCGAAGTGCGCGAGGCGCATCGCGAAGGCGCGGATGGCCAGCAACGAGCGGCCCGCTGCGGCCACGAACACGCGGTCGGCGGCGAGCACGCGGCGCTCAAGCTCCTCGAGCTGCGCTTCATCGAGCATGTCGAATGTGCGGGATAGTTCATCGACGATGCTGCCGAGAACCTGCTTGACCTCCATCTAGGCAAGCGCCTCCTTCATGCTGATGACCGCCTTGCGGATATCGGGCGCGCCGTAGAGCGCGGCACCCGCGATGACGATGCCGGGGTTCAGCGCCGCATAGTCGGCAACGGTCTCCTGCTTGACGCCGCCCGCCACCGCCGCGCGCGCGGGATCGATGGCGCCCACGAGCTCGCGCAGGTCGCCCAGGGGCGTGCGGCCGAGCTTCTGCACGTCGAACGCCGTGTGGACCGCGATGTAGTCGGCACCCAGCTCCACAAGCTCGCGGCTGCGCGCGGGGATGTCGGTCACGCTCATGAGATCGACGAGCACCTCCCGGCCATAGGCATGCGCCGTCTCGACGACCTCGGCGATGGTCGCGTTGTCGGAGACGGCGAGCACGGTCACGATGTCGGCGCCCGCCCTGCAGAGATAGAGGCATTCGAGCGCGCCGCCGTCCATGATCTTGGAGTCGGCGAGCACGCACATGTGGGGGTAGGCGTCCTTCACGGCCTTCACGGCGCGGCAGCCCTCGAGCATGATGACCGGCGTGCCCACCTCGAAGATGTCGATGACGTCGTGGATCTTCTCCGCAACGTCGAGCAGATGGGAGGTATCCCCGTCGTCCATGGCGATCTGGAACCTCATAGCGATCCTTCCTCGATAAGCTCGGTCAGGCAGACGATACGCTCATCGTGCGGCTCGCAGTCGAGCAGCCAGGCGTAGCATGCGGGATCGGCAACGTAGGCACGATAGCAGGGCGACCCGAAGACGATGCCCAGATCGGGCGCCTCGAGCGGGCGGGCGAAGCGCGGCATCCCCTCGAGATCGTAGCTCTCGTTGGCAACGAGCTGCACCCCACCGTCGCCGCGCATGACGTACGCCGCGAGGCCATGATGCGCCTGCACGGCATCGTAGAGCACCGGGCAACTCGCCACGGCGATGTTGGAGAAGGCCGAGACCTCATCGGCCAGGTTGATCGAGCCATGCCCCGCGAATGCCGGGATGACGACCGTCTCGCCCTCGTGCGCCACGACCACGCGCACATCGGCCGGCGCACCCTCGTCGGGCGTATCGAAGAGCGGATCGTACTGCAGCACGAAGCCGATCGTACCCTTGACCACCTCGTAGACCTCGGGAAACGGAAGCGCCTGCCCGGGACCGGCACCGTGGTAGTGGCCGCTCGTCTTGAAGAGCTCGCCGCAGGACGTGCCGGGCATCACCACGGTGATGTCGTAGCGCATGCCCTGCTCGGAAAAGAGCCGCTCGTGCTCGGCGAAGCGGATGTTGCGATACGCGCGATATACCGGCCTGCCCGGGTCTTCTCCCGCGACGGAGCGGAAGAGCCCCGCCATCTGGCCGAGCGTCTTGCCCGATTCCGCCTCGCACAGCAGCCCGTCATGGAAGGACAGCGCACCCGTTGATTCGTCGATCGAGAGGGGCAGCCCGGAGGCGACGTCGATCATGCGAGCGCCTCCTCGGGCAGATCCATCCGCCGGTAGGTGACGCCGCAGCGGTCGAACACCGACTTCGCAACCTGGCCGCCCACCGTATCGCCGTACTTGTCGTCGAGGAAGACCACCTCGCCGATGCCCGCCTGAGCGAGCGTCTTGGCGCATTCCTGGCAGGGGAACAGCGTCACGTACGCGATGGCGCCCGTGAGCTCCTTGAGCGAGCCTCGGTAGTTGAGAATGGCGTTTGCCTCGGCATGGATCACGTAGCTGTGCTTGTCGGTGAGCGGATCGTCGGTGGTGTCCCAGGGAAAGTCGTCGTCGTCCAGATTGGAGGGGGTGCCGTTGTAGCCCACCGAGAGAATGCGGTGGTCCTGCCCTGCGATGCAGGCCCCCACCTGCGTGTTGGGGTCTTTGCTCCGCATGGCGGCGGCAACGGCGACGCGCATGAAGAACTCATCCCAGCTGATAACGTCGGCGCGCTTTCCGGGCATGGCGAATCTCCTATCGTGTGACGGTGTTAGACGGTGTAGAGGATGTCGGTGGCGATCTCGAGCATGCGCAGGGCCAGATCGCGCGTGTCGATCAGGGCGTCGTAGGGCAGGTCCTCGGAGAGGACGCCGCGTTTGAGGCCGACGGGGAGCTCGCCCCGCCCGTCGGCATCGTGGTCGTCGAACCATTCGCCGCTGCTGTAATAATCGGCGAACAGCGCCAGATCGCCGAGCGTCTCGTCGTAGAGCGCAAGCGCCTCCGCAAGCCGCTTGTTCGCGGCGATGACCTTATCGAACGCCGCCTCGGCGCTCTCGATCCTCTCAATAGCATCCATGTGTGCCCCCTGTTCTCGAGCTGCTGTGCCCCTCGCGGCATGCGGCATGCCGCGATCCTTATGCGTTCGCCATGCGGTAGATGGAGAGCGCGTCGTTCTCATCGAGCGCCTTGGCGACGCCGACCGTGTTGCCGCCCCTGATCTCGATGCAGCGATGCGCCAGCCGGGCCAGATCGTCGTCGGTGAGATCGAGCCCCAGCTCGTGCAGGTTGGTGGGCATCTCGATCTCGCGATAGAAGTCCTCCATGGCCTCGATGCCCGCGAGCGCGACGTCTTCGAGCGAGCCGTACTCATCGGAGTCGATGCCCATCACGTTCAGCGCAAAGCTCACGAAGCGGTCGAGGCATCCATCCATGACATAGCGCGCCCAGAACGGCCAGATGGCGGCGAGGCCCGCACCGTGCGTCACGTCGTACGCGGCGGAGAGCTCGTGCTCGAGCGCATGGCTTGCAAAGTCGTTCCCGCCGTTGCCGCAGCCCGTGAGGCCGTTATGCGCCAGGCTCGACGCCCACATGACCTCGGCGCGCGCCTCGAGATTGCGCGGATCGTCGTGCAGGATGAGCGTGTTCTCGAACACGGTGCGCAGCAGGCCCTCGGCGATCTCGTCGGTGATCTGCATGGTCTCCTTGGGCGTGAAGTAGCGCTCCATGGTGTGCATCATGATGTCCACGCAGCCGCTGGCCGTCTGGTACCACGGCAGCGTGAGCGTGAGCGCGGGGTTCATGATGGAGAATTTCGCGCGGCAGATATCGTAGTTGCAGCCCTTCTTGACGCCCGTCTCCTCGTTGGTGATGACGCAGCTGTCGCTCATCTCCGAGCCGGCGGCGGCGATGGTGAGCACCACGCCGAGGGGCGTGCAGGCGGACGGCGTGCGCAGCCCGATATGGAAGTCCCACGGATCTCCCCCGCTGGCGAGACCGAGCGCGATGGACTTCGCCGAGTCGATCACGGAGCCGCCGCCCACGGCGAGCACGAAGTCCACGCCCTCGGCGCGGGCCAGCTCAAGGCCCTCATGCACGAGCGAGAGGCGCGGGTTGGGCACCACGCCGCCCAGCTCGACGTGGGCGATGCCCGCCTCGTCGAGCGACGCGCACACGCGATCGATGAGGCCCGATTGCACGGCGGACTGCCCACCGAAATGCACGAGCACCTTGGTTGCGCCGAACTCGCGGCAGAGCTGGCCCGCCTTCTGCTCGGCATCGATGCCGAATTCGACTTTCGTGGGAGCGTAATAGGTGAAGCCGTTCATGGGGAGCTCCTTCCAGCCAATCCAAAGCAAACTAGCTCCAACTGTACCAAAAACGGCCTCCGCCCACGTGCAGCGACACGGCTTCCGCTGCGCAGCCGAACGCCGTTTCGAGAGCGAAACGCGCGCCGGAACCTGTCCGACGCGCGTCCTCGTTAACCAGCGTGCAGGCGAGAATTACTCGTCAAGCCACATCTTGGCGTACTTCTCGGAGATGGGGCGGATGTCGGCGCCCTCGTTGTAGGGACTCTCCTCGCCGCCGAGGCCCCACAGGAAGAACAGACCGCCCTTGGTCTTGTACAGGGTCTCCTCGTACCCGCTCGGATCGCCGTAGTAGCCGTAGGCGCGGCTGCCCAGAGCCTCGGCCTTCTCAGTGTCGTACACGTGCTTCTTGCCCTCGAACATCTTGGTCCTGCGCATTGGTGTCCTCCTCATGGTTTCAAACAAATCGTTTCGGCTTCGTGAAGATGCTCTTCACGAAAAAATCGATACCGCAAGGTAGTGTACACCATTGCTAAATGCTCCGATATTGAGCCTGATTCAGAGTCTGGGGAGGTCGCATGCTCATCCGCACGGCTACGCGCTCCGATATGGACGCCCTCATCGCGTTGTACGGCGATGTATGCGATGCCATGATCGGCACGCCGTTCGACTGCCTCTGGCGCCGGGGCGAGCACCCGAGCGACGTGATGATTGCAGATGCTGTTTGCGCAGGTACACTTACCATTGCAGATGACGGCGGGACCGTTGCGGCGGCCGTGATCGTCAACGGCGAATACGATGCCTCGCAGGACCCGGGAATGCCGTGGATCGTACCGTGCTCCCCCGAGGAAATGGCCGTCATTCACGTGCTCGCATCAGCCCCCGCATACCGCGGTGCCGGAGTCGCCCGGGAACTGCTCCTTCACGTAATCGACAAAGCTCGCGCAGAAAAAATGCATACGGTGCGCCTCGGCGTGGCCCTCAACAACACGCCCGCCGTAAAGCTGTACGAAACCTGCGGGTTCATCCGTATCTGCGAGGGCGTGAGGATCTTCGGCGGTCAGGCGGTCCCGGCTGCCGCCTTCGAGCTTCCCCTCATTTGATGCATGTGCGTGCATAGCGACGCGGCGTGTTTCAAGTAGAGGATTGTTGTCCAAACGTGCGGACCGCCCAGCCTGATTCGGCTAGACTGAAAACGGTCAAATCGCCGCCCATCCAGTCGCCGTGCCCCTGAGGAAGGTTGTGCCATGCAGATCGGTTTCGATAAAGACAAGTACATCAAGTTGCAGGCGTCCCACATCCGCGAGCGCATCAACCAGTTCGGCGGCAAGCTCTACCTGGAGTTCGGCGGCAAGCTCTTCGACGACTACCATGCCAGCCGCGTGCTGCCCGGCTTCGAGCCCGACCTCAAGGCGCGCCTGCTCGAGGCGCTCGCGCCCGTTGCCGAGGCGCTTATCGCCATCAACGCAAACGACATCGAGCTCGACAAGCGCCGCGGCGACATCGGCATCCCCTACGCCGAGGACGCGCTGCGCCTCATGGATGCGTTCCGCGGCATGGGTCTTATCTCCAACACCGTGGTCATCACCCACTTCACCGGCCAGCCGCACGCCGAGGCATACCAGAAGCGCCTCGAGAAGATGGGCATCAAGGTGGCGCGCCACTACGTGATCGACCGCTATCCCGCCGACATCGACCTCATCGTTTCGGAGGAGGGCTTCGGCAAGAACGATTTCGTCGAGACCACGCGGCCGCTCGTGGTGGTATCGGCACCCGGCCCCGGCTCGGGCAAGATGGCGACCTGCCTGTCGCAGCTCTACCACGAGCACCAGCGTGGAACCGATGCCGGCTATGCCAAGTTCGAGACCTTCCCCGTATGGAACCTGCCGCTCAAGCACCCGGTCAACATCGCCTATGAGGCCGCCACGGCCGATCTGGACGACAACAACATCATCGACCCCTTCCATCTGGACGCGTACGGCGAGATCACGGTGAACTACAACCGCGATGTCGAGACGTTCCCGGTGCTGCATGCCATGCTCGAGAAGATCTCGGGCGAGAGCGTGTACAAATCGCCCACCGACATGGGCGTCAACATGGTGGGCTTCGCCATCTCCGACGACGAGGTGTGCCGTCAGGCGGCCTGCGCCGAGATCGTGCGGCGTTATTTCCAAACTGCCGAACAGCTGCGGCGCACCGGCATCGGCAGCTCCGCGCTCGCCAAGATCGAACTGCTTATGAATGAGGCGGGCATCGATAAGGACTTCTCGCCCGCGCGCGCCGCCGCCCTGCTGCGCGCCGAGATCACCGGCGCTCCCGCAGGCGCCATGGTGCTGCCCGACGGCAGCGTGGTCACCGGCAAGACGTCCGATATCATGGGCGCCGCATCGTCGCTGCTGCTGAACGCCCTCAAGAAGGTTGCGGGCGTCGATCTCGAGACGTACGTGGTGAGCGACGAGGCGCTGCAGCCCATCAGCCATCTCAAGACCGAGCATCTGCGCAGCCGCAACCCGCGCCTCCACTCCGACGAGACGCTCATCGCGCTGTCCATCAGCTCGGCAACCAACCCGCTGGCCGCCAAGGTCATCGACGCTACCGATGAGCTCAGGGGCTGCGACGCGTACTTCTCGGTCATCATCTCCCCCACCGATGAGCGCACCTACCGCAAGCTGGGCATCAACGTATGCTGCGAGCCGGTGTTCGAGAGCAGGAGCCTTTACCACAAGTAGAACGGGGCCGAGGAGCGCCGGCACGGGCGGCTGCGACGGAGCGTGCTTTCCCTAATTGAACAGGTACCTGTTAATTGTGAGGAATCGATGGAGTGCGGATATCCGCGCGACGAGGCCGATTCCGAGGAGTATCGTGGTGCGTGAAATTACACAGGTACCGAAGTATCCTGCAGATGCAGGAAGATGGGAGGTCTCATCATGACCGCAACCGAATCCACCGAGCGCGAGGTTTCCCTCGTGCGCAAGACCGCACGTCTCGGCCATCTCATCCACCGCTACTATCATGCCGATGCCCTTGAACGGGGCAAGGACGGCGATCCGTTGCGCGGGCAGGGCCGCGTGCTCGCGCTGCTCTCCGCAAAGCCCCGAACCACCCAGCGCGAGCTCTCCTACCTGCTGGACATGCGTCAGCAGTCGCTCTCGGAGCTGCTCGCCAAACTCGAGGAGAAGGGCCACATCACCCGCTCCAAGTCGCTCGACGACGGCCGCGTGGTCGAAATCGCCCTCACCGATGCGGGCGCTGCCGCCGCCCCCGATCTCAGCGCGCTGAACGAACGCACCGACGTGCTCGACTGCCTCGATGCAGACGAGCGCGCGCAGCTCGAGAACTTGGTCGACAAGGTCACGGCCTCGATCGTCGCCAAGCTCGAGGAGAAGGGCATAGACGCGCATGCCCCGCATCACGGTCCGCATCACGGTCCGCACGAGCACGGCCATCATTGCATGCGCCAGGCCTAACCGCGCACCCATCCCCCAGTGGGGGATACTCCTCGCTGGGGCGCGAGGAGGGCATGGCACCAGACGGCCTTATTCCTGCTGATTTTGGCACCAGAAGGCCTTATTCCTCAGGAACAAGGCGTTTTGGAGGATCGAGTCGCAGGAATAAGGCGTTTCGGTGCCACGGGCGAGAAGCGCGCCGCCCATCCCCCAGTGGGGGATGCTCCCGCATGGGGCTAGCTCCTGTTCTCGAG
>JAWRJQ010000024.1:0-20256 GCA_040307385.1 Atopobiaceae bacterium
CCCAACAAGGTGTGCACCGTCGCCGGCACCGACATCGTGCTCCACGAGGGCGACATCATCTCCATCGACGGCACCACGGGCAACGTCTACCTGGGCGAGGCCAAGCTCGTCCGTCCCGAGCTCGGCGGCGACCTCCAGACCATCCTGGAGTGGGCCGACGAGATCCGCCTCGATCCCGAGCGCGGCCGCGTGATGGGCGTGCGCGCCAACGCCGACAACCCCGAGGATGCCCGCCTCTCCCTCGAGAACGGCGCCGCCGGCATCGGCCTGTGCCGCACCGAGCACATGTTCCTCGGCGAGCGCAAGGACCTCATCCAGTCCTTCATCCTCGCCAACGACGAGGCCACCAAGACCGATGCCCTCACCAAGCTGGGCGAGGCCCAGAAGGGCGACTTCCTCCAGATGTTCAAGGTCATGGCAGGTCTTCCCGTCATCGTCCGCCTGCTCGATCCGCCGCTGCACGAGTTCCTCGACTCCCCGCGCGAGCTCGAGGTCGAGATCGCCAAGGCCGAAGCCGCCGGCGAGGACTGCACCGCCAAGCGTGCCCTGCTCAAGCGTCTCGACTCCTTCCAGGAGGCCAACCCCATGCTCGGCACCCGCGGCTGCCGCCTCGGCATGCTCTATCCCGAGCTCAACCACATGCAGTTCAAGGCCATCGCGTCCGCTGCCGCCGAGCTCAAGCTCGAGGGCGTCGACGCGCGTCCCGAGATCATGATCCCGCTCGTGGCCTTCGTCGAGGAGCTTAGCGGCCTGCGCGAGCTCTGCGAGGCCGACATCGCCGAGGTCGAGGCGGAGTACGGCGTCAAGCTCGATATCGAGATCGGCACCATGATCGAGCTTCCGCGCGCCTGCGCCGTGGCCGATGAGATCGCCGAGTACGCCGACTTCTTCTCCTTTGGCACCAACGACCTCACGCAGACCGTCCTCGGGTTCTCCCGCGACGATGTCGAGGCATCGTTCATGCCGCTCTACCTCGACAAAAAGATCGTCAAGTCCAACCCGTTCGCGACGGTCGATCCGGGCGTTGCCAAGTTCGTGAAGATGGGCGTCGATGGCGGACGCGCCACCAAACCCGAGCTCACCATCGGCGTGTGCGGCGAGACCGGCGGCGATCCCGAGTCCATCGACATCTACTACGATCTCGGTCTCACCTATGTGTCCTGCTCGCCGTTCCGCGTGCCCATCGCGCGTCTTGCGGCTGCGCAGGCCAAGCTCAAGGGCAACGGCGGCCCCGCTACGATCTAGGCGTTTCGTCCGCGTCTGCAGCTAACATGAAGGAGGGGAGCGAAGGCTTCCCTCCTTCATTTTCGTTCATGCTGCGACTGCACCTTGCACCGCAGCGCCGTCCGCCGCTTCGACGATCCTGGATCCACAGGATCTTGGTGACAACGAACCCTGCATCATCGATCACCGCTCCAGGCGCTCGGGCACCATACACGTGAAATCGCCGGAATGGCATAATTTTCCGCTTTTCTGCCGATTTTGGGGCTCGATTCTCCATCGGGTGGAAAGCTGCCCTCCGTTTGCGCAGGTCAGGTGGCCCGTGAATGTGACCCCGTTTTCTCCGGCACCGTTTTTCGGCAGAAAAGCGGAAAATTATGCCATTCCGGCGATTTCACGTGTATGCCGCTTTGTGAAGCGGCGTGCTGCAGCGGGCCCCTCGTTCTCCGAGCAGATCGATTTTAATCCGATGCCCTTGAGCAAGTTGGAGTAGTGCCGGCGAATAGCATCGAAGCGTGCATACGTCACCTATAATGTATGGATAGCATCAAGAGAGAAGCCGCCGAAAGCGGGTTGAACGTCGAGAAGTATGGGGAGCGAACCATGTTCGAGACAACGCGGCACGACATCGAAGCTCGTGAGAGCGCCTACCTTTCGCCCGAAGCCTGCCGCTCTGCCCGGTCTGCCGGCCGTGCACGGCCTGAGCCGGGCGATCCCTACCGAACGGAGTTTCAGCGCGATCGCGATCGCATCCTTCACTGCAAGAGCCTCAGGCGCCTCGCCCATAAGACGCAGGTGTTTCTTGCTCCCGAGGGCGACCACTACCGCACGCGCCTCGTCCATACGCTCGAGGTCGCGCAGATTGCGCGGTCCATCGCGCGGTCGCTTGCGCTTAACGAGGATCTGACCGAGGCCATCGCGCTCGGGCATGATCTGGGACATACGCCGTTCGGCCACTGCGGCGAGAAGGCGCTCTCCGCGGCGATGCGGTCCTGGCGGGGCCGCGAGCTTGGCATCGACGTGCAGACGGAGCTGTTCCAGCATAACCTGCAGAGCGCTCGCATCGTCGAGGTGCTCGAACGCGACGGCCAAGGGCTCAACCTCACGCACGAGGTGGTCGACGGCATCCGCAACCATACGGGGGATGCCCGCGCCGCCACGGCGGAGGGCCGCCTCGTGGCCCTGTCCGACCGTATCGCCTACGTCGTGCACGACATCGACGATGCCGAGCGCGCCCGGCTGCTCAGCGAAAGCGACCTGCCCGGAGAGTTCACCAGCGTGCTCGGTTCCACCTCGTCGGAGCGCATCGAGACCATGGTGCTCGATGTCATCGAGAACAGCGCGCAGGCGGGCGATGTCGTCATGAGCGAGCGCGTGCGCGCCGCCATGATGGGGCTCAGGCGTTTCCTCTTCGAGAACCTCTACACCCGAGGCGATGCCAAGCACGAGGAACCCAAGGCAGCAGCCATGATCTTCGAGCTCTTCGACCATTTCATCGACCATATCGACGAGGTCCCGGATGAATACACGGTGCACGATGCCGATCATCCCGACGTCCAGGTTGCGGACTATGTTGCGGGCATGACCGACCGGTACGCCATCCGGGTTTTCGAAACGCTCAAGATCCCGCGATCGTGGAAGCGGTGACGCAGTATGGTCAAAGCAAGGATATCAGGCATCATCGGCATCATCGCGAGCCTGGCGTTCGTCGCGCTGGGCGTCTATGCGATCCTCTTCGTCTTGAACGACATCGGCGCACCGCCTGCGGGGGAAGGCGATCCCGGATCTCCCGAGGTGCAGCAGGAGCTCACGGTCAAGGACTTCTCCGAGTATACCTGGGATGAGGTCGCGCAGATCGCCGCGTTGATGGAGGCATCGCCCGACGAAGCGCAGGGGCGCGACATAGCTGCGCACTACGGCCTTATCGAATCCGACGGCTCGCTCACTTCGTCGATGCACCGCCTCGAGCTCGCCAACGGGGTCGTCGCCGACGTGCGGCTCGTGGGCGTGTTCCACGATATCGATGCGTCCACCGGCAGAAAAGCCGCCCTCACCTTCATGGTGAGCCCCATCGATATGAGGCGCGTCAATCCCGAGGCCTCGAGTGCGGGAGGATGGGCTGGAAGCGAGCTGCGCGCGTGGCTCAACGGGGAGGCGCTCGAGCTGTTTCCCGACGACCTCGTGCCGCATATCGTGACCGTGCGCAAGACGGCCAACAACACGGGTAAGACCTCGGATGTTGCGGCGGTAAGCCCCGTCGATGACACGCTGTGGCTGTTCTCGTGCCGCGAGGTATGCGGCGAGATCACCTGGCTCGCCGACGAGTTCGATTATCTGTCCTCTGGCGAGGATGCCATGCTCAATGCCGAGGGGACGCAGTACGAGGCGTTCATCCAGGCGGGCGTTGACCAGCACAGCGATTCGGCGAGCTACCTCGTCATGTACCTGCAGGGCAAGGCCGTGCCCTGGTGGTACCGCACACCCTACGCCTTCGAATTCCTCGCAACAACCGACGACACGTTCTATCAGGTCACGTCCTCGGGATATGCGCGCGCCGTCAATGTGGCAAACGACCAGGCGGGGATCGTCGTGGGGTTCTGCCTCTAGGCGCCCGGAGCGTCTGCCCGCGCGATTCAGGCAAACCGAAAGTTGTCCTTGCCCATCGTGCTGCGTACGCCTATAATTCATCTTTGCGTGTAAACCTATGTGTCGCGTCATGTTCCGTACGGCGGCACCTCTAGAGACGAGGAAAAGAGAATGGACTACATCCGCGCTATCGAGCGTCAGCAGATCAGGGACGATATTCCCGAGGTCAAAGTTGGCGACAACGTCAAGGTTCACTATAGGATCAAAGAGGGCGACCGCTCCCGCGAGCAGGTCTTCCAGGGCGATGTCATCCGTATGAGCGGTGCCGGCGCCCGCGAGACGTTCACCGTCCGCAAGGTCAGCTTCGGTGTGGGCGTCGAGCGCACCTTCCCGCTGCACAGCCCCAAGATCGCGAAGCTCGAGGTTGTCCGTCATGGCGACGTCCATCGCGCCAAACTCTACTACCTGCGCGATCGCATCGGCAAGGCCGCTCGTATCCGCGAGAAGCGCAACTAACGCCTCACGGTTTTTCCACCTGCAAGGATGCACAAACAGGCGTGGCCGTCACGGTCGCGCCTGTTTTTCATATCAGCGCTGGATTGTGGGTGGCACAGCCCGCAGGACCATGGCGGTTCGGCGCCACGGCCCATGCGTAATTTGCTACGATCGGGTTATGCCAAGCTCAGCAAAGGACATAGCGGCGCGTTTTGCCTCGGCCTCCGACGAGGAGCTCGATGTGCTGCTCGCACGCTATGCAGAAGATCCGCGTGCACAGGTTCGACGGGCCGCCTTGCGCGCCGTGAAGATGCGCGACGCGCTTCGGGTAGAGCGGGAGCGCGTAGCCCTGCTCTACCGACGGCAGCGGGATATATCCGGCGGCATCGTCATCGGCGTCGACGAGGTGGGGAGGGGAGCGGTCGCCGGCCCGCTCACCGTGTGCGCCCTCTGCCTCCCCTCCGAGCCCCTTGTGCTCGGCATCAACGATTCCAAGCAGCTCACACCCAAGAGGCGCACCGAGATCGCCGTGAAGATCCGCGAGGTTGCAACAGCCATCGGCATCTGCCACATTCCGCCCGAGGACATCGATCGCGTCGGCATGGCCCGCGCTTTGAGAATGGCCATGGAGGGAGCCATAGAGGATACGGGCATCGAGCCCGACTGCGTGCTCATCGACGGCAATCCCGTCCATGTCCATCCCAAGGAGGTGTGCGTGGTGAAAGGCGATGCAACGTGCGCAGCCATCTCCGCCGCATCGATCGTCGCCAAGGTCACGCGCGATGCGTTGATGGACGACCTCGATTCAGCCTATCCGGGGTACGGATTCGCATCCTCGAAGGGCTATGCATCGCGCGAGCACATCGACGCCATCAAGGAGCGGGGCCTCACGCCCGTGCATCGGGTCACCTTCTGTGGAAACTTCGTAGAGGCACCCCGTCTGTTCTAGCGTACCGGGGCCTGTGGATATCTTACGGGCGCCCAAGGAAGCCCCGAGCGCATCAGCTGCAATCGAAACCCGACGTACCTGCCCATGCAGGTTCCCGACAGCTACCTGCACGCCCATGGTCAGCGTGCCGAAAAGCCGACCTGTCACACTGGGCTCTCCAAAGGAAGCGCGCAAGCTGAAACGGAGGAGCCGCATGGCAGAGTTCGAGAGCAAATGCGAGGCCGTCATGGACGTCACCCGCCCGGCGTTCGAGGGAATCGAGGAATTCTCGACTAAGGAGGTGGGCGCCTATGGAGAGATGCTCGCCCGATCGTTTCTGTGCGATAACGGCTACGAGATCATCGACGCCAACTGGCATACGCCGTTCGGCGAGACGGATATCATCGCGCAAACCGACGATGAGACCGTCTTCGTCGAGGTGAAGAGCAGGCGGCTTCTCGAGTGCTCCCTTGGAGACGACGGTGACGAGCCCCCTGAAGAGGCGTTCGATGCCCACAAGTTCGAGCGGTACGCCAAGATGTCCGAGCTCTACAAGAAGGAGCACGCAGAAACGGGAACCGTGCGATTCGATGTGATCGCGATCACATTTCTCAGCAACCGCATCGCCCATATCGTCCATCTCAGAGGCTGCTATTGGTGGGATGAGTGATGGCCCAAGAAAGCTATGCCGTTCAAACCGCTCAGATCAGGGGCGTGAACGCCCTCCCGGTAACGGTCGAGGTGGGCATCTCGGGCGGCATTCCCGCCATCACGATCGTGGGATGTCCGGATTCCGTGGTCATGGAGTCGAGGATGCGGATGCGCAGCGCCTTCAAGGAGTGCGGATTCTCCTTTCCGCGCGATCACGTGACCATCAACCTCGCCCCCGCCGAGCTCAGGAAGACGGGGACCGCCTATGATTTTCCCATCGCGGTGGCTATTCTCGCTGCGACCGGGCAGATTCCCAAAAAAAGCCTCGACGCCTGCATGTTCGTGGGCGAGCTGACGCTCAAGGGCGACGTCATGACCACGCGGGGGACGGTCGCCTACGCGCGCCTCGCGCATGAGCTGGGCCTCAACCTCGTGTTCGGAGGAGAGCAGGGATCGCTGCCGATCGAAGACGGCCTCGTGTGCGCCAACATCGGCTTGATGCGCGCAGGGCTCGAGCGATGCGTGCCCTTCGCACGCTTCGCCGAGCTCAGGCGCAACGAGACGTCCGATCAGGATGCATGCGATCTCGATTTCGCCGATGTCATCGACCAGGACATGGCTAAGCGCGCCTTTCTCATCGCCGCCGTGGGAAACCATGGCCTCATGATGATGGGGCCGCCCGGGGCGGGCAAAACCATGCTCGCGCGGCGCATGCCCTCGATTCTTCCGCGCATGAGCGACGATGAGCTCAACGAAGCGCTGCTCATCCACTCGGTTGCCGGCGCGAGCACCGATTCCATCGCCAAGGGCATCAGGCCCTTCCGTGCGCCGCATCACTCCATCTCCATGGGAGGCCTGGTGGGAGGAGGCCGCCCGGTGATGCCCGGCGAGATCTCGCTTGCCCATCAGGGCGTGCTCTTTCTCGACGAGATGCCCGAATTCGCCACCAACGTGCTGCAATCGCTCAGGCAGCCCATGGAAGAGCATGCCGTGCGCATCGTGAGGGTGGATGGCGTGTACAGCTTTCCCTGCAACTTCCAGCTCATCGCGGCGTCGAATCCCTGCCCCTGCGGGCATCTGGGCGATGCCGGCCATGAGTGCACCTGCTCGGCGCAGCGCATCGCCACGTACCAGGCACGCATCGGCGGGCCGCTCATGGATAGGATCGATGTGCTCGTCGATGTGGCGCGTCCCGATTCGCAGAAGATCATCTCGGGTGCGCAGGGGCTCTCATCGCACGATATGCGCGAACTGCTGGACGCTGCCCTGGAGTTCCGTGCGCGGCGCGAGAAGGGCGTGCCGTCCGTCAGCGGGAGAAACATCGGCTCGATGGGGTTTTCCCTCGAGGCGCAGCGCGCGTTCGAGACGGTATCGGATCGTCTTGCGATGGGTGGAAGAGCCATCGTGCGGGTGGCCCGCGTCGCCCGCTCCATCGCAGATCTGGAGCAGAGCGAGCGCGTGTCCACGGAGCACGTGCTCGAAGCCTGCGCGTTCCGCTCGCGATCGTTCGGTTAGGAGGGCGGCGATGGCTGTTGGGAAATACGTGATCAAGCCCGATGACGATGTCTATCCCGAGCTTGTGCGCGGCCTCGAGGATCCCCCTGCGCTCTATGTGCTCGGCGATCCCGAGATACTGCGCACCGAGATGCTCTCCATCGTGGGAGCGCGTCGTGCCACGCCCTATGGTCTCGCCGTCGCCGAGATGGCGGCGCGCATCGGCGCGGAGTGCTCGCTCACGGTGGTCTCGGGCGGCGCGCGCGGGTGCGACCATGCAGCAGGCCGTGCCGCGCTCGACGCCGGAGGCAACATCATCGTCGTCGCGGGAACCGGAGCCGACAAGATCTATCCCGCGAGCTCGACCGACATCTTTCTCGAAGCGGCGGAGGGCAAGGGGGCGGTCGTCTCGCTGCTTCCCTGGGGAACCGGCATCCAGAAGTTTCAGTTTCCCCAGCGTAACCGCATCATCGCGGCGCTTTCGAGAGCCACGTTCGTGGCGGAGGCGGGCTTGAGCTCGGGAACCATGTCGACGGCGGAAACCGTGCAGAACCTAGGGCGGGGGCTCTTCTCCGTGCCGGGGTCGATCTTCTCGCCTACGTCGAGCGGCACGAACAAGCTCATCGCAGATGGAGCCGACATCATCTGCGACGAGCAGGATCTCGAGCAGGCCATCGCTTCGCAGTACAACCTCATACGGGGCATCGCCCGCCAGGGGAGCGCTCCGCAGGGGGAGGTGCTCTCGGCGCTCTTCGCATCGCCATCACGTCCGCGCGAGCTTGCGGAACGCCTGAACAAGGACGTCATCACCGTCATCCACACCCTGTCGGAATACGAGGTCATGGGTTTGGTGTCCAAATTGCCCGACGGAAGATACACGCCTTCACGAGATGCGTTTTTATCGCACAATAGAAGGCAGTGATCCGTCGGCCCGTTGGGAGGAGATGCTCCCCGAACGAGGCCATCCCCCATTCGAGGAGTATCCCCCAATGGGGGGGGTATCCCCGAATGGGGGCAGGCAAGGGAGGTGCTGCCATATGCGCGTTGCCATCGTGGGCGGGGGCCTCGCAGGCTCGGAGTGCGCCCTGCAGCTGGCCGAGAGAAACATCGAGGTCGATCTGTTCGAGCAGCGTCCCGCAAAAACGTCACCCGCGCACAGGACGGGCGATTTCGCCGAGCTCGTGTGCTCGAACTCGCTCAAATCGACCAAACCCGAGACCGCTGCGGGCATGCTCAAGGCGGAACTCGCCCTCTACGGCTCGAAGCTTCTCGAAATCGCCTATGCGACGAGCGTCGCCGCAGGAGGTGCGCTCGCCGTCGATCGCGCGCTGTTCGCGCACTCCGTCACACGCGCAATCGAGGATGATCCGCGCATCACGGTCCATCGCGAGGAGGTCGTGCGCATTCCCGATGCTCCCGCCGTCATCGCCGCAGGCCCTCTGTGCTCGGAGGCGCTCTTCTCCCGCCTATGCGCGCTGCTCGGCGCGGAAAGCCTCTCGTTCTTCGATGCAGCGGCTCCCATCGTCGACGCCGATACCATCGACATGGATCGGGCGTTCAGGGCTTCGCGCTATGCAGATGATGGAGCGGGCGATTACCTCAACTGCCCGATGGACCGCGACGAGTACGAGGCGTTCGTGACGGAGCTCGTCGGTGCCCGGCGCGCGGTTGCGCACGACTTCGAGTCGAAGGACCTGTTCCAGGCATGCCAGCCCGTCGAGGAGGTCGCACGCACCGGAGCCATGTCGCTCGCCTTTGGCGCCCTCAAGCCGGTCGGGCTCACAGACCCGCGCACGGGCAGGCGGCCTTTCGCGGCGGTGCAGCTCAGGGCGGAGAACGCTGCAAAAACCGCATATAATCTCGTGGGATTCCAAACCAACCTCGCGTTTTCGGAGCAGGCGCGCGTGTTCAGGATGATTCCCGGCCTCGCCCATGCGGAGTTTTTCCGCTATGGCGTGATGCACCGCAATGCGTTCGTGGACGCGCCCCATGCCCTATCGCCGGGCTTCTCGATTCCGAGCACCGACATCTTCTTGGCCGGGCAGATCACGGGCACCGAAGGGTACGTCGAGGCCATCGCATCCGGCCTTCTCGCCGCGCTGAACGTGTATGCACGCCTCAACGATCTCGAGCCGCCCGTCCTGCCCGCCACGACGGCCCTCGGCTCCCTCGTCGCCTATGCGAGCGATCCCGCATGCGTGAACTACCAGCCCATGCACGTTAATTTCGGCGTGTTCCCGCCGCTCGAGCAGCACATCAGGTCAAAGGCAGACCGAAAAGCCGCCTACGCGCGGCGGGGTGCCGAGGATGCACGGCGGTTCGTCTCGGCGCGCCGCGACCTCTTCCCGGGGAGTTCGTGATGGCGGGGGAGTCCTCCGAAGCGCGGCGGCGCACTCCGCGCGAAGATCGGTTCAGGAGCTGGATCGACCGGTTCATCGCCTATCTCGAGGATGTTCGCGGGCTTTCGCCCCATAGCGTGCGGGCCTATGCAACCGATCTCGCCTCGTTCGCCTCATGGACCGAGCGCGAGGGTATCGACGCCGCCTCCATCAGCCATCGCGAGCTCAGATCCTATCTTGCCGATCTCTCCCGCGCGCGCTATGCCGACAAAACCATCAATCGGCGCCTCTCGTCCATCCGCGCGCTCTATCGCTGGCTCGTTCGCGAGGAGCTCGTCACCCAGGATGCGGCTGCTGCCATCGTGAGTCCGAAGCTCTCCAAGAAGCTGCCGAAAACGTTGGCGGATGATGACATCGCCGACATCATCTCGGCCATCGATGCCTCCGATCCCGCAGGTATGCGCGATCGCGCCCTCGTCGAGCTGCTCTATGCGTCTGGCGCGCGCATCGCCGAGGTCGCGTCGCTCACCATCGATGCTGTCGATTTCGCCGAGGCTCAGATCAAGCTCTTCGGAAAGGGGAGCAAGGAGCGCATCGTCCCGCTCTATCCGCGCGCGCTCGACGCCCTGCGTGCCTACCTGCAGCGCGGCCGCCCCGCACTCACGCGCACCGACAAGCCCGTGGATGCCCTGTTCGTCTCCACACGCGGCAACGCCATGTCGGCGGATGCCCTGCGCACCGCCTTCGAGAAGCGTGTGCGCGCCGCCGGAAAAGACATGTCGATCACACCGCACGCGATGCGGCACACCTTTGCGACCGAGCTTCTCGGCGGCGGCGCCGACCTGCGGACCGTGCAGGAACTGCTCGGTCATGAGTCGCTTTCGACCACGCAGATCTACACGCACGTCTCCATCGACCGGCTCAAAGATGCCACGCGGCAGGCCCATCCGCGCTCCGATTCGTGAAGGATGAAAACACGCTCGAATTCCTGAGCTATCGAGGATGAAAGCATGCTAATATAGCTAGTTGCTGCGCATAAGGCGCGGCACGCTGCACAAAAGCAGCGCAGACGTCACACGTGCGACGACCCGCGTACCGTGGTGCCCAGCTACGTCAGCCAGCGTATGGGTGGTGCAAGGGGATGACATCGTGCGGAGGAACAACCACAAGGAGGTTTTCCATGGCTAAGATCACGATCCAGACCCTGCTCGACGCCGGATGCCACTACGGTCACCAGACCCGTCGCTGGAACCCTAAGATGAAGCCGTACATCTTCGGCGAGCGCAACGGCATCTATATCCTCGATCTCAAGCAGACCATGCTCGGCGCCGACGCCGCGTACACCTTCCTCAAGGATATCGCCGGTCGCGGCGGCACGGTGCTGTTCGTGGGCACCAAGAAGCAGGCCCAGGAGCCCATCGCCGCCCAGGCCGAGCGTTCCGGCCAGCCCTACATCAACCAGCGTTGGCTCGGCGGCATGCTCACCAACTTCGTCACCATGCGCTCGCGTATCAACCGCATGGAGGAGCTCGAGGCCATGGTCGAGAACGGCACGATGGCCACGCTGCCCAAGAAGGAGCAGGCGCTGCTCTCCAAGGAGCTTGAGAAGCTCCAGCGCAACCTCGGCGGCGTGCGCACCATGACGGCGCTTCCGCAGGCCCTCTTCGTCGTGGACACCAAGCGCGAGGAGATCGCCATCAAGGAGGCCAACCGTCTGCACATCCCCGTCATCGGCCTGCTCGATACCAACTCCGATCCCGACGTCATCGACTACGGCATCCCCGCCAACGACGATGCCATCCGCTCCGTCTCCCTTATGTGCGAGCTCGCCGCAGATGCCATCCTCACCGGCGGCGGCCAGGCCCAGATTTCCGCTGAGGAGATGGGCGCTGCCGCAGGCGAGGCTCCCGCAGCCGACGCCGGCACCGCTTCCGCTCCTGCCGAAGAGGCGGCTGCCGAGGCTCCTGCCGAACCCGCCGTCGAGACCGTGTCCGAGTAAACCGACCTGTTTGTCCAAGGGAGTGACAGTATATGGCTCAGATTACCGCTGCACTTGTCAAGCAGCTCCGCGAGATGACCGACTCGCCCATGATGGAGTGCAAGAAGGCGCTCGTCGAGGCTGATGGCGACATCGAGAAGGCCGTCGACGTCCTGCGCACCATGGGTCTCGCCAAGGCCGTCAAGCGCGCCGGCCGTGACACCAACGAGGGCACCATCGCCGCCTACATCACCGATGACGGCAAGGTCGGCTCCCTCGTCGAGCTCACCTGCGAGACCGACTTCGTGGGCACCAACGCCAAGTTCCGCGCGTTCGCGCTCGAGCTCGCCAAGGTCGTCGCCGCATGCAACCCCGCGACGCTCGACGAGTTCCTCGCGTGCCCGATGAGCGGCTCCACCGTCGATGAGGAGCTCAAGGAGAGCATCCACGTCATCGGCGAGAACCAGAAGATCAACCGCTTCTGCCGCGTCGCCACCGAGGGCGCCCTCGTGAGCTACATCCACCACGACGGCAAGCATGCCGATCTCGTCGAGTTCTCGGTCGGCACGCCCGAGACCGTCGTCAACGAGGCGTTCCAGTCCTTCGGCCGCGATGTCGCCATGCAGTGCATCGCCATGAACCCCATCGCCGCCACGCGCGACGACGTGCCCGCCGATGTCGTCGCCCATGAGCTCGAGATCGCCAAGGCCCAGGCAGCCAATTCCGGCAAGCCCGAGGCCATCCAGGAGAAGATGGCCCTCGGCAAGCTCGAGAAGTACTACAAGGAGAACGTCCTTTCCGAGCAGGCCTTCGTCAAGGACGGCTCCCTCACCGTCAGCCAGCTTGCCGAAAAGGTCTCCAAGGAGCTCGGCGACACGATCGAGCTCGTCTCCTTCGTACGCTACAACTTCGGCGAGTAACGCACCTCCGATAGCCACGCCTGTCCGGCCCCCAGCTTGCGGTTGAGTCTGCAAGCTGGGGGTTTTGATTTCTAGCAACCGCTGCAGATGCCGTAGAGAGCACCAACATGTCCCTGGTGTAGCAGATATGCGGCAGTGGAGCATGTATCGGGCCTGGCTCCTGCTACACTAGGGACATTTTGGGCATCCGCCGTATGCCGTACGGCAGGCCCGGCGTGCCGAAGGGGCCATGCATCTGCATAATAAGTTTGACGGGGTAGCGGGTGCATCGACCGTCCGTTCGCCGAATTTCGACGCAGTGTTTAATTTTATTACTTGCACATAGATTAATATGCAAGCTATTCATCGATAGGCGTATCGATGGTGCAATGTGTAGATGATCCAAAGAAAGCGAGTGGTTGTATGAGCAAGAATCTGACGCGTCGTTCGTTTCTGGGCACCGCCAGCGGTGCTGCCATGCTTGCGCTAAGCGCCTGTACCGGAGATGGGCCTGCCTCGGGCTCCGATTCCGCTTCGGATTCAGGCAAGCTCGTCATCTACTCTCCGCTTTCCGAGGAAGAGCTCGGCATCGCCATCCCCACGTTCGAGGAGCAGACGGGAATCAAGGTCGAGATCGTCTCCGGCGGCGCCGGCGAGCTTATCTCGCGTATCACCGCCGAAGCCGACAATCCGCAGGGCGATCTCATGTTCGGCGGCTCCCTCGGCACCTCGCTCTCATCCATAGATCTGTGGGAGGAGTATGTTCCCGAGTGCGAGGACGAGATCCTCGACGATTATAGGATCCGCGAGAACAAGGTCAGCACGTATTGCCTTGTTCCTACGCTGATCTTGGTCAACAACGACCTTATCGGCGACATCAAGATCACGGGTTGGGACAGTCTGCTCGATCCCGCTCTCAAGGGCAAGATCGCCTTCGCAGACCCTGCCGCATCGTCCCTCTCCAACGTGCTCGTCTTCAACCTTCTGACCGCTATGGGCGACGGGCGGAGCTACGAGAACGGCTGGGACTGGATGGCCAAGTTCTGCGCCCAGCTCGACGGCAAGCTGCTCTCCGGATCCTCCGGCGTGCCCAAGGGCGTTGCCGACGGCGAGTACACCGTCGGGCTTTCCCACGAGCTCTACTATGCTTCCTATAAGGATGATGCCCCGATCACGGCCATCTGGCCGGAGGAGGGCTCCGCTCTCATCGGCGGCCCCATCCAGATCATCAAGAACGCTCCCAACCTGGAGAATGCCAAGAAATTCGTCGAATATGCACTCGGCCAAGACTTCCAGACCAGGTACATGGAGGGCCACAGCTCCCGCTCCGTTCGTCCCGACGTTGCTGCGCCGGCGGGCTTCCCCGCATTCGATAGCCTGAAGCTCTACCCCGAGCCCATCGTCACGTCCGATGTCCAAGACGAGGTCCTTCGTATGTTCTCAGACCTCGTCTACGCGTAGCAGGCGTGCAGGCCCCATCGAAGCTCTAGGCGGAAGACGCTTCCCGTGCCTTCCGCCGTATTGTTCTTAAGGAGATGAACGTGAGAATCCGCGCAGAGCATGTGGTGAAGCAGTACGAGGACAGCGATGCTCCGGTTATCCCGGATCTGACGCTGTCGATACGAGATGGCGAGCTCTTCACGCTGCTCGGCCCGTCGGGCTGCGGCAAGACCACCCTGCTTCGCATCTTCGCCGGCTTCAATACGCTCGAGGGCGGCGAGTTCTACTTCGACGATAGGGTCATGAACGACGTTCCGCCCCAGAAGCGCAATATCGGCATGGTGTTTCAGAATTATGCGATCTTCCCGCATCTCACGGTGCGGCAGAACGTTGAGTTCGGCCTCAAGCAGAGGAAGACGCCTGCCAAGGAGATGAAGAAGAGGGTCGATGATATCCTGAAGATCGTCAGGATAGACGATTTCCAAGATCGCCTGCCCGATCGCCTATCGGGAGGCCAACAGCAGCGTGTCGCACTCGCCCGCGCCATCGTTGTCGATCCGAGCGTGCTTCTCATGGACGAGCCCCTCTCCAATCTCGATGCGAAGCTCCGTATCGAGATGCGCACGACCATCCGCGAGCTTCAGAAGAAGGTCGGCATCACGACGGTCTATGTCACGCACGACCAGGAGGAGGCCCTCGCCATCTCAGATAGGATCGCAGTCATGAAGCTCGGCGTGATCCAGCAGATCGGCCAGCCGATGGACATCTACCTGCGCCCGTACAACACCTTCGTTGCAAGCTTCATCGGCTTCTCGAACCTCTTCTATGCCACAGCGCGCATCGATGGATCCAAGCGCTCCGTCGTTCTCAATGACGATTGCATGCTCGAGATCCCCGAGCTATCCGATAAGGCCGCCGATGGACAGAGGGTTATCGTCTCCATGAGGCCCAATGAGTTCCGTTATACCGACAAGGGCTTGGAGGCGCGCATCCTCAGCAGCACCTTCCTCGGCCAGAACATGAGCTACAAGGTGTCCTTTGAGAACGTAGAGGCGCTCGACCTCGACGATGAGAACGAGCTTGACGAGCCCATGAACTATCTCGTGCGCCGCTACGGGAACGGCGACCGCGTCTTCATCACTCCCATGGCGGAGAAGGTCAACGTCTTCACCGAGGACGGCTCCCGCAGCCTCATCAAGGGGGTGAGCATCGATGGCGAAGGAGAGGGCGAAAGCTAGAATCAAGCTGGATTTCTGGTTCGTATCCACCCTCGTTATCACGCTGCTGCTGCTCGTCTTTCTGGCATACCCGCTCTTTACACTGTTCATCAGGGCGTTTCAGAGCAGCGGTACCGGCGCGTTCACGCTCGAGAACTTCATGCAGTTCTTCAGCAGGAACTACTATCTGCGCGGCCTCAAGAACTCGCTTATCATCGGCGTGAGCGTCATGTCGCTCGCCATCCTCATCGGCGCGCCGCTCGCATACCTGATGTCGATGTACCGCTTCAAGGGCCAGAGGCTCCTCGATATCCTCGCTGTCATAGCCTTGCTCTCGCCGCCGTTCATCGGTGCGTACTCGTGGGTTCTGCTCTGCGGCAGAAGCGGGTTCCTCACACAGCTCTGCGCGAGAATCGGCATCGCGCTTCCGAATGTCTACGGCATAGGCGGCATCATCTTCGTGCTCACCCTCAAGCTCTATCCCTTCATCTACATCTACATGAAGGGAGCGCTCAGGAAGATAGACGCCTCGCTCATCGAGGCTGCCGAAAGCATGGGCTGCACGCCGGTCAAGAAGCTCTTCACGGTCGTTCTCCCGCTCGTGCTCCCAACCCTGCTCGCCGCAGCGCTCATGGTCTTCATGAACGCGCTCGCCGATTTTGGCACCCCTATGGTCCTCGGCGAGGGACTCAACGCCCTGTCTACCATGGTCTACACCGAATACATCAACGAGATCGGCGGCAACTCCAACTTCTCTGCCGCCATATCCGTGATCATGGTCGTCATCACGCTTGCATTCCTCCTCGGCCAGCAGTACGTGATCAACCGCAAATCCTATACCATGAATGCGCTCAAACCCATCCGCAAGAGCAGTTTCGAGGGGCTGGGCGGCGTCTTCGCACATGTCTTCGCCTACGGGATCATCCTCTTCTCGATGATTCCGCACATCACGATCTTGGTCACGAGCTTCCTTCCCGTCGAGGGGAAGATGTTCCGGGTCGGATTCTCCATCGAGAGCTACCGGACGGTCTTCTCATCCCTGGGCAGGCCGATCATCAACACCTATAGCTACTGCCTGTGCGCCATCGCGATCATCGTCTCCTTGGGCATGCTCATCGCCTACGCCTCCACGCGCAAGCCCAATGCGCTGACCCGTTTCGTCGATGCCATCACGATGTTCCCCTACATCCTGCCCGGCGCGGTTCTCGGCCTGACGCTTCTGATGGCGTTCAACAAGGGCATGCTGGTCCTCACCGGCACGCCGGTTATCATCATCGTGGCCCTCGTCATCAGGCGGCTTCCCTACACGCTACGATCCAGCACCGCAATCATGTACCAGCTGAGTCCGAGCGTGGAGGAGGCTTCCATCAGCCTCGGCTGCGGTCCGGTTAGGACCTTCTTCAAGATCACGGCCCGCATGATGATGCCCGGAGTCCTTTCCGGCGCCATTCTCTCGTGGGTGACCATCGTCAACGAGCTATCCGCATCCTTCATGGTGTATACGAGCTCTACGATCACGATGTCTGTATCCGTATACCAACAGGTTGCGCGCACCGAATACGGCACTGCCGGTGCTCTGGCCAGCATCCTTACGCTCACAACGATCATCTCGCTGGCGCTCTTCTACAAGCTCGGCGGAGACTCGGATATCAGCCTGTAGCGTCGCTTGCCCGAGCCTGCCATCTCTTACGGGACGGCCGTTTCGCTGCGGCCGCCCCGTTGCTCTGGGCTTCTGGAGGCGATTCCCTGCTCTGTGCCGCTATGACCATCGTAGCGGCTGGGATACGCATCTTGTATACTACTTATACAGTTCCAATACATCTTTCTCCATACGGCAGGTGCCAGATCCATGTCCTTCGAAGATATCCCATCTTTTCCCTCCTCGCCAATCGCCTCGATGTCCGAAGCTGCTGATGGGGGGCAGCGCCCTGCCCCCCATATAGACAAGTCATCGCCGACGCTTCTCCATATCCAGCTCGCCGACCTCCTTCGGGAGAAGATATACTCGCGCGAGTGGAGGCCCCGTAGGAAGATCCCGTCCGAGCACGAGCTCATGAGCTGTTTTTCGCTCTCCCGCGGTACGGTTCGCCATGCGATACGAACGTTGGTGAACGAGGGGCTCTTGACGCAGGAGCACGGCAGGGGGACCTTTGTCGCCGAGCCGGGCATCTCCCATCCAGCGGGGGTCCGCCCCCTCTCCTTTGCCGAATCGCTCCGCTCCCAAGGCAAGGATTTCATCACCCATGTGATCGACAAGCAGGTTGTTCCCGCATCGCCGGTGGTTGCCCGCGAGCTCGAGCTCGATCCGGGCGATAACGTGCTGTTCGTCCGCCGTGTCCGTACCGTAGACGGCGAACCGGTCATCTGCCAGGAAGGTTGGTTCAGCCTGCCGGAATGCCCCGGCCTCGACGAGGTCGATTTCACGATGGAGTCCGCCTTCGAGGCCGTCGAACGCTGCTCAGGGAGAAAAATCGTCTATGCGCATATCCTCTATACGGCCCTGATTGCAGGGAAGGAGTACGGTACCTATCTGGGCTGCGACGAATCGTTGCCGGTGCTCATGCTCGAGCAGACCATCCGCCTTGCCGATGGCAGACCTATTGAATGGAATCACACCTGGCTCAAGGCCGGGCAATCCGTTGTGGGCGATGCAATCCAGCCGCACTGATACCTGTACGGGCGCCAAGCCCATATAGCCTCGTTTTCTAAACCGGGTCCTCTTGACCGAAATTTTTTGGAAAAATACTTGTACATTAAATCATGAACAAGTATGATGGGATCATCATATAGGACAGGTGGAAGCTTATCCTGGTCCATGGCTGCGATAGGAGGCAAAGCATGGAGAAAATCGTTCTTAAGCGTCCGTTCTTCGTCGTGAATCCCAAGTCCTATCTGTATGGCGAAGATCTGCGCAAGCTTGCCGGCAAGGTGGACGAGCTATGCGAGCAGTACGGATTCCAATGCCTGTTCACCGCCCAGCTCATCGATCTTGCATGGGTTGCGGATTGCTGTCCTCACCTCATACCCTGCGCCCAAAACATGGAGTGCCTTACCCCTGGTCGCGGCATGGGGCATATCCTGCCCGAGGCCCTTGCAGCCGCCGGCGTTAAGGCGACCTTTCTCAACCATGCCGAGAACCCCCTTACCATAGGCGAGCTTGTCAAGACCATCGCACGTGCCCGCGAGGTGGGCATCCTCACCTGCGTGTGTGCCGACTCCGTAGAAGAGGCCCGTGCCATCGCGGAGCTGCATCCCGATATCATGACATGCGAGCTTCATAGCCTTATCGGCACGGGGCAGATCGCCGACGAGGACTATATCCGCACATCCACCGAGGCCGTGAAGTCGATCTCTCCCGATACGATGGTGCTCCAAGCTGCGGGCATCTCCACTGGCCAAGACGTCTACGACGCCATCATCTACGGCGGCGACGCCACGGGCGGCACCTCCGGCATCGTTGCGGCCGACGATCCGTTTGCCACGCTTGAGGAGATGTTCGAGGCTCTTGACCGCGCCCGCAGCGATATCCAGGGAAAGGCGTAGCATTATGGCTGTTTACAAGGGGGAGATCGGTGTCCACACCTGTGCCGGTCGGCCCGACTACCACGACATCACCGAGCGTGCGGCCGACATCGTGGCCGAAAGCGGTATCAAGGAGGGCATCTGCGCCATCATCTCATGCCATACCACCTGCTCCGTCTTCATCGAGGAATACGATCACGATCGCATGCCTGCCGGCGGCACCTTCCTCCAGCAGGATTTGAACGACGGCCTTCAGAGGGTCTTTCCCGAGCAGCATGACTGGTCGACCTATCGCTATCCAGGAACCCTGCATTTCGAGGAGGTCGAGTCGTGGCCCGACCCCGAGTCATGGTTGCCTGGGGGTGACCGTACCATGCTCTGGAACGGCGATGCCCACCTGCGCTCCACCATCCTCGGTAGTTCCGTGACCATGGAGGTTGGAGATGGCAAGCTCCAGACCAACGGCTTGCCCTCCGTTTTCTTCGTCGATTTCGACCGTACGCGCGAGCGCGACCGTCGGATACGCGTGGTGGTCATCGGCGAATAGCCTTCGGACAATGTGGAGCGATCGTACAAGGGTAGTCAGGCTATGGCTTGCACGGCATGCAGATCCGTGCGCGTCTGAAAGGTAGGTTCCACATGGCAAGCAACAAAAAGAAGCGTATTCTGCTCTCCTGCGGGTCGGGGATTGTGACCTCGACAATCGCCCGTAAGAAGGTCGAGGCCCTCCTCGACGCGAACGGCTATGCGGGCAAGTACGAGATCACCCAGGTTCCCCTGGCATCGGCGCCCGAGCAATCTCGCAACTACGATTTCATCGTGGCGACCTCGCTCGCCCCGACCGAGCTGCATTGCCCCTATGTCAATGGCATGCCCTATCTCATGGGTGTGGGCACCGACGCTGCCGATGCCCAGATCCTCGAGCTTATGGAGGCTGAGGGCAACGACGGGGAGTGATCTTCCGGATTCGGCACCAATCCCAGGCCTTACCGCGGAGGCTATCGGGTTCGCACGTGCGATGGAGCATTTGCTTGTCGTATCGATCTAGACGAAAGGAATGAATATGGATATCCTGCTTGCTCCTTTTCAGTTCCTGAACGACGCCGGCTCGACCATCATGATGCCCATCATCCTGACGATCTTCGGCGTGGTCCTCGGTGCTGGATTCGGCAAGAGCCTGCGCGCCGGCCTCACAGTGGGCGTGGGCTTCATCGGCCTGAACCTCGTCATCGGCCAGGTGTTCGGCGGCAACCTCGTCCCCGCCGTATCCGAGATGTGCACGAGGTACGGCCTGTCTCTCGATGTCGTGGACGTTGGCTGGCCTGCTGCGGCGGCCATCGCATTCGCCTCCAATGTCGGCACCTTCATCATCCCGCTGGGGCTTCTCGTGAACATCGTCATGATCATCACGGGAACCACCCAGACCGTTGACGTTGATATCTGGGATTACTGGCACTTCGCATTCACCGGAGCGCTTGTCGCTGCC
>JAWRJQ010000025.1:0-13392 GCA_040307385.1 Atopobiaceae bacterium
TTTGGATGGAAGGTTCTTGCGGCCGACGGCCATGATCTCGCCGCAATCGATCGCGCGCTCGATGAGGCTGCTTCCGTCAAAGGCAAGCCCTGCGCCATAATCCTCAACACCATCAAGGGCTCTGGCAGCTCCGTCATGGAAAACAAGGCATCATGGCACCACCATCTGCCTACGGCACAGGAGTACGAGCAGATCATCGCGGATCTCTCCGCGCATAGGAAGGCGGCGCTCAATGCCTAGGAACACGATTCCCAACCGCCAAGCCATCTGCGATACGCTGGTTGCCGCCGCACGGCACGACCGCAGCATCGTGGTGCTCTGCTCGGACTCGCGCGGATCCGCCTCCCTTACCACCTTCTTCGATGCGTACCCCGAGCAGTCCGTCGAGGTGGGCATCGCCGAGCAGAACCTCGTGAGCATCGCCGCCGGCCTTGCCTCCTGCGGCAAGAAGGCCTGGGCTGCAAGCCCGGCGAGCTTCGTCTCAACGCGCAGCTACGAGCAGGCGAAGATCGACTGCTCCTATTCCAACGCCAACGTCAAGATCATAGGCATCTCGGGCGGCGTGAGCTACGGAGCCCTCGGCATGAGCCACCACTCGGCCCAGGACATCGCCGCCATGAGCGCCATTCCCAATATGCGCGTCTACCTGCCGAGCGACCGCCATCAAACGCGCGAGCTCGTAAAGGCCCTGCTTGCCGATGAGAAGCCGGCCTATTTGCGTGTGGGCAGAAATCCCGTGGAGGACATCTATGCGGAAGATGGGTGCCCCTTCGAGATGGACAAGGCCGTCTGGCATGGCGAGGCCGGAACCGATATCGCCATCGTTGCGACAGGCGAGATGGTGTTTTCCGCCCTTCTGGCCCGCAAGCTCCTGCATGAGCAGGGCATCTCCGCCTGCGTGCTCGACATGTACTGCGTGAAGCCCCTCGACGAGGACGCCGTGGTGCGTGCGGCGAGCGCCGCCAAGGCCGTGCTCTCCATCGAAGAGCATGCGCCCTACGGCGGCCTCGGCAGCCGCGTGGCCCAAGTCGTGGGGGAGAGGTGCCCGCGTTTGCTGCGCACGCTCGCCCTGCCTGATGCGCCGGTCGTGACCGGCACGAGCGCCGAGGTCTTTGCCCACTACGGCCTCGACGGCGCGGGCATTGCGGCCTCTGCGAGGGAGCTTCTGGAGAGGGCGGGTGTCTAGCATGGGCACCTATGTGCTCTCGATCGACCAGTCGACGCAAGGCACGAAAGCCGTGATCTTCGCCGCCGACGGCCGCCTCGTGGCCAAGCGCGCCCGCCCTCATCGCCAGATCATCCACGCCAACGGCTTCATAGAGCATGATGGCGAAGAGATCGTCGTGAACGTGCGCACCCTCATCCGCGAGGTCGTGGAGGCGGCGGGCGTCGACCGTGGCGAGGTTGCCTGCCTCGGCATCTCGAACCAGCGGGAGACCTGCATCGCATGGGATCGCGGAACGGGGGCTCCGCTTTGCAACGCCGTCGTGTGGCAGTGCAGCCGCGCCAAGGATATCTGCGCCCAGATGGAGGCGGCGGACCCGGCCATCGCAAAGCGCGTGCGCGAGCTTTCGGGCATGAACCTCTCGCCGTACTTCTCGGCGGGCAAGATGGCGTGGCTCGTGCGCAACGTGCCCGCCGTGGCGAAGGCTGCAGAGGCGGGGAAGCTCGCTTTGGGGACCATGGACAGCTGGCTGCTCTTCTCGCTTACCGAGGAACGCGCGTTTGCGACGGAGCCCTCCAACGCGAGCCGCACGCAGCTTATGGACATCGGGGCATGTGCGTGGAGCGATGAGCTGTGCGCGGCTTTCGACGTGCCGATGTCGGCTTTGGCCGACATCCTCCCCTCCGATTCCGTCTTCGGCCACACCACGGCAGGCGGGTTCTTTGCCGAGCCCATCCCCATCTGCGGCATGCTGGGCGACTCCCAGGCGGCGCTCATGGGCCAGGACTGCGTGCGCGCCGGCCAGGTCAAGGCGACCTACGGAACGGGCTCCTCGATCATGATGCAGACGGGCGGCTCGCGTGCTGTCTCGGGCACCGGCCTTGTCACGAGCCTCGGCTGGAAGATCGATGGCCAGATCAGCTACGTGCTCGAGGGAAACGTCAACTATACCGGTGCCGTCGTGAGCTGGATGGTCGACGATGCGCGCCTGATCGGCGATGCGGGTGACGCGGAGGTATGCGCGCGACGCGCCAATCCCGCCGACAGGACGTACTTCGTGCCGGCATTCACGGGGCTGGGCGCGCCTCACTGGGACGATGGGGCAACGGCCATCCTCACCGGCGTCACGCGTACCACCGGCCATGACGAGATCGTCAAGGCGGGGCTCGAGTCCATCGCCTACCAGATCGGCGACGTGGTCGGGGCCCTGCGCGCAGATACCGGCCTCGATGTGGCCGAGCTGCGCGTGGATGGCGGTCCTACGGCCAACTCCTACCTCATGCAGTTCCAGGCGGACATCGCCGATGCCAGCGTGGGCGTCTCGAGCATAGCCGAGCTCTCCGCTGCAGGCGCGGCCTTCGTGGCAGGCCACGCGGCGGGCATCTACGATGCCAACGTCATCTCCGAGCGCATCGAGCGGACCGTCTACGAGCCCGCCATGGAGCCGAGCCGACGGAGTGCACTGCTCGCCGGCTGGAACGCGGCGGTGCGCCAGGCGATGGTCGCTGAAGTAGAACAACGCGGTCGAAAGCACGTGTAGGGGAGTTGTTCGGTAGCGACTGGCGTGAAGATTCCTGCAGCATTTGAGCATCTGTTGAAGAATCGCTCCGATATCGGGGGAAGGTGTCAGCATGTAGCGGCCCCTTCCGCCTCGAACCTGTATAATAATGATAAATCAGTCCGATAACGGGATTATTTGTCAATGGAGGATGCATGAACATAGCTCGCGACAAGTACGTGCAGGATCTTGCGGCACGCATGCACAACGGATTGATCAAAGTGATAACAGGGGTGCGCAGAGCAGGCAAGTCGTTTTTGCTTTTCACCCTGTTCAGGGAGTATCTGAGAGGGCGGGGCGTAAGCGATGCTCAAATCATCGAAGTGCCCCTCGATGACGATGACTGCGAGCATCTGCGCGATCCGAAGGCTCTGTCGGCACATATCAAGTCCCTCGTGCCTGACGAATCGCGCCGCTACTACGTGTTTCTCGACGAAGTGCAGTATGCGATATCGGACGATGAGATGAAAAGCGGCAAACCGCCGCGAATTTACGGGGTGCTGAACAGCCTGCTTCGGCGCCAGAACGTTGATGTGTATGTCACCGGCTCGAACTCAAGGTTTCTCTCATCCGACGTGCTGACCGAATTCCGCGGGCGTGGGGATGAGGTTCACGTATTGCCTCTGACTTTCTCAGAATTCATGCAAGTCCGAGCCGACGACATCTACCATGCTTGGGCCGACTACATTGAATACGGCGGGCTGCCCCTCGTTGCAATGATGGATGCACCAGAGCAGAAAGCGTCCTATCTCACGAAGCTTTTTGATGAGACCTACCTTAGGGATGTGATTGAGCGCAACGGGATCCGTAAGACTCAGGAGCTCGATGATCTGGTGAACGTGCTCGCATCTGCGGTGGGGTCGCTTACGAATGCATCGAAGATTCAAGCCACCTTCAAGAGTGCCCTGAAATCCAATATCAGCCTGAACACGGTGAAGGCATATATCGGCTACCTGGAAGAAGCGTTCATCATAAGCCCTGCGGCTCGATACGATGTGAAGGGGCGCAGGTACATCGGAGCTCCGCTCAAGTATTACTTCGAGGATGTGGGGCTTCGCAACGCAAGGCTGGGCTTCAGGCAGGTGGAGGAAAGCCATCTGATGGAAAACATCTTGTACAACGAGCTTCGCTATCGCGGCTATTCGGTGGATGTCGGAGTGGTGCGTAGGAGAGCCAAAGACAAAGAGGGGCGAGAACGCGAGTCGTCGCTCGAAGTCGATTTTGTCGCAAACCTTGCCGGTAAGCGCTACTACGTTCAATCGGCCTATTCGATTCCAGACGAGGCAAAACGACGGCAGGAAACGGCATCTCTGCTTGGGATCGGAGACTCGTTCAAGAAAATCGTGCTCGTAAAGGATGTGGTCAACGTTACCCGTGATGATAACGGTATTGTCACGATGGGGCTGTTCGACTTCCTTTTGCACCCTGACAGTCTCGGCTTCTAAGCGGCTTGTACATGTTGGTGCGCTACGGCTGAGCGTGTATTGCATGCATCGCGTAATTTAGTAAACCGCCGGCGTGGACCGCATCGGGCTGCGATGGGGCGATACTGGTGGTGCTGCCCCGTGAAAGGATGTCCCATGGAGAAATGCAAGGCCCGCGCGATCTTCACCAACGACGCCGAGTGCGACGACATGAATTCCTTCCTGCACCTTCTGCTCTACGCCAACGACATCGACATAGAGGGCCTCGTGCTTTCGAGCTCGTGCTTCCATTACGAGGGCGATCCGGCAGCAGGCATCGAGCCCATGCGCTGGGCGGGCGGGCAATGGATGTGGGACTACATCGACGACTACGAGAAGATCCTGCCGAACCTCCGCGTGCACGATGAGGCATATCCCTCGGCGGACTATCTGCGCAGCATCGCCTGCATCGGCAACGTCAGAATCGAGGGTGACATGGAAGCCGACACGGACGGCTCGGAGCTCATCCGCGCGCGCATCCTCGCCGACGATCCGCGCCAGCTGTACCTGCTCGCCGGAGGCGGCACCAACACCATCGCCCGCGCGCTCAAGCGCATCGAGGAGGACTGGCGAGGCACGCCCGAGTGGAACCGCATCTATCGCGAGGTCTGCGAGACGTGCGTCATCTTCATGATCGTGACGCAGGACAGCACCTACCGCGATTACATCGCCGGTACCTGGCCCGATCTGCGCATGCTCCACTGCACGAGCATCTTCGGCATCGCCTTCATGTTCGATGAGACGCTCTGCCCTGCAGACTGCCTGCACCTCTATCGCGGGAGCTGGCTCAAACCCCATCTGCTCGACAAAGGGCCGCTCTGTGCGCGCTACCATACCTGGTTCGACGAGCACGTGTATCCGGGCGAGCAGGACCGCAGCCAGTTCGGCTCCAACAGGGAGCTGCGCGGCGGCAATTGGTGGGGCAAGCAGGTGCGCGATACCTACGACTTCATCTCCGAGGGGGACAGCCCTGCCTTTCTGCATCTTATCGACAAGGGGCTGCGCTCGCTCGAGGATCCCGGCTTCGGAGGCTGGGGCGGGCGCTTCGTGCGCGACGATGACAACGAGTTCAATCCTCGCGCGGACTACTGGAAAAGCGCGTCCGATGCCTGCGAGCCTCCGCTCAAACCGGAGGCGTACCAGCTCACACGCTGGATTACCGATTGGATGAACGACTTTGCGGAACGCGCAAGCTGGTGCGTGGCCGAGCGCTATGGGGATGCCAACCATGCGCCAAGGGTTCGCATCGCCGAGGGGCTCGATCTGATCGCCGCTGCGGGGGAGACGGTCATGCTGCACGCCGAAGGATCCGACCCCGATGGCGACGAGCTTGCGTACGGGTGGTTCCGCTATGCGGATGCGGACAGCTATGCAGGAGAGCTCGCGCTTGCCGCAGACGGCGCGAGCTGCACGCTCGCCGTCCCCAACGACGCGTGTGCGGGCGATACGATCCACCTCATCTGCCGCGCGCGCGATGTGCGCGGGAACAGCGACACCTACATGGTGGGCTATGCGCGCGTCATCGTGACCGTGAAATAGGCGTGCCGCGCAGAAGGATCTCCCCAGTGCGGGATCAAAGAGGGCTCCCATCCGGGCATGGCGAAGTTGTGCGTGGAAACCGTGCATGCAAGTTGAACCAATAACGTCAATGAGGGTGGCAGTTTGGTCATTCTTATGCGGCGGTCCCTTCGCGTTTACTTTAGATGCACGGAAAACTGCTCGATCGATGTGAAAGGGAACGATTGCAATGGCCAAAGACTACAAGGCTCTCGCAGAGTCTGTGATCGAGAACGTGGGCGGTGCCGACAATATCAGATCGATCACGCACTGCGTCACGCGTCTTCGCTTTGTGCTCAACGATGAGGGCAAGGCCGTCGACGCCGACCTCAAGGCGGTCAAGGGCGTCATCGATGTCATCCACGGAAACGGTCAGTACCAGGTTGTCATCGGGACCGATGTCGAGGATGCCTACGATGCCTGCGTCGCGCAGCTCGGCGCCGGATTCGGCGGCGGCGAGGTTGCAGCCGACCCCGGGCAGGACGATCGCAATCTGCTGGAGAAGTTCTCCGAGATGGTGTCAGGCATCTTCTTCCCGTTCATGGGCGGTTTCGTCGCCACGGGCATGCTCAAGGCGATCCTCGTCGTGCTCTCCAACTTCTTCCCCGAGTTCGCAGCCACGGGCGCATACACCATCCTCTATGCCGCCGCCGACGGTTTCATGCGCTTCCTGCCCTTCGTCATCGCGGTTTCCGCAGCTGATAAGTTCAACACGAACAGATACGTGGCGCTCGCCGTCGTGCTCCCGCTTCTGTATCCCTCTATCGTGGGGATGACCGGCGAGGGCGCAGCGCTCGACTTCCTCGGCATCCCTGTGGGCCAGATCGACTATGCGACTTCCGTTATCCCGCCCGTCATCATGGTGTGGCTGCTCTCCAAGCTCGAGGCCCTCTTCAAGAAGATCATGAACAAGACGTTCTTCTCGCTCTTCGGCTATATGATCATCCTCGCGCTCCTCGTTCCTGTCGAGCTCATCGCCGTCGGCCCTGTCTTCCAGTTCATCGGTTCCTTCATCGCCGATGCCATCCTCGTCGTGTACAACCTCAATCCGATCCTGGCCGGCATCATCTTCGCGGGCTTCTGGCCGGTGCTGATCATCTTCGGCGCCCACACCGCCTTCACGCCGATCGTCATGAACAACTTCGCCACGCTCGAATACGATTGGCTCTCGCCGCTGTCCTGGGGTTGCAACTTCGCCATGGCCGGTGCCTGCCTCGGCGTCTTCCTCAAGACCAAGAGTGCCGAGCTCAAAGAGGTTGCCGGTCCCAACTGGGTGACTGCGCTCCTTGCAGGCATCACCGAGCCTGCGCTCTACGGCGTGAACCTCCGCTTCAAGCGCCCCTTCGTCATCGTCTGCATCATGGCTGCCATAGCGTCGATCCCCGTCGCCATCGCCGGAGTGCAGCGCACCGCCTTCACGGGCATCAACCTCATCACCCTGCCTGCGCTCGCATTCTTCCCCGGCGGTTGGGCCGTGCCCATCCAGGCGGCCATCTCCTTCTTCGGGGCCGCCATCGCCACGTATCTCTTCGGCTACAACGACTCGATGCTCGAGGATGCCGGGTAGGAAGCGGAAGAATGCGCGCTCCTTTTGGAATGGGGCCGGCTTACCCGGCCCCATTCTCTATGGCTTTTCAGCCTGCGCAGTGCGGACAGCCATAGCCCATGCGTTAAGGGAGAACAGGCCTAAAGCTTATTTCCGGCGTGCTGGCGCCATGCGCCGGGCTGCATGCCGTACTCCCGCTCGAAGATGCGATAGAAGAAGCTCATGTTGTAGTACCCCACATCGCGTGCGATATCGGTAACGGAACGATCGCTTTCAGCCAGCAGCCTTCGTGCCACGCTTAGCCTCTGCTGCTGCACGAGGGTCTTGAAGGTAGACCCCGTCTCGCGCTTGATCAGCTTGGTGAGGCGGCTTGTCGACATGCTGAACTCATGCGCCGTCTCCTCGAGCGTGCAGTCGACGAAGTTCTGCTCGATATACCTGAGAACGGGGATCACGGGGCTCAGCCTTGCGGAGCCGGCGCCCTGGTCATCCTGGGCATGGATGTTGACAAGCTCGGAGATGATGAGGGAGAGCAGGCCGTTTATCATCTCGACCGGGTGCGGGGAAGGGTCGAAGTATTCGCAGAACAGCTCGCGCATGAACACGGCGAGCCTGCGGCTATGGTCGGAGCGGAACAATATGAAGCTGTCATGCTTCGTGCCTTTGGTTATCGCGTTGACAAAAAAGCTGGTCACGATGCTTCCCATATCCAGACGATTGAAGAAATTGCTGTTGAAGTAGGGCTTCTCGATCTGGATGTTGACGAGGATGTCGTTCTCGCCAAGCGGCGAGATGGTGTGGACGGTATCGGAGTCGACGAGCAGGACCTGGTTCTCCCGCACGCCGTGTATGCCCCCGTTGACCACCTCCATGCAGGAGCCTCTGTACATGTACGAGAGCTCGACAAAATCGTGGATGTGCAAGGGGTAGTCCCTGAAGCGAGAATGGCGTCCGATGAAGACGTGGGGAGCGGGGGCTATGTTGGGGGCGAATCCGAGCCTGCCCCAATGGCGGATGGCGCGATCCCCGAAAACGGATTTGACAACGGGGTTGCCATCGATGGCGACGCGTTTATGCAGGCTGTTGGAATCTGCGGGAGCGCCACCGGATCGATAGCGCTTCTCGTGGTCGCTGAGGGCGATGAGCCTTGCATCGAGTTCCTCGGGGGTCATCGCGCGTCCTCCGTCTCCTGCATTGCGGGTTGTCTGAATCGATCGACTTGATGACCGGACACGTACTCCTCGAGTATAGGGGTTTTCCTGCTGCGATGTATGGCGGATACTGAAGTGCGAGGTTCAGCATTATCCGAATCGTATTGCTTAGGGAGGATGTACCATGGGTTTCGCATCGCTTTACCCACGCTTCACCGCGACGAGGCGCATCGAGGATCTTTGCGGCATCTGGGACTTCAAACTCGACCCCGAGGGTGTGGGCATGGCGCAGGGCTGGCACGAGAAGGGCCTTCCCGATCCCATGGAGGTGCCGGTTCCCGCAAGCTTCAACGACCTTTTCACGAGCAAGGAGATTCGCGAGCACTATGGCGACTTCTGGTACGCGCGACGGTTCTTCGTGCCGGGCGAGTGGTGCGGAGGCAACCTCGATCTGCGCTTCGATGCGGCCACGCATCGCGCGACGGTATATGTGAACGGCACCGAGTGCGCGAGCCATGAGGGAGGCTTTACGCCGTTCACGGCGGCGATTGCAGGGGTCGTGCGCCCAAACGAGTGGAACCTTGTCGTCGTGAGGATGAGCAACGAGCTCTCCGAGCAGACCATTCCCGCCGGCGGCGTGGCGACCATGAGGGATGGCACGCGCATCGCTGCTCCGTACTTCGATTTCTTCAACTATGCCGGCCTGCAGCGTCCCGTGCGCTTGCTTGCGACGCCGAAGGAGCGCATCGAGGATCTCGAGGTCGCGATCAGCCTGGATGGCGACGACGCGCGCGTCTCCTACGCAGTCGAGACGAATGGCGATCATGAGGTGAGGCTCGTCGTGAGCGATGATTCGGGCGCCGAGGTCGCACGCGCCGTCGGGCATGCGGGCGAGCTCGTTGTGCGCGGTGCCCATCTCTGGCAGCTCAAGAAGGCCTATCTCTACACATTCACGGTGCAGATTTGGGACGGCGATATCCTCATCGATGAGTGGTACGACGAGATCGGGCTTCGTACGGTTGAGATCGAGGGTCCGAAGATCCTCCTCAATGGGCGCCCGGTCTACCTCAAGGGCTTCGGCCGCCATGAGGACAGCCCGATCCATGGGCGGGGCTTCGATCCCGTCGCCAACAAACGCGACTTCGAGCTGCTCAAGTGGATGGGTGCGAACTCCTTCCGCACGAGCCACTACCCCTATGCCGAGGAACAGCTCTATGAGGCGGACCGCGAGGGCTTCTTCGTGATCGACGAGGTCGCGGCTGTGGGCATGCTCCGCTCCACCAAGAACTTCGCCGATGCGGTGGCGGGCGCTTCGGGCGAGACCTACTTCGACGACCCGCTCGTGCACGAGCGCACGCTGCCTGCGCATCTCGTCGCCCTCGAGGAGCTGGTCGAGCGCGACAAGCGCCATGCCTGCGTCTGCGCTTGGAGCCTCTTCAACGAGCCTGACTTCTCGAGCGAGAATGCCGTCCCCTATGCCGAGAAGGTTTTCGATGCCTGCCTCGAGCTCGATCCGCAGAGGCGACCGCGCTCCTACACCAATGTGACGCGCTGTCGCGCCGGTATCGATACCTGCACCCATCTCGCCGACTTCATGATGCTCAACCGCTACGACGGCTGGTACGTGTGCGGTGGCCCGCGCATCGCCGATGCCCGCGAGATCCTCATCGAGGAGATGCGCACGTGGGCCGAGATCGAGCCGGATAAGCCCTTCCTCTTCACCGAGTATGGCACCGATACGCTTGCCGGCCTCCACAAGCTTCCGAGCGTCATGTGGTCTGAGGAGTACCAGGTGGAGTTCTTCAAGGTGCAACACGAGATCTTCGACATGTTCGACTGGGTGGTGGGCGAGCAGCCCTGGAACCTCTGCGACTTCCAGACGGGCGAGGGCATCATGCGTGTCGACGGCAACAAGAAGGGCGCCTTCACGCGCACGCGCGAACCCAAAGCCGTGGCATTTCTGCTGCGCGATCGCTGGACGAGCATCTCCGACTATAGCGACTGACGGGCGGGGGCGGCCTTTTCCATGGAACGCGCCGCCGTGCACGGCACGGGCGTTTACTAAACGGGAAGCGCTCAACGCGATGTTTGCCGGCGCAGCCGTGTTTCCCTTTACAATAGAGGCAGGCTCTATCGGCATGAGAAAGGAAGGACGAAAGCATGGGGTTCCCAAAAGGCTTCCTTTGGGGCGGCGCGACCGCTGCCAACCAGTACGAGGGCGCGTGGGACGTGGACGGCAAGGGCGAGAGCCTGCCCGACCATATGCGCGGCGGCGACTTCCAGACCCCGCGCCAGATAGACGCCGTGATCGATCCGAGTTCCCTCTATCCCAGCCATGAGGCGACCGATTTCTACCATCACTACGAGGAGGACATCGCGCTGTTCGCCGAGATGGGCTGGTCTGTGTTCCGCCTGTCCATCAACTGGACGCGCATCTTCCCCACGGGCGAGGAGGCGGCGCCCAACGAGGCCGGCCTCGCCTTCTACGAGAAGGTCTTCGACTGCTGCCTTGCGCACGGCGTCCAGCCGCTCGTGACCATCTCCCACTACGAGCTGCCCTATGCCTTGGTGGAGAAGTACAATGGCTGGGCTGGCCGCGAGCTCATCGATCTCTACTACCGCTACGGAAAGGCACTGCTCGACCGCTTCCACGGCAAGGTGACCTACTGGCTCACCTTCAACGAGATCAACGTCGCCTCGCTGCCCTTCGGGTCGGCGCTCTCGCTCGGCACGCTCAAGGGTTTCACCGGAACGATGGCGGAGATGCCCGACGATATCAACGTGCGTTTCAACGCCCTGCACAACCAGCTTGTGGCGAGCGCCAAGCTCGTCAAGTACGCGCATGAGGCCTACCCGGGCCTTATGATGGGCAACATGGACTGCTTCATCCTGTCCTATCCCGAGACCTGCGATCCGGCCGATCAGTGGGCCAACCTCTCCGGCATGCGCTTCATCAACTGGTACAGCTCCGATGTCCAGGTGCGTGGAGCCTATCCCGCCTATGCCAAGCGGTTCTGGAAGGAGAGGGGCATCGAGATCGATATGCAGCCGGGCGACGAGGAGCTTCTCGCCTGCGGCAAGATCGATTTCTACACGCTCTCCTATTACATGAGCAACGTAGTGGGCACCCATGAGACGCTCGAGAAGGCCTCTGGCAACATGACGATGGGCGGCAAGAACCCGTATCTCGAGAGCTCCGAGTGGGGTTGGCAGATCGACCCGCTGGGCCTGCGCATTGCGCTCAACGAGATCCACGACCGCTATCAGCTGCCCATCATGGTGGTGGAGAACGGCTTCGGCGCCAAAGATGCCGTGGAGGCCGACGGCTCCATCCACGACCCCGATCGCATCGACTACCTGCGCCGCCACGTGGCCGCCATGCGCGAGGCCGTGGATGACGGCGTGCACCTCATCGGCTACACCTGGTGGGGGCCGATCGATCTCGTCTCGGCCGGCACCGGCGAGATGCGCAAGCGCTACGGCTTCATCTATGTGGACAAGCACGATGACGGCACGGGCACGCTCGCCCGCAGCCGCAAGGACAGTTTCTTCTACTACCAGAAGGTCATCGCATCCAACGGCGAGGATCTCGACTAGCATCGGAGGTGTCGAATGACCTGTCCATCCGACACCTCGAGAAAGGGGCGCCATCATGGGATTGTTCGATAAGCTGTTCGGAGGCAAGGGGAAGGCGTCTGTCGTTGAGGCCGTGGCGGCAGTTGAGGCCGAGGGCATCGTATGCTCGCCTGTGGCCGGCACGCCCATACCCCTTTCCGAGGTACCCGATCCCGTGTTCGGTGGCGGCATGATGGGCAAGGGTTGCGGCGTCAGGCCAAGCGCAGGCGTTGCCTACGCTCCCGTCACGGGCGAGGTCACGGCGGCCTTTCCTACGGGGCACGCCTTCGGCATCAAGGGCGATGACGGCATCGAGGTGCTCATCCACATCGGCATGGATACCGTGGGCATGGGCGGCAAGGGCTTCCAGATCATCGCCAAGCAGGGCATGCACGTGAAAGCGGGCGATCCTCTCGGCACGTTCACCTCGGCTGATATCAAGGCAGCCGGCCTCGACGATACCGTGATCGTGGTCATCACCAACACCGACGACTATGCGGACGTGGAGCTTACCGCCAAGGACGATATCGCAGCAGGCGCCGCTCTGCTCAAGATCACGGAATAACGCATAGAGCGCTCTCAGCGGGAGGGTGCTCCGCCTACGCGAGATAGCGGTTGCGCAGGGCGGCCAGGGCGGCCCTATCGAGTCCGAACTCGTCCGCGAAGTACTCCTCGCGCGTGGAGCGCCCCTCGTCCATGGCGGCGAAGACGGCCCGCAGGTCCCGCTCGTCCACGCCGTTTGCCCGCGCCCACAGCTCGGCGCTTTCGACAAAGCCGGGCAGCGGAAAGGGCGGGTTGTCGATAAGCTCTGCACGGTAGGCGTTGGTGAGGAGGAACTCCTCCGCGATGACGTCATCGGGTACGCCGAGAAGCGTGAGGATGAGGGCCGCCGCGACGCCGGTGCGGTCTTTGCCTGCGCTGCAGTGGAAGTAGAGCGGGGATTTTCCCGCTGTAAGGCATTCGACGATCGCATGCATTGCCGGATTGCCGCGCACCATCGACATGTAGAGCCCCCTCATGAACCTCATCGGCCTGCTGTTCGCTGCCGCGAGGCGCGCAACGGCGGCAGGCGAGAAGTCCATCTCGTTGCCGACGGCGTCGTACATCCCGGCAACGCGCAGGTATTCAACCCCCCTCGGCACGTAGTCCGGACTCTCTGAAGCTTCGGCCGCAGAGCGCAGGTCGAGGATGCGGCGCAGGCCGAAACCATCGACGCGCTCCCGCTCCGCAGGCGTGAGGTTGGCCAGCGCACCTCCGCGGTACAACAGGCCGCGGCGCACGTGCCTGCCGTCCGCAGCCTCGATCCCGCCCAGCTCGCGCATGTTCATCAACAGGGG
>JAWRJQ010000026.1:0-18799 GCA_040307385.1 Atopobiaceae bacterium
CTAGGCTTTGCGGGTGCTGCCCAAGTTGTCCATGTGGCTCTCGACAACGGCCTGGATGGCTGCCATGCCCGGCGCTGCGGGCTTCTTGGGATCGAAAACGCCGGGGTTCTCGCCCATGTAGCCCATGAACCCCCGCATGAACGCCTGCCGCAGCTCGGTGGCATAGTTGACCTTGCAGATGCCGTTGGCGATCGCCTCGGCCACCTGATCGTCGGGCACCCCGGAGGTTCCATGCAGCACCAGCGGAATCTCGAGGCGGCTTCGGATGGCCTTGAGCACGCCCTGCTCGATATGCGGCGTTCCCGCGTACACGCCATGCGCGGTTCCCACGCCGACGGCGAGCGAGCTGCACCGGGTGCGCGCGACGAACTCCTCGGCCTCGTCGGGGTCGGTGTAGGGGTTCTCGCCCTCCACGGCGGGGCCGTCGTCCTCCTTGCCGCCCACCTTGCCCAGCTCCGCCTCGACGGGAATGCCGAGCGGGGCGGCGACCTTGGTAACGCTGGCCGTCAGCGCGATGTTGTCGTCGAAGGGCACATGGGATCCGTCGATCATGACGGAGGTATAGCCCGCGTGCATGGCTTGGATGCAGCGATCGAAGCCGTCGCCATGGTCGAGATGGATCGCCACGGGGACGCGCGCGCTCTCGGCCGCAACCCGGCATAGGGCGGAAAAATAGTCGAGCGACGCATACTTCACGGTGCCCGGCGTGGTCTGCAGGATGACTGGCGAGCGCTTGGCCTCGGCCGCCGCGACAACAGCCATCACGAACTCGAGGCTCTCCACGTTGAAAGCCCCGACGGCATAGCGCCCTTCCTGCGCCTGCAGCAGCATTTCCCTAGTGGTGACGAGCATGGCTTCTCCTTTCGCAGAATGATGAAACAGGCTTGCCTGCCTGCACCCAGCCGGCTGGGCCCCGCGCGGCGTCAGGCGACCGGGGCCATCGGCTCGACGACGGTTTGCGCGAGAAGCCCCTCGGCAATCTCGAGCTCAAAGTGGCCGGTCGAGGCCGACATGCAGTTCGCGGTGGCGCACGCCATGGCAAAGCGCAGCCGCTCGGGCGCATCGAGCTGTCGCTTCATGCCCACCGCGAGCGCCCCCACCATGGTGTCGCCCGCACCGACCGGGTTGACGACCTCGATCTGCGGTGCGGTGCCGCGAAAGACGCCCTCGCTGCACGCCATCAACGCGCCGCTCCCGCCCAAGGAGACGACGACGTTCTCGATGCCGCGCTCATGCAGCGTACGGGCGGCGCGCGCAAGCTCGTCAAGAGAGCCCGCCCGCTCGCCGAGGATCTGGGCGATCTCGTCGGCGTTGGGTTTGATGACGGTGGGGAGCGCGTCGAGCGAGGCCATGAGCGCATCGCCCGACGTGTCGAGGATGCACGGCACGCCCTGAGCTTTCACGAGCGTGATGAGCTGCGCATACGCGCCCACGGGAAGCCCGCGGGGGATGCTTCCGCTGATGGTGACCGCATCCGCCTCGGGGAGAAGCGCCGCAACGCGATCTTCGAGCTCCGCAAGCGCATCCTCGCCGACCTCCCGCCCGGGCTCGAGGAACTCGGTCGAACGCCCGCTGGGCTCGAGGATGTTGATGCAGCAGCGGGTCTCGTTTTCCACGGTGACAAAATCGTGGGGCACGCCGTCGCGATCGAGCAGCTCGCACAGGAGCCGCCCGTTGTTGCCGCCCGCGAACCCCGTCGCCAGCACCTTCTCGCCGCAGGTCAGAACCGAGCGCGACACGTTGAGGCCCTTTCCGCCGGCGTTGTCGATGCACTCCGCAACGCGCATCACCGTGCCTTCGACGAGCGGCGACGCGAGGCGGTACGCCTTGTCGATCGACGTGTTGAGCGTGATGGTCAAGATCATGGCGCGCCCTCCGCTTCAAACCACCGCAGTGGTAATAGACACTTAATACCACTATTGATACCAGTGATAGAGAAAACCATCATTTTCGGACGGTTATCTCGCTTAAAACAATATCAATTTGAATTCATAGTTAAAAGAAAAAAACAAGTGGTACCCTAAAAACAAAGCCAATCTACCGGCATAAAATCCACCAACGGCACCATATAACCGACAAGCGGAACTTTGCATAAAAATTCTAAACACTGAGATAACCCCGAACCAATCTCATGTAGAATTTGTGCAGGCACAAAAGTGGTTATAACCAGTAGTTGTCTGCGCTTCGGCTCTGGTTCGTTTGAAAACCACATGCATGCCACGCATCGGGGCTTCTGCATCGCGGGAAGAGGGAGTGAGCGATATGGTGGGGTTCGTGCTGACCGGTCACGGCGACTTTGCGCCGGGCCTTGCAAGTTCGGTCGAGATGATCGCGGGGCCGCAGCCCAACTTCGACATCGTCGCGTTCCATGAGAGCGAGGCGGGGGAGTACCCCCAGCTCATCGCGGATGCCATCGCAAGATCTGCGGAGACGTGCGGGTCGGCCGTCGTGTTCTGCGATCTTGCCGGGGGAACCCCGTTCAATCAGGCGATGCTCGTCTCCCATGAGCGGCCCGGCATCGAGGTGGTCGCAGGGACGAACCTCCCCATGCTCCTCGAGGCGCTCATGAGCCGCGACGCATCGTCGACGGCCGACGGGCTCGCAGATGAGGCGGTATCTGCGGGATCCGCCTCGATCGTCCATGCCCGTCTCGTAATCGACGAGGCCAGCACTGGCGACGAGCTTGGCGAGGGCGGCATCTGATGGGTTTCGAGAATATCGTCGCGCAAGGTCAGCAAAGCGGAAGGGGTATCAAGATGGCCGAACCGAACATCCTGCTCACGAGAATCGACAACCGTCTCATCCACGGGCAGATCGCCACGCAGTGGACGAGCTCCCTCGGGGCCAACCTGCTCCTTGTCGCCAACGACGAGGTGGCCGGCAACACGGTGCGCCAGAACCTGATGAACATGGCGGCGCCCGCCGGCGTCGACACGAGGTACTTCTCCATCCAGAAGACCATCGACATCATCCACAAGGCCGCGCCGCGCCAGCTCATCTTCATCATCGTCGAGAGCCCCGAAGACGCGCTGCGCCTCGTCAAAGGCGGCGTGCCCATCAAAAAGCTCAATGTGGGCAACATGCACATGTCCGAGGGCAAGCGCCAGGTGGCGACCACCGTCGCCGTGGACGATCTTGACGTGGCCGCGTTCAAAGAGCTCAGAAACCTCGGCGTCGAGCTGCAGATCCAGCGCGTCCCGAGCATCCCTGCGGAGGATCCTGAGAAGCTCTTCCGGTAGCGCGATCCGCCCGCGCGCACGGAGCGCGCACAACCCAGCCGATCGTTGGGCACCCGAGGGAGAACGGGTGTTGGCGATAGCTTTGTCCCTGTTGGAAGCGTGTATACGGTGCGTCAGGTTCAGGAAAGGAGGAACAAGGATGGAATACTCAGCTCTCCAGGTGGTCTTGGTCTTCATCGTCACGTTCATCGCGGCGATCGACCAGTTCAGCTTCCTCGAGTCCCTGTGGCAGCCGATCGTTACCGGCATGGTGATCGGCCTCATCCTCGGCAACGTGCAGACCGGCCTCATCGTCGGCGGCACGTATCAGCTCATGACCATCGGCAACATGCCGATCGGAGGTGCCCAGCCCCCCAATGCGGTTGTCGGCGGCATCATGGCAACGGTTCTTGCGATCTCGCTCAATCTCGAGCCGAACATCGCGGTTGCAACCGCGATCCCGTTCTCCCTGCTCGGCCAGTATGGCGTGACCCTGATCTTCACCCTCATGTCCCCGCTCATGTCCGTGGCGGACAAGTATGCCGCCGAGGCCAACCCCAAGGGCATCGAGAGGATCAACTACCTCTCCATGACACTTCTCGGCCTTATCTTCGGCATCGTCGTCACCCTCTTCTTCATCGGCGGCGCCACGATGGGTCAGGCCGTGGTCGACGCGATCCCCGGCTGGCTCAGCAACGGCCTCTCCGCAGCCGGCGGCATGATGCGCTTCGTCGGCTTCGCGATCCTGCTCAAGTTCATGATGAACCGCGACATGTGGGGCTTCTACTTCCTGGGCTTCGGCCTTGCCCTCATCGTCACCAACACGTCCGCCCTCGCCACGCCGGCCCTGCTGATCCTGGCGCTTATCGGCTTCGGCATCGCGTACTGGGACTACCAGCAGAGGACCCAGCTGGGCGGCTCCGCTCCCGCACGCTTCGATGGAGGTGAAGAAGATGGCATCTAACGATCAGACCGAGTACGTCAACCTGAGCCCCGCTCCCGACCTCGACCAGAAGACGCTCAACAGGATGGCGTGGCGCTCCTGCTTTTTGCAGGCATCGTTCAACTACGAGCGCATGCAGGCCGCCGGCTGGCTCTACTCCATCCTTCCGGGTCTCGAGAAGATCCATACCGACAAGGACGACCTTGCCACCTCGATGACCCACAACATGGAGTTCTTCAACATCCACCCGTTCCTCGTCACCTTCGCCATGGGTCTCGTGCTGTCGATGGAGCAGAAGAAGATCGACATCCCCACCATCCGCGCCGTTCGCGTCTCCCTCATGGGCCCGCTCGGCGGCATCGGCGACGCTCTGTTCTGGATGACGCTCGTGCCCATCTCGGCGGGCATCTGCTCCAACATGGCCATCTCCGGCAGCGTGTTCGGCCCCATCCTGTTCCTCATCATCTTCAACGTCGTGCAGTTCGCCCTGCGCTTCGGCCTCATGAACTGGTCGTACAAGATGGGCATGGACGCGCTCGACTCGCTCATGGCGAGCATGAAGGCCTTCACCCGCGCCGCCTCCATCCTGGGCGTCTTCGTCGTGGGATGCCTCACCGTCGCCATGGGCGGCACGCAGATCAACGCCGTGATCCCCAACGGAACCACCGAATCCTACGTGGCTCACACCGTGACGCTGCCCACCGAGGAGGTGGACGGCATGCTCGGCATGGTCTACGACGATCCTGCCGCCGCCGAGCCCACCGCCCTCGTGAGCGCCGATGGCATCACCGCCGGCGTGAACGACCTCGGCAACGGCTATGCAGAGGTCACCTATATGGAGGAAGTCACCTCCCCGGTCAACATCGAGGTGGCGTCGATCCTCAACAGCATCTGCCCCAAGCTCGTTCCGCTCTCGATCGTGATGCTCCTGTACTACCTGTTCTCCAAGAGGAACTTCACCCCGCTCAAGGGCATCATCCTCGTCCTCATCATCGGCATCCTGGGAGCCGGCCCCTTCGGTCTGTGGCCGAGCATCTGGGGTTAGGCGCAGCGTGCCCGGAAGGCGGTCCGCCCGCTTTCCGGGCCGGGCGCGCGCGGCCTGCCGAGGGCGCTTTGCGCTATCCTTAGCTGGCAGGGCAGATATGTGCGAGCGACACGGCGCGAGCTGCGCGTTCACGCCCACAACGTCAAGGAAGAAACCATGCTGAGAGTCCCCAAAAAACAGCCGCTGTACGGTCAGCTGTTCGATTTGATCCACGACAAGATCGACAACGAGCTGAACCCCGGCGATGCGCTCCCCTCCGAGCGCTCCCTCTGCGAGAAATACGGCGTCTCGCGCACGACGGTCCGTCTCGCCATGGCGGAGCTCGAGGCGCGCGGCCTGGTCGTGCGCAAGCACGGGCGTGGCACCTTCGTCGCGGATGCCGTTCAGGAGCCTTCGAACCTCATGGACACCTACAGCTTCACCGAGCAGATGAAATCGCTGGGCAGGCGCCCGCGCACCGACATCCTCGAGTTCGAGCGGTGCGAGGCGCCGAGGCATATCGCCGAGCAGCTCGGGATCGCGCTCGGCGATCAGACCATCCGGATGAGCCGTCTGCGCTGCGCCGACGGCATCCCCATGATGATCGAGCGCACCTACCTGCCGGCCAAGGAGTTTCGGGGGCTCAACCGCGAGGACGTTGAGAACAAGTCGCTCTACGACATCATCGAGAAGGACTACGGGCAGATCGTCCGCGTTGCAGACGAGGAATTCTGCGCGAGCGTTGCGCGGGCGAACGAGGCGGCCGCCCTCGATATCGCCGAAGGCGCCCCGGTGCTGAGGCTCTACCGCACGACGCGCAACACGCGCGACACCATCATCGAGTATACGTACAGCGTGGCCCGCGCCGATCAGTTCCGCTATAAGATATCGCACCAGAGGGTCTGAACCTCTGCGAAAGGAGCGTGCAAGCATGTTCGAGAAAGACGAGGCGGCGCTGCGGTCTCTCGGCGCACACATCACGACGGAAGAGATCAGGCAGCAGCCCGAGCTGTGGGAGGACACCCTCGAGATATACCGGGACAACGCCGCCTCCCTCGAGGCCTTTCTGGCCCGCGCCCGCGCGCTCGGCGGGTCCCGCCGCACGCGCGTCATCTTCTGCGGTGCCGGAACGTCCGCCTACGTGAGCGACACCGTCGTGCCGTACCTGCGGCGCGTGGGCGACACGGACGCCTTCGAGTTTGCGGCGGTTCCCACCACCGACATCGTGAGCGCCCCGTTCAGCTGCGTGAATCCCGACGACCCCACCGTCATGGTCTCTTTCGCCCGTAGCGGCAACAGCCCGGAGAGCGTGGCGGCGGTGCAGGCGGTGAGCAACATCGTCAAGGACGTCCTGTTCCTCACGATCACCTGCGACCCCGAGGGCCTGCTCGCCCAGCGCGACACGGGCGGCGACGACGCCCTCACGCTCCTCATCCCGCAGGCCAACGACAAGGGCTTCGCCATGACCGGCAGCTACAGCTGCATGACGCTGCTCGCCGCGCTGATCTTCGGGGAGAGCCCGTTCGCCGCCAAGATCGCCTGGGTTGCGGCGGCTGCGGCCATGGGCCGAAGCGTCATCGAGCGCGAGCAGCAGATCATCGACCTCGTGGGCCGCGACTTCGATCGCGTTGCGTATCTGGGCTCCGCGTCGCTCGCCGGCTTGGCCCGCGAGGCGCAGCTCAAGGTGCTCGAGCTGTGCGCCGGAAAGATCGCCACCTCGTTCGACACGTCCATGGGGTACCGTCACGGGCCGAAGTCGTTCGTCAACGCAAAGACCCTGGTCTTGTGCTTTGTGAGCAACGACTCCTACACGCGCCGCTACGACCTCGATATCCTGAACGAGATCGCCGGCGACCAGGTTGCCTGCGCCACGGTTGCCGTGCAGCAGAGGACGGGGAACGACTATACGGGCGAGTCCTTCTCCTTTACGAGCGATCTTGCGCTTCCCGCACCCTATCTGGCGCTTCCGTTTGCGATGTTCGCCCAGACCGTCGCCCTCAACGCATCGGTCAAGGTGGGCAATACCCCCGACACGCCGTCCGCCAACCATACCGTCAACCGCGTGGTCAAGGGCGTCGTCATCCATCCGCTCTAGGTTCGAGGAGGGCACATGTCTTCATACGCGTTGCATGCCGAGCGATTCGTCCTGCCCGGAGGGCTTGCGGGCAGGGGCTACCTCACAGTGAGCGACGGGCTGTTCGGCACCTGGAGCGCCGAGCGCCCGAGCTGCGAGGTCGTGGAGCTGGGGGATGCGTGGGTGGGACCGGGCCTCGTGGACACGCACATACACGGGTTCTTCGGACACGCTACCACCGACTGCGATCCTCGGGGGCTCAACGAGGCGAGCATCGAGCTCGCGCGCCGGGGAACCACCGCATGGCTGCCCACCACCTTCACCGACTCCGTGGACCGTATCGCCGCTCAGTGCGCGGCGATCGCCGATGCCAACGATGCCCGGGGCGACGGGTTTGCCGGCGCGCGCATGCCGGGCATCTTCCTCGAGGGGCCGTTTTTCACCGAGAAGCACAAGGGCGCTCAGAACCCCGCCTATCTCAAAGCCCCGTCATACGAGGACTTCTCCCTCTGGCAGCGGAGCGCGCGGGGCCTCATCGTGAAGAGCGCGCTTGCGCCCGAGCACGAGGGCGCCACGGCGTATATCGCCCGGCTCGCCGCCGAGGGCGTCGTCACGGCGCTCGGCCACTCCGATGCAACCTATGAGGAAGGCGTCGCTGCGGTCGATGCGGGCGCCTCGGTCTTCGTCCACACCTACAACGGCATGAGCGGCCTGCACCACCGCAGCCCCGGGCTGGTGGGCTGCGCCATGGCCACGCGCGACACCTATGCGGAACTGATCTGCGACGGACGCCATGTGGCTCCCGGCGCCTGCGCGGCCCTCGTGCGGGCGAAGGGCTGGGAGCACGTGGCCCTCGTCACCGATTGCCTCGGCTGCGGCGGCCTGCCCGAGGGCAGCTACATGAGCGGCGGCCTGCCCGTCGTGCTCAAGGACGGCCTCTGCTACCTTGAGGGCTCGGGCAGCATCGCAGGCTCGATCCTCACGCTCGCCGAGGGCGTCAAGAATATGGCGGATTGGGGCGTCGTGAGCGCCGAGCAGGCCATCCGCATGGCCAGCGAGGTTGCCGCGCGCTCGGCGGGCATCGACGCCGCATGCGGCTTCATCATGCCGGGACGCGCCGCCGACTTCAACATCTATGCGCCCGATCTTGCGTTGCGCGCGACCTATATCGGAGGCGAGCCGGTTTCCGCTCCCGCCACGCCTTCCGCTACGCCGCGAAGATGATCGGACGTCCGTCCGTCTCCACGCTGCCACCGCGCACCTCGATCGTCCGATCGTCCAGCAGGTTGACGTAGCTGCCGTCCGGCACGTCAACCGGCACGCTATGCGCTTCGCCGCGCAGCGAGAACACGCCCACGGCTTTTCCCCACGCGCCTTCGCGGACGAGCACGGCACTATCGTGCTCGTCATCGGCGTGCGCGCCGAAGCCGTCGGCGCAGCCCAGCACCTCGTGCTTGATCCTCGCCAGACGCGTCATGAGCGGGGAGAGGTCCGTGCCCGTCTCCCACACCACGGGGTCGCGGTCGAAGAGCGAGACCGTGTGCGCGGAGCCCGCTTCCTCTCCGCCGTAGATGAGCGTCGCGCCCTTGAGGAAGTAAAGGAATGAGGTGAGGTTCTCGAGGCTGAGCCCGCGCTGCAGGCGGGACGCGATGCGCGGCAGGTCGTGGTTCTCGAGGTGGCGCATCTTGTTGAAGCCGCGCGGGTAGACGCTCTCCTGAAACTCCACGAGATCGAGGTAGTGGGAGAGGGGCGCCGCGCCCTCCACCCAGCGGTCGAACACGGTTTGGATGTCGTAGGCGTACTCCATGTCGAAGGCCCCGAAGACCTCGGTGTCGGTGGCGCTGTAGAGCCCGCGCCTGCGCATCTCGGCCCCGTGCGCGCGGTGGACGGTCTCCGCCAGCCAGATGCAGCCGGGCCGAACCCGCTCGACCTCCGCGCGGGCGCGCTCCCAAAACTCAACGGGCACGAACGAGGCCACATCGCAGCGGAACCCGTCGACGATGCGCGCCCACTGCACGAGCGTCTCGATCTGGTAGTCCCAGAGCGCCGGATCAGCGGAATAGTCGAGGTCGATGATGTCGGTCCACTCGTTCACGTGGTTTCCGGGGCTTCCGTCCTCTGTGCGATAGAACCATGCGGGGTGCGTCTTCCACAGCACGGAGTCGGGGGAGGTGTGGTTGTAGACCACGTCGATCAGGCACTTCATGCCCTGCTCGTGGATGGCCGAGACCAGCGCCTTGAAATCGTCGAGCGTTCCGTACTCGGGATTGGCGGCGCGGTAGTCGCGGATGGCGTAGGGGCTCCCCAACGAGCCCTTGCGCGCCTTCACGCCGAGCGGATGGATGGGCATGAGCCACACGATATCGGTGCCCAGGGCGCGGATGCGCGGGAGGTCGGGGATGAGCGCGCGGAACGTGCCCTCGGGCGTGTGGTTGCGCACGAAGACGGAGTAGATGACGGCGCGCTGGAGCTGCTCGTTGACGGCATGCGGCATAGGCGTTCCTCTCGGTAGGACCCCCTAATTGTAGGCGTCCGGCTGCGCGGACAGGACGATTAACACTACCATCCCAGCCGACCGTTTACCGGGTGAAAACCTCCGCTTGCAGTGAAAAAGCCAAAACGAGCGCCGCTGGTATCGAATACCAGTGCATGATGTGGTTGGAAACGTTTCCAGTAACGTTTCCGGTAGCGTTACCGAAGCGCTTCTCCGCCGAGCATCCTGAAAGGGTCGAATGGCCACCATCAAAGACATCGCAGCCTATTGCCACGTGGCCGTAAGCACGGTGTCGCGCGTGCTCAACGATCACCCCGACGTGAGCGCCGACACCCGTCGGAAGGTCCTCAACGCCGCCCGGATCCTCCACTATGTTCCCAACAACGCAGCCCGCGACCTCGTGCTCCCGCAGTCCGACACCATCGGGCTCGTGGTGCGCGGCGCGGAGAACCCCTTCTTCACGCCCATCATCCGCGCCGTTGAGAAGAGCTGTGGAGCCAAGGGTTACGCCATGGCGCTCCATCAGATCCCGGTTGGAGCGGACGAGGTGGGGGAGGGCGCCGAGCTCGTGCAGTCCAAGCGCCTCAAGGGCCTCATCCTGCTCGGCGGACGCTACGACTACACGCGCGAAGACGTGATCGCCCTCGGCGTTCCCTTCGTGTGCTGCACCTACACCAACCACTTCGGCGATCTCGACCCCGCGGCCTTCTCGTCGGTCTCCATCGACGACGAGGGCGAGGGCTATCGCGCCACCACGATGCTCATCGAGCACGGGCACGCCAAGATCGCCATTCTGCTCGACTCCAAAGACGACCGCTCCATCTCCGAGCGCCGGTATCGCGGCTACTGCAAGGCCCTGTCGGAGGCCGGCATCGCCATCGACGAGGGCCTGGTGTGCGAGACGGTCGACTTCTCCATGAGCGCCGCCTTCGAGCGCGCAACGCGCCTGCTCGCCGAGCGCCCCGACGTCACGGCCATCTTCGCCGTGGCCGATACCATGGCGATCGCGGCCATGAAGGCCATCGCCAACGCGGGTCTGTCGATTCCGCAGGACATCTCGGTCATCGCCATCGACGGCATCGAGATGTCGCTCTACACCGTGCCCACGCTCACCACGCTTGCCCAGCCGCAGGCGATGATCGGCGAGAAAACCGTGGAAATCTTGGTTGACGTGCTGGACAACGCTGCGCCCAGCAGCCACGTCCGGCTTGAGACAACGCTGAGGCCCGGGGGAACCGTGGGCCGCGTACATCCGTAGACTTGGCGCGAAGGACGCCGAGCACAGACAGGAGGGGTTAGATATGAGCAAGAAACTCACGCGTAGGGCCTTCCTCGGAACCACCGGCCTCATGGCTGCCGGCCTTGCCGCATGCGGCGGCACCGAAGGCGGCGAGGGCGGCGAGGGCGGCGGCGAGGCCGCTGCCGGCAACATCTACTGGCTCAACTTCAAGCCCGAGCTGGATGAGACCCTCCAGACCATCAAGGGCATGTACGCCGAGGCAACCGGCATCGAGCCCAAGATCGTCACCGCCGCTTCAGGCACCTACCAGCAGACCCTTCTCGCCGAGATGGACAAGACCGACGCCCCCACCCTGTTCGTCATCGGCAACGCCGCCGGCGTCACCGAGTGGGGCGATTACGCCATGGATCTCAAGGGCACCGCCATCGAGTCCGAGCTCACCACCGACGCCTACAACCTGTACGACGCCGCCGGCAAGCTCGTCTCCATGGGCTACTGCTACGAGTGCTACGGCATCGTCGCCAACGCCGATCTCATCGAGAAGGCCGGCCACAACATCGACGACATCAAGGACTTCGAGAGCCTGAAGACCGTCGTCGAGGACATCCACGCCCGCGCGGGCGAGCTCGGCTTCGACGCCTTCGTCGCCACCGACATGGACGACAGCTCCAGCTGGCGCGTCACCGGCCACCTCGCCAACCTCGTGTACTACTACGAGGAGCAGGATCAGGGCGCCTTCGACGCCAACACGTCGTCGATCACCGACACCTACCTGCCCAACTACAAGAACCTCTACGACCTCATGATCAACAACTCGCTCGTGGAGCCCACGGCGCTCGCAACCGGCGGCCACGATCCCTCGACCCAGTTCTCCAACGGCGAGGCGTGCTTCTTCCTGACCGGCTCCTGGGACTACGCGGGCCTCGCCGAGGCTCAGCCCAGCGTCAAGATGCTCCCCTACTACTGCGGCGTTGCCGGCGAGGAGAAGGCCGGCCTCAACTGCGGCACCGAGAACTGCTGGGCCGTCAACGACAAGGCTTCCGACGCCGACAAGCAGGCCACCATGGACTTCATGGTGTGGCTGGTCTCCGACCCCGCAGCCTCCGCGCTGCTCGTCGAGCAGCTCGGCATCATGCCGTTCAAGAACGCCGTCGCCTCCACCAACGGCTTCCTGAACGATGCTGCGGCCTACACCGATAACGGCTGCTACGTCATGGACTGGGCCACCAACTACCAGCCCAACGTCGACCAGTACCGCGCCGCCCTGGTCTCCGCGCTCAACGCGTACAACGCCGATCAGTCCGACGCGAACTGGGAGGCCGTCCGCACCGCGTTCGTCGAGGGCTGGGCACAACAGTGGGCTGCAGCCAACGCATAAGGCCGCTGCATTAGCAGACCCTCCTTCCTGGCCGGGGCGGGCGGCACGCCGTCCGCCCCGGTTCCCTCATCTGAGCAAGATCCACCCCGCATCCCTCTATACAGAGAAAGGAGCGTGAAGCCAGCATGGCAGTCAGGAACTCCATCAGGACGGCAACGCGGCGTTGGTCGTGGCTGTTCTTGGGCCCTGTTGTCGCAGCGTTTGCCATAGGGTTCGTGTGGCCGTTCATCCAGGGCATCTACCTGTCGTTCTGCCAGTTCAAAACCATCTCCGATGCGCAGTTCATCGGCCCGGGCAACTACGGCAAAGCGCTCGCCGACATCAGCTTCCAGCACTCGTTCTGGTACACGGCCCTCACGGCCCTCGTCAGCCTTGTGCTCATCAACGTGCTCGCCTTCGCGGTGGCGTACGTGCTCACCCAGAACATCAAGGGCTCCAACATCTTCCGCACGGTGTTCTTCATGCCCAACCTCATCGGCGGCATCGTGCTGGGCTACATCTGGTCGATGATCTTCGACGGCATCCTTGCCGCGTACAACACGTCGATCCTGCTCAACACCGCCTACGGGTTTTGGGGACTCATCATCCTCATGTGCTGGCAGCAGGTCGGCTATATGATGATCATCTACATCGCGGGCCTGCAGGCCGTGCCCGAGGACATGCTCGAGGCCGCTAAGATCGACGGCGCCACCAAGCTGCAGACGCTGTTCAAGGTCATCATCCCCAACGTCATGCCGTCCATCACCATCTGCGTGTTCCTCTCGCTCACCAACGGCTTCAAGCTGTTCGACCAGAACCTCGCGCTCACGGGCGGCCTTCCCTATATCATCCAGCCCGACGGCTCAACCGTGAACACCACGGAAATGCTTGCCCTCAACATCTACAACACCTTCTATACCTCGGGTGCCGGAACGCGCGGCGTGGCCCAGGCCAAGGCCGTCCTCTTCTTCATCCTCGTTGCCGGAATGGGGCTCGCACAGCTCGCATACACCCGTAAGAGGGAGGTGCAGCAGTGATGGGCAAACCGAACAAGGAGCAAACGCTGGCAACCGAGCGGCGTCGCAAGACCATCCTCTCGGTGGTGCTGGCGATCATCTGCATCATATACGTCATGCCGGTTCTGGCTGTTGTGATCAACTCGTTCAAGGCCAACACGTTCGTCAAGACCGCGACGTTCGCCCTGCCCAACGCCCAGAGCTTCGTCGGCTGGGACAACTTCGTCACGGGCATGACTTTCGGCAACTATGCGTTTTTCGATACCGTCAAATACAGCGTCATCATCACCGTGCTGTCCACCGCCCTCATCCTCATCTTCTGCTCGATGGCGGCATGGTATATCGCGCGCGTGGATTCGATCTTCTGCAAGATCGTGTACTATCTCTGCATCTTCTCGATGGTCGTGCCGTTCCAAATGGTCATGTTCACCCTTTCGAAGACCGCCGATACCCTGAAGCTCAACACGCCGTGGACCATCCCCATCGTATATCTGGGGTTCGGCGCGGGTTTGGCCATCTTCATGTTCGTCGGTTTCGTCAAGTCCATCCCGCTTGAGATCGAAGAGGCCGCAGCCATCGACGGATGCGGGCCCATCCGCACGTTCTTCTCGGTGGTGCTGCCCATGCTCAAGCCCACGCTCATCTCGGTGGGTATCCTCGAGATCATGTGGGTGTGGAACGACTATTTGCTGCCGGTGCTCGTGCTCGACATCAACAAATATCGCACCATCCCCATCCACATCCAGTACCTCCGGGGCAGTTACGGCACGGTCGACCTCGGCGCTACGATGGCGCTGATTCTGCTGTCGATCATTCCGGTCATCGTGTTCTACCTCGCCTGCCAGAAGCACATCATCAAGGGCGTCGCTGCGGGCGCCGTGAAGGGTTAAGCCATGGATCGCTCGAGCGGCATCATTCTCCCTGTTTACGCGCTGCCCTCGCCGTACGGCATCGGCACGCTGGGGCAGGCCGCCCGCGATTTCGTGGACTTTCTCGTCGAGGCCGGCCAAACCTGGTGGCAGATGCTGCCGGTGGGGCCCACGAGCTTCGGCGACTCGCCCTATCAGAGCCCGTCGACCTTTGCGGGCAATCCCTACTATGTCGACCTCGACCTGCTCATCGCCGACGAGCTGCTCACGAAGGCGGAGGTCGCGTCTGCAAACTGGGGCGCCGATCCGGCTCGGGTTGACTACCAAGCCCTCTTTCGCGAGCGCATGCGCATGCTGCGCCGCGCATATAGGCGGGGCTGGGAGCGAGACGCCGAGAAGGTTGCGGCATTTGCGCAGGAAAACGCCGTGTGGCTCGAAGACTATGCGCTGTTCGAGGCGTGCAAGGCCCATTTCGACCTGAAGCCGTGGAGCGCATGGCCTGACGACGACCTCCGCATGCGCCGGCCCGAGGCCCTCGCCGCATACCGCGCGCAGCTCGAAGATGACGTGAGCTTTGCCATCTACGTGCAGTATCTCTTCTATACGCAGTGGGAGAGCCTGTTCGCCTATGCGCACAGGCAGGGCATCAAGCTCATCGGCGACCTGCCCATCTACGTTGCGTTCGACTCGTCGGACGTGTGGGCTAACCCCGAGTTGTTCATGCTCGACGAGCGCAACATGCCCATCGAGGTTGCCGGCGTTCCACCCGACAGCTTCACCGCCGACGGCCAGCTGTGGGGCAACCCGCTCTACGATTACGAGGCCATGGAGGCGGACGGCTTCTGCTGGTGGATCAAGCGCGTGGCGGGCGCCGCACGTCTCTACGACATGATCCGCATCGACCATTTCCGCGGCTTCGAGAGCTTTTGGGCGGTGCCTGCAGACGCGAAGACCGCCAAGCGCGGCCGGTGGGTCAAGGGCCCGGGCATGAAGCTCGTCGGCACGCTGCAGCGGTGGTTTCCCCAGCTCAGCTTTATCGCCGAGGATCTGGGCTACACCACGCCCGAGGTGGCGCAGCTTCTGAGCGATTCCGGGCTTCCCGGCATGAAGGTGCTCGAGTTCGCGTTCGACTCGCGCGACTGCGGCGGCAACGCGTATCGCCCCCACACGTACGGCCCGCACTGCGTGTGCTATATAGGCACGCACGATAACGCGACGATCGTGCAGTGGCGCGAGGACGCGGACCGGGCCGACGTCGACCTTGCCACGTGGTATCTCGGCCTCAACGATGACGAGGGCTTCGCTTGGGGTTTCGTCCGGGGAGGCATGGGCAGCGTAGCGGACCTGTTCGTCGCTCAGATGCAGGATTACCTGGAGCTGGGCGCAGATGCGCGCACCAACGTGCCCGGAACGCTGGGCGAAAACTGGCGGTGGCGCCTGGTTGGCGGGCAGGCAACGCCCGAGCTTGCCGCACGCATCGCCGCCATGACCACGATGTACGGAAGGAGCACGCGGTAACTATGGCAGAGGTCAGCCTCACGCACATTAAAAAGGTGTATCCCAGCAACGAAAAGAAGCGCGGGAAGAAGGGCGGATCCGAGGGCAGGGCTTCCGGCATGCAGGTTACCGAAGAGGGCGTCCTCGCCGTTTCCGACTTCAACCTCGATATCGCCGATCGCGAGTTCGTGGTGTTCGTCGGGCCTTCGGGTTGCGGCAAGTCCACCACGCTGCGCATGATCGCCGGGTTGGAGGAAATCTCCGGCGGCGAGCTCACTATCGACGGAGAGCTCATGAACGACATCGCCCCTAAAGACCGCGATATCGCCATGGTCTTCCAGAGCTATGCGCTGTATCCGCACATGACGGTGCGAGATAACCTGGCGTTTCCGCTCAAGCTCCGTAAGGTTGAGCGGGGCGACATCGATCGCAAGGTCAGCGAGGTCACGGAGATTCTCGGCATTACCCAGTTCCTCGACCGCAAGCCCAAAGCGCTCTCCGGCGGCCAGCGCCAGCGCGTTGCCATCGGCCGCGCGATCGTGCGCGAGCCCAAGGTCCTGCTCATGGACGAGCCGCTCTCCAATCTCGACGCCAAGCTCCGCAACCAGATGCGCGCCGAGATCATCAAGCTCCGCCAGCGCATCAACACCACGTTCGTCTACGTCACGCACGACCAGACCGAGGCCATGACCCTGGGGGACCGCATCGTCATCATGAAGGATGGCGTAATCCAGCAGGTCGGAACCCCTCAGGAGGTCTTCGACCATCCGGCGAATCTCTTCGTGTCGGGCTTTATCGGCGTGCCGCAGATGAATTATTTCAGTGCCGAGCTCATACGCGAGGGCACCGCATACAAAGTCGAGGTCGGTGGGATCACGGTTACTCCGAGCGCGGAGAAGCAGGCGCGCATGCTCGCCCTCGACGTGCCCTCCCAGCCCATCACGCTGGGCATCCGTCCCGAGCATGTTGCGCTCGTCGAGCGCGGCGCCGATGCGCTTGCGGGCGCCATCGATGTGTCCGAGATGATGGGGTCGTCGGTGCATCTGCACCTCAACTCCCTCGGGCAAGATGTGATCGTGATCGTCCAGACCACCGAAATGACCGGCGAGTACAAGAAAGGCTTCTCGATCGGCCAGGAGGTGTGCTTTACTTTCAGCGGCGACCTCGTCCACCTGTTCTCCAGAGAGGATGAGCGGAATCTAGAATTCTAAGCCGTGTATTCCAGACGGGACCCCCCTGGGTTGGGTCGCGCCTCGTGCGCGGCCCAACCTGTATGAAACAGCCGTGTGATTTGAAGTTATGCACGATCATTGGCTGCGCTGCGTGTATACCAAAACCGTTTCCCTAGATAGGACTGAGCCCGCATCGCGCCAGCATGAAGATGATCGCGCATAACTTCAAATTCTGAGGGGAATGCGGCGGCTAGATGGTTTCGCTTCGCCGCTCGGCTGGAATCCTGAGCCACGAATGCAACTCGTGCCGCTTGACCTCAGCTGCGAAGGTGGAGGTTAGCCCATGCTTTCCGAGCCTGCGTGCGAGGAGCTTGGCAATGCGCTCAACGTCCTGGTAGTGGATGAACTCTCCATTCGTCACGGTCAGGACCGTCATCTGCATGGCTTCGTAGGTGCGTCTGCGCTCCGAGTCGCTTGCGAGCTTCCTCTGATTCATAAGGCGGAGCTCGGCTGGGGCAACGTACGCGCCGTGCGACTCGGTGCTCTCATACTCCAGAGCCACCCTTTTTTCCTTCCAGCACAGATCGGGGGTGATCGCTGCGAGCCCCGTTGCAACACGTGCGCGTTTCTTCACATCGAGGATTTCGTTGAGCTTCGCCTCAGGCAGGCCGAATCCTCCGAGCCTCGGCGGCAAGCACAACATCATGAAGAGGTCTGTTTCGCGCGGAGAGGCCGACCCGTTGCGAATATACGTGAGGGCGCGGCGTGCGCGCGTGAGCCCGTGCGCATATCTGAACTGGGCGAGGTACGTCGACAGTTCCTCGACAGAGGAAAGGGGTGCGTGTTTAATCCCATTCATGGAAGAATTGAAGAGGGAATAGGAGCCGCAGAGCTCGAACCCAAGCGTCATGAGCGCGCGAAAAGGCAGCTTCGAAGCAGCTAAAAGAAAGCAGAGTCCAGGAGAACATGCATACAGGTCTCTCCTGATTCTATAAAACGATCCGACGGGGATGTCGGCACTTATGAGCTGGACCGAAGTTGACGGGTTGCATCTACGGGCAGAGGGCTTTCCCACGAGCACATCGCGGAGACATTCATCATGCCACAGCCCTGAGGGCACATCTGCAAGGGCGTGCACGCCGCATTCTGCATCTTCGAACTGCGGATCGAACGCTGGCGAGGACATGACTTCACCAGCATAATACGGCTCGTCAGATCGCCAGTATTTGAGCGAGCTTGCGTATGACAGAAAGACGGCCATATGCGGGCACTTCCGATCGAGACGCTTTTGTGCGGTGGGGAAAGCGTACCGCAGGCGGTTCGGCAGAACAACCCCCTTGGTTTTTTGAGTTATGCACGATATGAGGAGGCGACATGCGGATGTTCGATACGTTTGCCCACATAGATAGCTGGCCTCGGCTCTTAGAAGCCAGAATGATCGTGCATAACTCAAAAAACCAAGGGGAAACGCTTGAGATCGGAGTCCATATCGTGTGAAGAGCGACAAGGAGGGCCCTCCACTCTGCTCGAATTAACCTGTCCTTCATTTTTACCTCATGTTGGTTGGGTATACCTATATATGACGCAGGCGAGGGGCGCTTGCGGGGGACTCTTGGAAAGGAGACCACATGATCACGATGTTCATCATCGGCGCGCTCGCCCTTTCGATCGGCCTCCGTGCCATCGGGTTCGCCATGCGTTGCCTCGGAGGAGCCATGCAGATCTTCTTCGGACTGTTCGGCCTGCTGCTTATGCCGCTCATGCTCCTGTGCACGATTGCCTGGGGGCTGGGACGCATCATCTTGCCGGTACTGGCAATCATGTTCGTGCTTCAGCTCATCTCTTTCGAGCGGGCGTAGCATCAAGCAGGCAGCCCGCTTTCAACCCGCGCCACG
>JAWRJQ010000027.1:0-21627 GCA_040307385.1 Atopobiaceae bacterium
GGACGAGCGCCCGCTGACCCAGGCTGATGCGGGGCTGGCCGTCATAGGCGCGTGGAAGCTCGTCTCCCACGAAGACGATGCGGCCCTTGTCCTCCACCAGATAGCGGCAAACGTCGTCGGTCGCGTTGACGGTCAGGATGGTTCCCTCGTAGACGTGCATGAACGCTCCAATCGTCTGCAGGAAACGCTAGAGATGGTACAGGTTCCTGAGAACCGAGATCTCAGCAGGAACTCCATCGAAGAACTCGGTCTCTCCGGTGACGTCGAGATACCAGTGCCATACCTGGTCGATATGCGGCGTCTCGACGCCCGCGACCGCAGCGAGGTCTCGGATGGTCTTGAGGCCGTACGCGAAATCCGCTCTGAAATAGCGAGATGAGAAATCCGGCACCCATGTTCCCGGAGCGATCTCCTTCATCGGCGATCCAAGCCCCTTGAAGGCGGGAATATGCGTTATCTTATGCGTCATCGCAGCTGCATCGGGGCTTTCATAGTGCAATTTGAGGGAACGAACCTCTGTCAAATCGATGTCGAGCAGATGCTCGAGGGCACGGCAGATTTCCTGGTTTTCCGCATCGCAGGCAATGAGCAGCTCCGAGCTCGCGTCATCCCATGTCTCATAGAACAGGATATTGACAGGATAGGTCACGCCGGGCTTCCAATCGGGAAACAGCGAGCAGAGGCGCGTGGTATGGAGAATCGGATTGGAAGGCGTAAGCGTTTCGATGAGGTAGTTCGGCAGCGTGCGCACGGGGATATCGAAAAGCTCTTCGATAACAGGAGCATATCCAGAGGCAGCGTCGGCGGGAACCGAGGCCAGCTGGAGCTCCCCTCTCCTACCGAGCATGTAGACGCTCTTCCCGCGCTCCTTAAGACGCGCAACGCAATGGACGCGCTGCAGGCCGAGAAGAACCGCGCCTTTATCGACGCAGCTCTTGAACGAGAACTCGGCATCGGCTCCTGGCAGCACGACGACGACTTGACCGGCCTGTATCAACCCCTCAAGTTGCTTGCCGAACGACGGAAACATGAACGTGGGATAGGTCACCCAGATCATATCGGCGCCCTCGACAGCGGAGGAAAGATCATCGGTGACGCTCGAAAGCACGCCCTGCGCCAGCAATTCGTTCTCTGCACCGAGCACGTCGATGGTCAAAGACACGTCGGTCGGGGTTGAGGTGAACAGGCGCACCGAGTTTCCCTTAGAGGCAAACTCCGCAGCGATGAGGGTTCCCATGTTGCCTGCACCTATGACAGCGATCCTCATGTCGGCCACGCTCCGTTTCTGTTACCCGAGTGTTTCCTTCATCACGTGGACGAGCTTCGCGTTATCCTCGTGCGTGCGAACGGCCACGCGGATGAACTGACGGCCATCCCGTTGGATCTTCTTGGAAAGGTCCTTGATGAGGATGCGGTGGTCGGAGAGCAGGCGCTTGGCGAGCTCACGCGAACCCATGGCGCCCGTCAGCTCCACCATGAGGTAGTTGGCCTGCGAGGGCAGCACGCGCAGGCCCTCGATCTCAGAGAGGTCGGCAGCAAGCTGGGCGCGGGCATCGCGCAGGCCCGTGAGCGCACGGCGGTAGTCGCCCAGATACTTCTCGGCGATCTGGAGGAAGAACTCGCCGAAGGAGTTGATGTTCCAAATGGCCACGTCGCCCTTGATGAAGTCGATGAGGGTCGTATCGGCAGATGCCGCCACGCCCAGGCGCACGCCCGGCACGCCGTACGACTTGGAGATGCTCTTCATCGCCACAAGCGTGGGATACGCCGTCAGAATCTCATCATCGAGCAGCGTGTTGTCCTCCTCCTCGGCAAAATCGGAGAAGCTTTCGTCGTAGATGAGGCGGATGCCCTGTTCCTCGCACCATGCGGCAAGGCGGAGCACGTCGGCCTTGGGCATATAGGCGCCCGTGGGGTTATCGGGGTTGATGAGCACGAGAGCCTCGAGGGCCTTGTCGGCGAAGAACGCCATGAGGTCGTCGGCCGTGTAGGAGAAATCGTCGGTTTCGGGCACGAAGGAAACCGAGCGCTCGGGAGCGAAGCGGTTGGGATACTCCTCGAAGGTGGGGCGCACGAAGCCCACGTTTCCCGCGAACGTGCCCAAGAGCGACTTGATGAGCTCGGCGGCTCCGTTCCCCACCACGATGCGCTCCTGCGCGATGCCGAAGGTCTTGGCCGCGAGCAGCGAGTTCACGCGCATGCCCGAGGGATATTGCGTGACGAGCGCATCGAAGCTCGCGCGCATCTCGTCGAGCAGGCGCTGGGGCGGAAAGTACGGGTTCACGAGATAGCAGAAGTCGATGAGGCCGGGATAGCGCCAGTACCCGCCGAAGCGCGACTCGAAGGAGCCGAGATGCTCGTCGGCATCGGGCACGAACATGGACTCGGCGATGTCGAGATCCTGGAGGTCGTCGATCTCGTACCAGAGCTGGCCCGTAAGGCGCTTCGCCTTGAGCTCGGAATCGTCGAGGTGCATGATGACGCGCAGCACCTGCTCGTAGTACTCGTTGTTGCCGAGCGCCTTGACGTAGGCCTCGAGGAACGGGATATAGTGCGTTATCGAGAAGCGCCTCGAGAACTTGTAGATGTTGACGGTCTTGTAGTACTCGGCGATATCGGCGTACTCGAACTTCTTGCCGGGAACGAACGCCACGATATCGTCGTTCTCATCGACCTTGACCACCGTGCCGTCCATCCAGCTCTCGTACTTGTCGACGAGCGCGAGCGTGGGGCGCGGATCGTCCATGAGGTCGCGCAGCACGCCGTCCTCGAAGATGATGTCGCTCTCGAGCAGGATGGTGTCGTCCTCCTCGAGGTCGCCGATGGCGAGCGAGAGCGAGTAGATGTTGTTCGTCTTGTCGAAGAAGGGGTTGAGGCGCCATTCGATGGGCGTCTTCACGTTGAGCGTGGCAACGTAGCTGCGCAGCTTCTGCGATTGGTAGCCGTCCACGATGACGATGCGGTTGAGCCCGAGCCCATCGAGCTGCGAGAGGACGCGCTCGATGAGCGACACGCCGTTGACCTCGACCATGCACTTGGTGTTATCGGCTGTGAGCGTCTTAAGCCGCTTGCCCATGCCCGCCGCAAGGATGATTGCCTGCATGACGTCCTCCGTTACTCGGTTCGGTTTGCCTCGAGCTCCAACTCGTCGTGCTTCTCGATGAGATAGTCGACCGTGCGCTCCACGCTCTCGCCGCGATGCGCCCATGCCTGCTCGCGCGCCCGCTCGCGGCCCTGCGCGAGCGTGGCGTCGGAGATGACGCGATCGATGACCTCGCGCATCTGCGGGAACTGGTCCTGCGAGAGCTCGATGCCGAGCGTAGGATAGATGCTGAACTTCCAGAGCGGCTTCTCGAGCCAGGCGGCGTCGTACACGGAGTTGTCGAACGAGCTCTGCGTGAAGATGATGGGCTTGTCGAACACGAGCGCGTAATCGAAGACCACGCCCGAGAAGTCGCTGATCATGATGTCAGCACGATTCAGGATCTCGAAGTTGTCGTTATCGAAGTTCCACGTCAGGTCGTCGCTGTCGGGATAGGCGGCCATGAGGCTGTCGAGCAGGTCCTTCTCGGCAACCAGCGATTGCGGGTGCGGACGTATGACGATCTCATAGCCGGTCTCGAGCAGCGCATCGATGATCTTGGCGCCGTACACCGAGAGGATGGAGCTCGTACCCCACGAGGGGGCGAGCAGAACGCAGGGGCGCTCGTTGTGCGCCGGCTCGAGGCTCTTGAGGCGATCGGCCATCACATCGAGATAGGTGCAGCCCACTATCTCGAGCTCTTTGGGCTCAAGGTCGCGCAGGGCCTCGAGGTCGCGGATCTCCTCGGCCTGGAACTCGCCCGAGAGCAGCACGGCGTCGTAGTAGTCGAGACCGAACATGCGGTAGCCGGCCGCGCTTCCCACGGCATGGAGCGTATGGACGTACCAGGCGGCGTCTTTGGAGCGCTTCCACTGCAGCACGTCGAGGCCGGGCGTGGTGGAGAGCACCACGCGCGCGTTCATCATGTTGAGACGCGCGAACGCCTTGTTGCCCTCGCCGATGAATTCGCACTTCACATGCTCGTAGGGCATATCGAGGGCGGGGTCGTCGGGCGAGGCGGTCCAGTAGTGGAGCTCCACGCCGCGCTTCTCGAACTCATCGCAGATGGGCTCGAACACGTTCCAATAGCGCTTATGGTCGGCGAAGACCACATAGGGCAGCTTCTCGGAGTTGGCGGCCACGTGTCCGCTGGAGAACATGAACCTGAGCTTGATGAGGATCTTCTTGAAGAAGAAGTAGCCCGTCGTCAGCAAGCCGATGAACAGCGTGAAGAGCATCGACCCGGTGCCGGGATCGATATAGCGGGCGATATGGGGAAGACTCGTAAGCAACATGGCGCATCCTTGACTGGCGAGAAGACCCGTTCCTAATCCAAACGTTCCCAGTTGTTGAAATCAAAGATATCATCGTGGACGGAATAGGTGTGACCATCTTCCGTGTTGAAGGTAGTACCCATCTGGTAATCGCGCACATCCCATTGATCCGAGGTCGTGACGACCTGGGGCTCGGCGTTCTTCTCATTGCTCGTGATGGGGTTGCCGGTGAACGGGTTCACCGGATCCTCGACGAGGCCGTCCAGAGCGATCGTCGGCACGTCTCCCACCGTCATGAACTCGTGGGAGGTCTCAAATCCCGTCGCATCGAAATCCTTGACCATGAGCAGCGGGTTGATCATCTCGATATCGAGCGAATCGTCGTAGATGAGATCCTCCCACTGATGCAGCTCGTATCCATGGTCGGCGACGATGATGATGCGCGTGTTGTCGTACACGCCCATCTCGCGCATATAGTCGAACCAATCGGCGAGCAGGATCATCGTCGCCATGTTCGAATGGTAGTGCGCGAGCATGATGTCGTTGCTCATATCGACCGTCCTGCCGTCCACCGTGAAGCGGCTGTAATCCTCGAGTCCCTCGTTGTCGAGGTAGTTCGAGGGAACGTATTCGGGCAGCTGAAGGAGGATCGGGGTGTGCGTGGTGGAATTCTGCATGATCATCATGTTGTCGCTGTCGCCCTCGTCGATGCCGGTGATGTCGCGCAAGGTTGCAAGCACCGTGTAGTTGTCGAGGAACTCGGGATTGATCGCATACGTCGGCTGGCTGGATGGCCTTCCGGCTGCGGTTGGGAAGATGACCTCCTGGACGTCCGATGCGGTTGAGAAGTACGTGCCGTCATCGTAGACAGAAGCCCTGAAGACGGACGGAACCGCTTTGAAAACGCTGTAGAACAGGAGGTTGCGCGCGGAGGTGGTTCCCTGATTGCGGGAGTCTTCCGCAAGGTACAGGCGATCGTAGGCACCCACCGTGTGCAGGATGGTCGCATCGGGCACCAGCGCCTCGAGGCTCGAGTAGTCGGTCGTGTTGAACTGGTAATCGACCAGGGGCGGGTCGAGGACGGTGGTCGCATATCCGTTCTCGGAGAAGAGGGACGGCATGACGGCGAGGGCCTCCATGTGCTTCGTCTCATTGGGCGTGTCGTCGCGTGCATTCATCGCCGAGAACGTGTAGTCGTACCCGCCGTACAGCGCGGGCGCGCCGAACACCGTGCGCGGGCCGTAGCTGATCGTGTTGGGATAGTACGTGAAGCCGTCGAAGCCGTCCACGAGGTCGGGGCGCTCGTTGAAGATATACGGGATATAGCCGCTGATGGCTCGATCCATGAAGATGATGACGACGTTGTTGCCCTCGGTCGAGAGATTGAAGATCGGCAGCGGATCGCCGTTCTCGTCGAACATCTCCACCTTCGCCCAGCTGGCGATCTCAAGGGCCTCCTGCTCTTTCTGGCCCGACACCTCGGCGATGGTCGAGATGTTGAGCACCGAGAGGCCGATGACCGCCGCAGCGGAAATGCCCAGCACTGGCCCGATGAGCGTGTCTTTGAAATGCCAGAGTGCCGCCAGGGCCACGATGAGGACGATGAGCGCGGCAGCATTCATCAGGATGTTGCGCGTCTCGAAGACCGGCTCCATCGCGTAGACGAGGTCGGCGGTGATCGTGCCCAGCGCGTCGGGAAACGCGAAATAGTCGAGCAGGAACGCTCCTGCCACCACCGTAGTACCGAACGCGATCGTGTTCTTCCCGCGGTTGCCGGACAGATAATAATACGTCCCCACCCAGAGGATGAAGAAGCCGCCCGCAACGCAAGCGGTGTGGGCGATATAGGAGAGCGGAGAGACGAAGTCGTATATATCGATGAACTCGGCAGGGGAAGCGGCGATGAGCGCCGAGGGGATGAGCGCGCCGACGAGCGCGGTGAGCAGCACCCCGGCGAGGACGAACGTGCGCGGATGCGCAGGAGGATCCTCGTGGGCACGCGCACCGCCTTTTGGGGAGAGCGCCAGCGGTGCGATGACGAGGATGACCGCCAGCAGCGCGAGAGCGGTCATGCGGCGATGCGGCCACGAGCTGCCCGTGAGGGTCAGATACCCCCAGTACAGCAGATACGCCCCGAACGCCGCCAGAAAACCGATGCGCGCTACCCGCAGACAGCGCATCGCAAGGGCGCGCAGCGTGTCTTTCTGACGGCTCAGCAGCTTGAAGAAGATGTTCTTCACGAGCGAGAAGATCTGGTTGCAGGTCCAATACAACACGAGGCCCGAGGGGCTGTTGTAGAGGAGGACCAGGAAGACGAGGGCGAGGCCGTAAGCTTGGAGTTTGTCGCGCAGGGCCAGGTCGCGCGTGTAGATGAAGGTCGAGACGCAGTTGAGGAGCGTCATGACGATCGGCATGACGTTGATGGCGAATCCGCCGAGAGAGAACATCTGGTCGGGTGCGCCGAGGTTGGAAAGGAACAGGAACGACTCGCCCCTCAGCAGCATAAGGTGGGACAGGTAGCTGTACGCCGCCATGAAGACGGGAATCTGGAGGAGCAGGGACACCGAGCCGTGCAGCGCCGAGATGGGCTTGTAGCCCTGCTGGCGATAGTACGTGGTGAGCATCATGTACTGCTCGTCGCCCTTGAAATGCTCCTTGATGTGGTTGACCCACTTCTCCATGGACTTCTGCTTGTCGCGCTCCGCCTCCTGCGCGCGGTCCGCCATGCGGTACAGCGGCAGGCACAGGAAGTTGACGACGAGCGAGACGCCGATGAGGGCGAGCCCGGGGTTGCCGAGGACGCGATAGAGGATCGAGAACGCCAACTCGACGATGTAGATAAGCGGAGTGACGACGACGTTATAAAGAATGTCTAGCATCCATGATCTCCGAGTACACTCAAGACGCCATGGCAGGCCGTAACCGATAAACCCAACTTACCTAGTATGCCAGCTTTGAGATGCAGCTGCATGCAAAACTACAATAAAATCCGTTTCGTTTTGCCAATATGGCCCGTTTGACCGTCTCGGCGGTGCCGATCGCGAAAGATGCGCGCGCCATCAGGCCACGGCGTACTTGGCGAGCACGCGTTTGAGCTGCCGGCACCATGGCTCCCAGATAAGCGCCAGGAACGCGATCGTGGCGACGCCGTGCAGCGCATCGAGCGGCAGACTCGCCGCAAGCGCCGCGAGCGATCCCTGCCACGTGAGAGGCCGCACAAAGCCCACGATATGCATGCCGTCCATGATAAGGCCGAAGAGGATTGCGGCGGAAAAGCCCCAGGCAAGCACGCGGGGCTTCGACGAGAGCAGGCCCTTCTCGGCAAAGAGGGCGGACATATACCCGATAAGCCCCCAGGCATACATCTGCCAGGGCGTCCACACGCCCTGACCGAAAAAGAAGTTCGACGCGAGCGCAGCGAGGGCGCCGACGGCGAAGCCCCCCTGCCTGCCGAGCACGGCGCCTGCAACGATGCAGATGGCCGTGACGGGCTTCACATCGGGAAACGGTGCGAAGATCACCCGACCGGCCGCCGCGACCGCCGCGCACACGACGATGGGGAGGATCTGCCTGAGAGCCGGCCGCGAAAGCTCGATCGATCCGAGCACGAGGACGATGGCCAGCACGACCGAGAGCAGCGTGAGCGCCGCCGTTGCGCGGACATCGCTGGCCAGCAGCGCGACGAGGACGAGGGGGACCGCGCAGAGCGCCGGCAGCTCGAGGACGCGCATGATGCGGGAGAGGCCGCTGGGACCCGCTCCTGCCGCAGGCTTGCCATACTCCCCCATCGCGTCCTACACCGCGCGGATCGTGAAGGTTTCCGCGCTGGAGGATGTGCCCAGCTGCACGTTGGCGCCATCGCGGGGCGATGTGGTATCGAAGCGCAGATAGAACGAGGGATTCACCGCCGTGGCGATCATATAGCCGTTGGGCGTCTTCGAAACAACCCAGCGCTGGTCGGTCCAGTCGACGGAATGGTACTGCTGGATGTTCGCGCCGATCACCGCCTGCGAGCCCGCCAGATCGAGCACGAGCCCCGAATTGACGTTGGTGATCTTATAGGCGTTGCTGCTCGCATCCCAGGTGAAGACGAACCGCTGGCTGGGATAGTCCCGGTCGGTCGAGAGGCACACGTTGGCGCGATCGGCCGTCGAACCGCCCGCGACGCGCAGCACGAGCGTGGGCGACGACGCGGCGGCTATCTCGTACGTTCCATTATCCAGCACGCGCCCTGTGGTCGTGGCAGGGCCCTGAAGGGCGTCGTTGAACTCGAAGTTGAGATCGACGTCCCCGGAGATGCCGGCGACCGAACCCGTCCAGCTGCACTGCCAGAGCCGGTAGCTGCCCGCGTACTCGCATTCGCTGTAGATTTGGGCGATCCACTTGGACCAGTTGTCGAAGACGCTCGACGTGAAGTAGTTCTCCCACCAGCTGAGCATGGAGTAGACGCCGGGCTCGTACCCCGCCTTCTCGATGCGCGTGCAGAACGCCGTCGCCATGGCGGCGAACGTCGCGGGAGACAGGCCGGCATGGGCGGTGGGGTCCTCGATATCGATGTAGACGGGATACGAGGGCGTATGGCCCGCGAGGAACTTGATGACGGCATCGGCCTCCCTGCCGGCCTGCTCGGCATTGCGCGCGTAGGAGTAGACATAGACGCCGTAGGGAATGCCGAGGCGCTCGCATTCTCTGACGTTGTATTCGAACTCGGAATCAAGGTAGGTGCTGTAGCCTATGCGCAGGATGGCGAAGGAGATGCCGTCCGCCTTGACCTTCGCCCAATCGATCCTTCCGTTCCACTCGCTTACATCGATGCCCTTTGCGATCGCGCCGGGGATGACCTGCCCGTTAGCGTTAACCCAACCGGCATCGGTGTGCGACCACGGAAGGGGTTCGGTGGAGAGCTTGCCGGCGGCGTCGAAGTACCACTCCCTGTTGTTGATCGTGTAGATGCCGTTCCTATACATCCTGCCCGTGGTCCGGTCGAAGTAATAATCGGCTGCCGGGCTGCCGTAGCCGGTGACCCAGCCGGTGCCCATCGAGCCCTCGGGACCCCACGAGCTGCCCGCGCCCCTGAAGTAGTAGGACTCGCCGTCGATCTTGTAGATGCCGTCTTTGAGCAGGGAACCCGTGGCCGGATCGACGTAGTAGGCGTTGCCGCCGGCCGTCACCCAGCCGGTCCGCACGCCGCCGTCGTCGCCAAAGAGGTAGGTGCGGCCGCCGACCGCGATGAAGCCGCCTTTATACATCCTGCCCGTGGTCCGATCGAAGAAATAGTCTGCGGCGGGGTCGCCGTAGCCGTGCACCCAGCCGGAGCCCATCGAGCCCTCGGGCCCCCACACGCTGCCGGCGGGACGGAAGTAGTAGCTCTCGCCGTCCACCTCGAAGATGCCTCCGGAGAGCAGCTCGCCCGTGGCCGGATCGACGTAGTAGGCGTTGCCGCCGGCCGTCACCCAGCCGGTCCGCACGCCGCCGTCGTCGCCGAAGAGGTAGGTGCGGCCGCCGACCGCGATGAGACCGCCCCGGTACATCCTGCCCGTCTCGCGGTCGAAGTAATAGTCTGCGGCGGGGTCTCCGTAATCGGTCACCCATCCGAAACCCATCGATCCTTCGGGACCCCATGCGCTTCCCGCAGGACGGAAGAAGTAGGCTTCGCCCGCCACCTCGAAGATGCCGCCGGAGAGCATGGCGCCCGTCTCACGGTCGAAGAAGTAGTCGTGGCCCTGGTAGCCGCGCACCCAGCCGGAACCCATCGAGCCTGCGGGCCCCCATGCGCTGCCCGCGCCCCTGAAGTAGTAGGATGCACCGTCGATCTCGTAGATGCCGTCCGCAAGCGGCGCTCCCGTGTACGGGTCGATATAGTAGATGAAGCCGCCGTCCGTCACCCAGCCGGTTCGCACGGCACCGTCGTCGCCGAAGTAGAAGAGGCCTCCATCGACCGTGAAGAAGCCTCCCCCGTACATGGCGCCCGTCTCGCGGTCGAAGAAGTAGTCGGCTGCGGCCTCTCCGTAGCCGCGAACCCAGCCGCGCCCCATCGAGCCCTCGGGACCCCAGGCGTTGCCGCTGCCTCTGAAGTAGTAGTACAGACCGGCCACCTCGAAGATGCCGCCCCTATACATCGCGCCCGTCTCGCGGTCGAAGAAGTAGTCGTGGCCCTCGTAACCGCGCACCCAGCCGGAACCCATCGAGCCTGCGGGCCCCCATGCGCTGCCGGACCCGCGAAAGTAGTAGAACTCGCCATCCACCTCATAGATGCCGTCCGTGAGGTATTCCCCCGTCTCGGCATCGAGACAGTACGTAAAGCCGTCGATGGTTTGGAACTCGCCTGTTACGGCGTGGGCAAGGTTCGGGAAGATCGCCGTTGCCGCAAGCATGAAAGACAGGATCGCCGCGATGCGAAATCGGCATTTCCATATGTTCGAGGGGAAGGTCATGGGAATCAGCTCCAAGAGAATAGCGGTGTTGGATGCTCGTTTATGGCCTCTTTTGCAGTAGTTGCTCAGTATAGGACACCGCAGTTGGCTTCTTTACCGGCAAACATGAACATTCACGTAAAATGCTGGGTTCACCCCCCCCATCCGGCCTGGGCCCGCCATCCTCGCACAGCTCGTCTCCAAGCGCCGGATGCACATACACGCCGATTCGCCGGGATGGCATAATTTTCCGCTTTTCAGCCGTTTTCGGGGCCCGATTCTCCATCGGCCGGAAAGGGCGCCCGCGTTCGCGCAGGTCAAACGGGCCATGAATGCGACCCCGTTTTTTCCGGCACCGTTTTTCGGCAGAAAAGGGGAAAATTATGCCATTCTGTCGATTTCACGTGTATGCCCGTCCTTGGAGCGCCGCACGGCGGCGGGCGGGATGGGCGCCAAACAGCCGATGACTGCTGGCATCGAAAAGGGTTCCTGCTCAAGGAGTGCGGATAAGCCTGCTTCAGCCTGCTACAATAATACGGTTACATGAACGGTCAGCGAGATCATGGAGGACGGAGCAGTGCTGCCAGTCGAACAACAGTTGAAGGTCATCACGTCGGGCACCATGCAGATCGTGCCGGTGGAGGAGCTCAAGGCCAAGCTCGAGAAGGGCGTGCCCCTGAACATCAAGCTCGGCGTGGATCCCACGTCGCCGGACCTGCACCTCGGGCATGCCGTCCCCTTGCGCAAGATGCGCCAGTTCCAAGATCTCGGTCACAACGTCACGCTCATCATCGGCAACGGAACCGCCCTCATCGGCGACCCGTCCGGACGCGACTCCACCCGCCCTCCCCTCACCGAGGAACAGGTCGAGGCCAACGCCCAGACCTACGTCGAGCAGGCCATGAAGGTGCTCGACCCCGACAAAACCTCCATCGTCTACAACGGCGACTGGCTCAAGCCCCTCGATCTCAACAAGATGCTCGCGCTCATGAGCAAGTTCAACGTGGCCCGCATCCTCGAGCGCGAGGATTTCCACAAGCGCTACGCCAACAACCAGTCCATCGCCCTGCACGAGTTCATCTACCCGGTGCTGCAGGCGTATGACTCCGTGGTGATCGGCGCCGATCTCGAGATGGGCGGCAACGACCAGATCTTCAACCTGCTCGCCGGCCGCGATCTCATGCGCGCCGAGGGCATGGAGCCGCAGATCGCGCTCACCGTGCCTCTGCTCGTAGGCCTCGACGGCGCCAAGAAGATGTCCAAGAGCTACGGAAACTACGTGGGCCTCACCGATGAGCCCAACGACATGTACGGCAAGCTCATGTCCATCAACGACGACATCATCCCGATGTACTTCCGCCTGTGTTCCACGCTCTCCGTGGACGAGATCGATGCGATCGACGCCGCCTTCGCCGACGGCTCCGCCGATCCGTACCTGATGAAGCGCGAACTCGCACGCAACATCGTGGACCTCTATCACGGAGCCGGCGCAGGAAAGCTCGCCGAGGAGGCCTTCGACGCGCAGTTCAAGCGCAACGAGGTGCCGGACGACATCGCGGAGTACGCCGCCGCCGATGTGGTCGAGCTCAACGATGAAGGTCTGGTGTACCTGCCCAAGGTGCTCATCGCCTGCGGCATCGCGGCAAGCGCCGGCGAGGCGCGTCGCGCCATCGATGGCGGCGCGGTGAAGCTCGACGGTGCGGCGCTGCCGGCGAAGAGCTACAACATCGACCCCGCGCAGCTCGCCTCGGGCACCGTGCTGCAATCGGGCAAGCGCAAATGGGCGCGCCTGGTGTAGTGTCCGAGCTCATCCGATCCATACCCGAGCTCCTCGCCCCTGCCGGCGAGCCGAACGCCTTCTACGCGGCGCTTGCGGCTGGGGCGGACGCCATCTACTGCGCGCTCGGCAACGACTTCAATGCGCGCCGCATGGCCGATAACTTCACGCCGGAGACATTCGAGCGCGCCTGCCGCGACGCCCATATCGCCGGAACGCGCGTCTACGCGACCGCCAACATCATCATCCAGGATGACGAGATGGACCGCGCGCTCGATACAGTCGCCCTGGCGTGGAAGCTTGGCGCCGACGCGTTCATCATCCAGGACTGGGGCCTCTTCTACGAGGTGAAGCGCCGCTGGCCCGAGGTCGAGTGCCACATCTCCACGCAGGCCAACATCCACGATGCCCGTGCCGTGCGGTGGTGCGGTGCGCACGGGGCCGATCGCGTGACGCTCTCGCGCGAGCTCTCGCTCGAGGAGATCGCGCTCATCGCCGAGGAGGGCATCGAGCTCGAATGCTTCGGGCACGGCGCCATCTGCTTCTGCTATTCGGGCATCTGCCTCATGAGCTCCTTCTTCGGCGGGCGCTCCGCCAACCGGGGCATCTGCGCCCAACCCTGCCGCCTGCCCTACGAGCTCATCGACGGCAGCGGGAGCAACCTGCTCGCGCCCGGTCGCGAGCGGCCGCTGTGCCCCAAGGACCTCTATGCATTCGACGACCTCGATGCCATGGCCCGCGCAGGCGTGGGATCGCTCAAGATCGAGGGGCGCATGAAGTCGCCCGACTACGTTTTCGCGGTGGTCTCCGCCTATCGCGGGGCGCTCGACGACCTGGCAGCGGGGCGTGCTCCCGAGCCCGGCGCGGATGCCGCGCGCAGGCGCCAGCTCAAACGCGCGTTCAACCGCGACTTCACGAACGCCTACCTCGCCGGCACCGCAGGCGACGAGATGATGAGCTACGACCGGTCCAACAACCGGGGCGAGCTCGTGGGCAGCGTCACCTTCTCCGAGCAGCTCGAGGACGAGGTGCGCGCCACCCGGCCCAAGGCCGGCGGGCGCACCCGCTTGCGACGCCACACCCGCGCCCGGCTGCGCGTCGCCCTTTCCGCTCCCGTCGGCGCGGGAGATCTGCTCGAGATCCGCCCGAGCGCGGACCCATCGCAGTACTTCACCGCGCATGTGGGAGAGAATGCGGACGCCGGCGATGAAATCGAGTGCATCGGTGTGCGGACGGCCGATGCCGGCAGCCCCGTGCGCGTCATCCGCAGCCAGGGCGCCTTCGATGACGTGGGCCGCGCGCTCGCGCGCGAGCATGTGCGCAGGCGTTTGGTGGACGTGCGCATCTCGGCGCATCTCGGCGAACCGTTCACCGTGGAGCTGACCTGCTGCGATACCGGCATCTCCGCATCCGCGCAGGGCTTTATCGTCGAGGCGGCGCGCACCCGGGAGGTGGATGCGGACGAGCTTATCGAGCATGTGTGCCGCATGGGATCCACGCCGTTCGAACCCCGCGAGACGTTCTGCGAGCTCGATGCCGGCTGCGGCACGGGCTTCTCCGCCGTGCACGCCGTACGCGCCCGAGCAGCCCAAGCGCTCGAACAGCTGCTCACCGCGCCGTATGCAAGCCGGCCCGCGTTGAACGTCACATCCTCGGCCGCGCTCTCCGACGTTTCGAGCCCGGCGCACGATCTCGAGGTCTGCGCACTGGTGGCCAGCCCCGAAGCCGCGCACGCAGCCCGCAAGGCCGGCGCCGAACGCATCTACGCCTCCGCCGACGCGCTGGAGGAAGGCAGCTGGCCTCACGACGTCATCCCCTGGCTCGACGAGGTGTGCCGGGAGGCCGATCATGCGCGCCTCGATACCCGCGTACGTGCGGGCGAACCGGTTGCCGTGGGCACCCTGTCCGAGTTCGCCCATGCGGTCGAGCAGGGCGCGCTCCCCGAGATCCGCCCCTGCATCCCCGTGCACAACGGCAGCGGCGCGGCTGCGTTCGAGCGCTGGGGCGCAGCAGGGCTCTGGCTCTCGCACGAGATCACCCTCGAGCAGATCGAGCGGGTTGCACGCGCCTCCCGCATGCCCCTCGGCGCCGTGGTGTCGGGCCGCGTCCGCGTGATGACCTCCGAGCACTGCGTGCTCCAGGCGGCGAATCGCTGCATCCATGATTGCGCCCGGTGCGCGCTGCGCCGCGACGACATCCGCCTCAAGAACATCGACGGCCACCTGCTGCCCGTGCGCACCGACATCCGCGGACGCTCGCGCATCTACAGCGCGTGGCCCGTCGATATGACGCCCCACATGTGCGAGCTCGCCGCAGCGGGCGTGTCGCGCTTTCTGGCCGACTGCACCCTGCTCGACGCCGCCCAGACCGCCCGTGCGGTCGCACGCGTCGCTCAAGCGCGCGCGGCCTGCCTCGCCGGTGCTCGTCCTGCGGAGAAGGAGCCCCATACGACCTCGGGGCATCTTTTCTCCGGCATTGGGTAATTTCTCCGGTATTGGGTAATATATCTAACATGCAACTCGGATCCTGTACTGAATGAGAGGACATACCCATGGCTGTCAATCGCGATCTTCTCGAGTCAACCCTCAACGTCATCCGTCAGAGCCTGCAGGCCGACGGCGGCGATGTCGCCCTGATCGATGTCGACGACGAAGGCGTGGTCACGCTCGAGATGCAGGGTGCCTGCGCGGGCTGCCCGCTTTCCACCTACGATATGAGCGAGGGCATCGAGCGCATCCTCGTCGAGCACGTGCCGGGCGTCACGCGGGTGCAGCCGGCCGTCTAGCCCACGCCGAATCGCCATGTGGCTCGACAGCATCTACCATAGCCTCGACCCGGTGGCCTTCACCATCGGGCCCTTCTCGGTGCGCTGGTACGGCCTCGCATATCTTGCGGGGTTCATCAGCGTCGGCCTCATGATGCGCGCCCTCGCCAAGCGCTGGAAGCTCGATCTCACCGGCGACGATATCTATTCGGTGGTTATCGGCATCGCCTTCGGCATCATCATCGGCGCGCGCCTGGGCTACGTCATCTTCTACGGCGCGGGGCACTACCTCGCGCATCCGCTCGAGATCATCATGTTCAACCAGGGCGGCATGAGCTTCCATGGCGGGGTCGTCGGCGCCGTGGTGGGCGGTGCCATAGCGGCGCGCTCCATCAAGGCGAGCTTCCCCACGCTTGCGGATCTCATCGCCTGCGGCGCCCCGATCGGGCTTTTCTTCGGGCGCTGCGCCAACTTCGTCAACGGAGAGCTATGGGGCAAGCCGACGAGCCTGCCCTGGGGCGTCATGTTCGAGGCAGGCAGCGGCGTGTACCGTCACCCCTCCCAGCTCTACGAGGCCCTGCTCGAGGGCGTCGTCCTCTTCATCGTGCTCTTCGTGCTCGCGCGCAAAACCCCGCCGCGTCCGCAGGGAACCTTCCTCGGCACCTTCCTCGTGCTGTACGGGATCTTCCGCCTCCTCATCGAGTTCGTGCGCGTGCCCGATGCCCAGCTGGGTTACCTTTTCGGCTTCGTCACCATGGGCCAGCTGCTGTCGCTGCCGCTCATCGTTGCGGGCATCGCGCTCCTTATCTGGGCGCAGCGCGCTCGGCGGCCGCAGACGGGGCGCTTTGATTAGAGCCTTCCGCGCCGCCTTCGGCGCACACACGGCCTGCGTCATCTGCTAGACTCGAACCGCAGTGGAATCCGAGGGCATGGCGAGAGCGTCTGTAACGCCAATCATGGGATCCCGGTTCTACCCCGGGCCAGCGCAGCCAGCTATGCTCAACCTGCCCTCCCTATGCCCGCATGCGTGCGGGAAAGGAGGCGGGTATGAAAACCCCCACGTTCAAAGCCATCCGTTGTGCCCTGATCGCGCTGGCATGCGCCCTGCTCATGCTGCCCGGCCGGGCCTTCGCCGCAGGCGAGAAGATCACCGTCGCGGTGGTCGGGCCCGACGCCGAGGGCGCGCCGGCCTATTACGCGCCCGAGACCGAGGTCGAGCTGGCCGACGGCGACGATGCCTGGACCGCATCCTCGACCGTCTTCGGGAGCGCAGGGCTCGCATTCGAGGCGGAGGACTCCGCCTACGGCGTCTATCTGGACTCCATCACAAGCCCCGTCGACGGAACGGCGCTCGCATACGACGATGCAACCGGCTGCTACTGGCAACTCTTTGTCGATGGCGTCGCCTCCGAGGTGGGCATCTCCGATGTCGAAGTGGCCGATGGCACGCAGATCGTCTGGTTCTATTCCGCGTTCGGCGATGAGATCCCCGAGAGCATCGGCGTGCTGGCAGACCCCGATGCGGCTGCGACGGCGGACGAACCCGTACAGGGCGCGGGCGGCATCCGCACCGGCGTCGTCGTTGCGGCCGCGGCGGTGGTGGTCGTGGTCGTGTGCGGCGTCATCTACATGCGCAAGCGCAACGCCGCGTAGCGCTGCATGGACAGAGCGGCATTCCAGATCTTCCATCCGGCGGTGCCCGCCGTGCTCTTCGCGGGCATCATCGTGATGGCGATGTTCAGCCTCGAACCGCACCTCGTGCTCTCGTCGCTTGCCTTCGCCCTGCTCTTCGCACTCGTCACGCAGGGCGTCAAGGCAGCGCTCGACAAGCTCAGGTGGCAGATGCCGCTGCTCGTCCTCGTCTGCATCATCAATCCGCTCTTCTCCGCGCGCGGAACGAAGCTGCTCGTGAAGCTCGGCCCCTTCCCCGTTTACGCGGAGAGCATCGCCTTCGGGCTTGTGATGGGCGCGCTGCTCGTCTCGGTCTTGATGTGGATCGAGAACATGGCCTACCTCGTCGGCCGCGACGAGGTGCTCATGCTGGGCGGAGGCGCGCTTCCCACCATCGCGCTCATGCTGTCGATGACGTTGCACCTGGCGCCCCAGCTCATCTCCCGCGCCGCCACGGTTAGAACGGCGCTTCAGGCAACCACCTCGAGGAAGCGAGCCGCCGGCAGGGATGGCGCCGGGGAACGCCGGCGTCGCACGGGCGGGCGGCTCGACACCGCGCGGGTGCGGGTGATGGACGCGCTCATGTCGTGGGCGCTTGAAGACTCGATCGAGCGCGGCGACGCCATGCGTGCGCGCGGCTGGGGCGCGGCGGCGCATCGGAGCTCCTACGATCCCCATCCCTTCCGCACGCGCGACCTGCTCGCGCTCTCGCTCTTAGCGGGCCTCATCGTGCTGTCCGCGTTCAGCGTGCACGATATCGTCGCAGGATGGAACTTCTACCCCGCCATGACGGGCACGGCGCCCGCATGGTCGTTCGCGGCTCCGCTCGCGCTCTTCGCCGCCCCGCTCGCCATCATCTGCGCCGAGCGCATCCGTTGGGAGGGAGGCGCATGAGCGCTGCAATCGACATCCGCAACCTGACGTTCTCATATCCGGGAAGCGCCGACGCCGTGCTCTCCCATACCGATATGGTCGTGGAGAACGGCGCGTTCGCGGTGCTCTCGGGACCCACCGGTTCGGGCAAGACCACCCTTTTGCGCCTGCTCAAACCCGAGATCGCTCCTGCAGGGGAGCTCTCGGGAACGCGCACGGTCTTCGGCGCGCCCCTCGAGGCGCTGGGCCTGCGCGATTCGGCCGCGCACATCGCCTTCGTCTTCCAAAACCCCGAGAACCAGATCGTCTGCGACACCGTGTGGCACGAGCTGGCCTTCGGCCTCGAGAATCTGGGCACGCCGGTGGGCGAGATGCGCCTGCGCGTGGCCGAAACCTGCACCTATCTGGGCATAGGCCCGTGGTTCAGAAAGCGATGCGCGGAGCTTTCGGGCGGCCAGCAGCAGGTGCTCGCGCTCGCATCCGCCCTCACCCTGCACCCGCGCCTGATCCTGCTCGACGAGCCCACCTCTATGCTCGATCCCGTTGCCGAGAAGGAATTCCTCGCGCTGCTCTTCCGCGCGAACCGCGAGCTCGGCACCACGGTCATCGTGGCCACCCATCGGGCGGCGGTATACCGCGCGTACGCCACGCACGCGTTTCTGCTCGATGAGGGCAGGATCATCCCGGTTCCGTTCGATCGCCTGATAGCGCCCGAGCCATGCGCTGAGACGCTCGATCATGTCGAGGGAGCCTGCGCCGTGCGCCTCTCCGACACGTGGTTCAGATACCGCCGCGACGGCGAGTGGGTGCTGCGCGGCCTCGACCTATCCATCGTGCAAGGAGAGCTGCACGCGCTCGTCGGGGGAAACGGGAGCGGGAAGACCACCGTGCTCTCGCTGATCGCGGGCATGCACGAGGCGCAACGCGGCACGCGCGAGAACGCCCTCGCCTCATGTCAGGCATATCTGCCGCAGAGCCCCAAGGCGCTGCTCGCCCGCGAAACCGTGTTCGATGAACTCATGGAGTGGGCTCCTTCCTGCGGATACGGGGAGCGTGAGGCCATGGACGCACTCGCGCGCGCAGGCCTCGCCGACAAGCGCGATGCGCACCCCTACGATATCTCCGGCGGACAGCAGCAGCTGCTCGCCCTCGAAAAGCTGCTGCTCACCGAGCCCGAGCTGCTGCTGCTCGACGAGCCCACCAAGGGTCTCGACGCGCAGGCGACGGAGGCGGTTGCCGCCCGTCTGCGCACCGCGCACGAGCGCGGCGCCACGATCCTGTTCGCCACGCACGATTTCGGCTTCGTGAAGCGCATGGCCGCATGCGTGACGCTGCTCTTCGACGGGCAGGCGGCGGCCACGCTCGATCGTGACGAGTTCTTTGCACGCAGCTGGCTGCTCGGAGCCTGACGGTCTCGCGCGCCCGCACCGCGTCCACCGTCCGCCGGGCAGCTTTCATCCCCTCCTTATGGGCGATTGACGCCCCTGCCGCATACCTGCGAAGCTTGGGTTGATATCATATCAATAAAGATCGCATATTTGAGGAGCATGCCATGCATACCATCATGAAACGCATCGTCATCGCTTCGCTCGCCGGCATCCTGCTGATACCGGGGTTCGCGCACGCCCAAGAGGCTGCCGCCCCGGACGATATCGGTCCTCAGATCGAGGCGGAAGGCTCCGTGACCGATCATCCCTCCGAGCCGGAGATCATTCCCGATGAACCTGTGGAAGAGAACCCCCTCGACGAGGCCGGCTCCCCCTCCGCCGAGGAAGGAGCCCCCGCCGTCGAAGAGGGCGCTCCCTCCCTCGATGGCGCTCCCGTCATCGAGGACGACGACCCGCTCATCGAGCCTCCTGCGGCGCATGAGAACGGTTGGGATCATGCCGAGGACGGCACGTACTATTGGCTCGACGGAGAAAAGGTCCTCGGCTGGTTCGAGCTCGATGGCAGCACCTACTTCTTCGACCGCGATACGGGCGCCATGCTCTCCGGCGGCATCTTCGAGGTAGACGGCGAGTGCTACTACTTCCGTCCCGCCGGAAGCGTGTGGGGCCCCGAAGGGTCGATGGGAGGCGGCTGGGTGCACGGCTATGGCAGTCCCGCCGCCGACTATTACTTCGACAAGGCGACGGGCAGGATGTACCGCAGCGGCTCCTACACCATCGCCGGCGGCACGTACCTCTTCGGCGACGACGGCGCTGCGACGACCGGATGGGTCGACGACGGAGGCTTCAGGTACCGCTACGCGTCGGACGGCCGCATGTGCGAGAACGGCATCTTCGAGGTGGACGGCGAGTACTACTACTTCCGCGGGGCCGGCAGTTCCTGGGGCCCCAAGGGATCGATGGGCTACGGCTGGGTTCTCGACCACAAGGGCGACGAGTACTTCTTCGACCGTGACACGGGCGCGATGTGGCGGGGCGACATCAGCGAAGTCGATGGATCCTTCTACTACTTCCGTCCCGCCGGAAGCGTGTGGGGCCCCGAAGGGTCGATCGGGCACGGCTGGGTGCACGGCTACGGAGACCCCGCCGCAGATTACTACTTCGACCGAACCACGGGCAAGATGTATCGGAGCGGCTCCTACACCATCGCCGGCGGCACCTATCGCTTCGACGACAGCGGTGCGGCGGTAACCGGCTGGATCAGGTCCGGAGGATACTGGTACTGCTACAGGTCGAACGGCCGCATGTACGAGAACGGCATCTACAAGATCGATGGCGAGTCCTACTACTTCCGGGGCGCGGGCAGCGCGTGGGGGCCCAGGGGGTCCATGGGCTACGGCTGGGTTCTCGACCACAAGGGCCACGACTATTTCTTCGACCGCTCCACGGGAGCGATGTGGCGGGGCGGCATGCGCGAGGTGGACGGCGCTACCTACTTCTTCCGAGGCGCGGGCAACTCATGGGGTCCCGAGGGGTCGATCGGGCACGGCTGGGTGCGAGGCTACGGCAATCCCCCCGCCGACTACTTCTTCGATCGCGACACGGGCAAGCTCATCACCAGCGGCTGGCTCAAGGATTACGACACCTGGTACTATATCGATCCCGCAACCGGCGAGTTTCTCACCAACGGAATCTATCCGATCAACGGTCGGAGCTACTACTTCCGGGGTGCGAACAGCCCGTGGGGGCCTGAAGGCTCGATGGGGCGCGGCTGGGTGCGCGGCTATGGCAGCCCCGCCGCCGACTACTTCTTCGACCGCAACGACGGCCACATGTACAAGAACGGCACCTTCATCATCGACGGCTGGCCCTACATCGCCGACTCCTCGGGCAGGATCAAGAGAGCGCCCGCTCGATATCCCGCCATGCTCGACAAGGCGCAGGGGTATTACAGCTCCACGGGATACCTCATCCTCGTCGACTGCACCAACAACGTGTTCTGCGTGTATAAGGGATATCGGGGCAACTGGGTTCCGTGCAAGGAATGGAGGTGCACGACGGGCAAGCCGAGCACGCCCACGCCGAGCGGCATATACTACAGCGGGGCGAAGGGCTACAGCTTCGGCAACGGCTACACCTGCTACTACTACACGCAGATCTACGGCGACTACCTCATCCACTCGGTTCTGTACTACCAGGGAACCTTCAGCGAGCTCGACGGACGTCTGGGCGTCCACGCAAGCGAGGGATGCGTGCGGCTGGAGCTGAGCAATGCGCGGTGGGTATTCGACACCATCCCCTATGGGACGACGATCGTCATCTATCGCTAGCACGCACGATGCATGGGTGCTCGGAGGGGGGGGGGGGGGGGGGGGGGGGGGGGGG
>JAWRJQ010000028.1:0-2852 GCA_040307385.1 Atopobiaceae bacterium
TTGCGCCGCCAAAACGACAACCTGCGACAACGGCCTGGTATGCACCAGGAGAGCCAGTTTCTACATGGTATATTCATAAATGGATAGTTGTCGCCCGTGCCTTATGAAGGTTTCGAGCGGCGAGGAGGAACCTTTCGCATAGGAGGAGAAATGAGCAAGACAGGAGGACGCAGCAAAGTTCTGCCGGTTGTCCTCGCGATCCTTGCGGTCGTGGTGATCGCCGTCAACGTTGCTGCCGCCATGTTCGACTCTACGCTCGACAAGTATGCGCCGGGCGGCGGAAATCCCGCCACCATCAGCATCGCAGAAGGCTCCGAGGACTGGGACTCCCAGTATTACACCTCCGAGTACCGGGGCCGCGTCGTTGCAACCCAGGCAGCCGAGGAGATGGTCGTCGAGGTTGAGGGCGAGGGCATCGTCCTTATGAAGAACGACAACGATGCGCTGCCTGCTTCCGGTACCGTGACGCTCATCGGCCGCTATGCCGCCGACCCCGTCTACGGCGGTGCAGGCTCGGGCACCGTCGATCCCGCATCGTGCATCGACTTCCTTGCCGGCCTCCAGAACGCCGGCCTCACCGTCAACGACGCGCTCTATCAGTACGCGCTCGCCAACTATGAAAGCTACCCCAAGGCGGACATCGTCATGGACAGCCCCCAGACCTCGGCCTACTATGCAGGCGAGATTCCCTGGTCCGACTATCCCGCTGACGCTCAGGCCACCCTTTCCGGCACCACCGCCATCATCGTGATCGGCCGCGGCGGAGGCGAGGGCGGCGACCTCTCCCAGGATCTGCTCGGCACGCTCAGCTCAGGCATCTCCGAGAACTTCACGGCCAACGCGGAGACCGCCAACTACGTCGAGGGCCAGCACCAGCTCGAGCTCACCCAAGAGGAGAAGGACGTCATCGCGGCCGCCAAGGCCGGCGCCGATAAGGTCGTCGTCGTGCTGAACCTCTCCACCACCATGGAGGTGGGCATCCTCACCGAGGGCGAGTACGAGGTCGATGCCATCCTGCACGTCGGCTCGATCGGCGCCACGGGCGCCACCGCCGTGGGCCAGGTCATCGCCGGCCAGATCAACCCCTCCGGCCGCACGACCGACCTCTGGGCCGCCGACTTCACGGCAGACCCGACCTTCGTCAACTTCGGCAGCTTCCAGTACACCGACGTTTCGGGCTTCTATTCCCAGGACGGCGACAAGGCCTACTTCGTCGAGTACGAAGAGGGCATCTACTATGGCTACCGCTACTACGAGACCGCAGCCGCCGAGGGCTTCATCAACTACGACGAGGCCGTCGTGTTCCCGTTCGGCTACGGCCTGTCCTACACCGAGTTCGAGGAAACGCTCGACTCCGTTGCCGTTCAAGGCGATAACGTGGTCGCCAAGGTAACCGTCACCAACACCGGCTCCGTTGCCGGCAAGGACGTCGTCGAGATCTACTACTCCGCGCCCTACACGCCCGGGGGCCTTGAGAAGAGCGCCGTCGTGCTCGGCAGCTTCGACAAGACCAAGCTCCTCGAGCCCGGCGAGAGCCAGACGCTCGAGATCGCCTTCCCCGTCCGCAACATGGCAAGCTGGGACAGCTCGCAGGGAGCCTATGTGCAGGATGCGGGCGACTACGTGATCAGCCTGCGCGCCAACAGCCATGACGTCATCGCGGAGGAGACGGTCGCCCTCGGCGCCGAGGTGTACGACACCGACTCCGCCACCGGCAACCCCACGTCCAACAAGTTCGATGACACCACCGCCTATATCGAGGCCAACACCACGAACTTCTCGCGCACCGATTTCGCGGGCACCTTCCCCGACGGTGCCGAGGACAAGACCACCGCTGATGCCGGCATCACCGTTGAGATGTTCGACGCCGCCGCCTATGCCGCCGAGCATTCCGACGTCGAGATGCCCACCACAGGCGCTTCCAACGGCCTCCAGCTCATCGACCTGCGCGGCGTTGACAAGGACGACCCGCTGTGGGATCAGCTCATCGATCAGGTCACCGTCGAGGAGATGGTTGCGGTCCTGAACGATGGCGCCTACAACACCGCCGAGATTCCTTCCATCGGCAAGCCCAAGACCAGCGATCCCGACGGCCCCGCCGGGTTCACCAGCCTCATGGGTTCCACCGGCAACTGCGCGTGGTGCTCCGAGGTCGTCATGGCGCAGACGTGGAACAAGGAACTCATGTACCGCGTCGGCCAGATGATCGGCCAGGAGGCGCTCGCTTCGGGCTACAACGGCTGGTATGCTCCCGCTATGAACACACATCGCAGCCCGTTCGCCGGCCGTAACTTCGAGTACTACTCCGAGGACCCCGTGCTCGGCGGCGAGCTTGCGGCGCAGGTCGTTCGCGGTGCAGCTTCCAACGGCTGCTATGCCTACATTAAGCACTTCGCCATGAACGACCAGGAAACCAACCGCACCGCCCACCTCTTGACCTGGGCTTCCGAGCAGACCATCCGCGAGATCTACCTGCGCCCGTTCGAGTACTGCGTCAAGGCCGATCCCATCGAGATGAGGTACATCTCCGACGATCAGGGCACCATCTCCACCAAGGAGATGCCGGCCTGCACTGCCGTCATGAGCTCGTTCAACTTCATCGGCACCGAGTGGGCAGGCGGGCGCCCGAGCCTCATGACCGGCATCCTGCGTGATGAGTGGGGCTTCCAGGGCTTCGCCATCACCGACTTCAACCTGTACGATTACATGAACAAGAACCAGGGCTTCTATGCAGGCAACGACCACATGCTCACGATCGCCTCGTACGCAGCCCCGATCGATGACATCTCCAGCCCTGCGGCCGTCGCCTCCATGCGCACCGCCATCAAGAACATCTGCTACGTGGTTGCCAA
>JAWRJQ010000029.1:0-22316 GCA_040307385.1 Atopobiaceae bacterium
AACGGGCACGTTGACGAGCTTCTGGGGGTAGAGCTTCACCGGGCGGGTGAGCGTGGAGAGGGTCTCCTTCTCAACGCGCACGGCTTCCATGACGCGCAGGCTGGTCATGATGCCGTCGCCCGTGGTCTCGAGGTCGCCGAAGATGATATGGCCGGATTGCTCGCCACCCAGCGTGTACCCGTTCTCGCGCATGCAAGCATAGACGAACTTGTCGCCCACATCGGTGGTGACGGCGCTGATGCCCGCCTCGGAGAAGGCCTTGAGCAGGCCGAAGTTGGTCATGACGGTAGGCACGACGGTGTCTTTGACCAGGCGCCCGTACTTGGCCATATAGCGGCCGCACACGTACAGGATGAGATCGCCGTCGACCACGTGGCCGTTCTCATCCACCGCAATGCAGCGATCGGCGTCGCCGTCGTAGGCGAAGCCCACATCGAGGCCGTTGCGCACGACGAAGCTCTGAAGGTTCTCGATGTGCGTGGAGCCGGCGTTGACGTTGATGTTGAAGCCGTTGGGCACGTTGTTGATCACGTAGACGTCGGCGCCGAGCGCGTCGAACACCGGCTTGGCGACGCTCGATGCCGCGCCGTTGGCGCAGTCGAGACCCACCTTGACTCCCTGCAGCGAGAAGTTCGCGCTGGAGATGAGGTGGGCGACATAGCGGTTACGGCCCTGCATGTAGTCGACGGTGCAGCCGATGTCCTCGCCAGTAGCCAACGGCACCTCGATTGTGCCGTCGATGTAGGCCTCGACCTGCTCGAGCACGTCCTCGTCCATCTTGTAGCCCTGGCCGTTTACGAGCTTGATACCGTTGTCGTAATAGGGATTGTGGCTGGCCGACACCATGATGCCGCAGTCGAATCCGCCGTCAACCACCTCGTAGCACACGCCGGGTGTGGGAATGACGTGCAGCATGTAGGCATCGGCGCCGCTGGCGACCAAGCCCGAGACCAGCGCGGATTCGAACATGTAGCTCGAGCGACGCGTGTCTTTTCCCAGCACGATGCGCGCCTTCTTACCTTGGCGCAATCCGTAGTACCAGCCCACGAACCTACCGATGAGAAATGCATGCTCGACGTTCAGGCCCTCGTTGGCCCTACCGCGGAAGCCGTCGGTGCCGAAGTACTTCATCTAAGTCTCCTTTTTCGGAACGCGAAAGCGCTGTATGGTGGTGCATCGTCAAGTTTACCAGCATGCAGCGCACGGCTCGAGAAAAAAACTCCGCTTGGATAGAATCGTCACCGGAAAGCCGGGTGAAGGGCGGGAGCGGGGAGAACGTAGCGCAAAGCACGTTTGATGACCGCTTTGAACGCGAGTCCTGACACATTTTTCTTTTAATGCGGCAGATTTTCGAAGTTGGAGCATCTATCGGCTTGGAAGACTGCATATTATCAGCGAAAATGCAATGTCGATGCATGGAATATTGCCCCAGGGTGGGTTTGGAGCGGAACCGTGCAGCATTAAAAGCATTTTCGGTGCACGCCCCGCGTTCGCCAAGAGCGAAACCATGGTGCTAGGCAGTCGAGGCGAGAAGCGGGGGCACGCAGCGCGCGGAACCCTTACGCGTCGCACTCGGAAATGATCAACCCGAGCTCGCGCGCACGCACGGCAAGCTCGGTTCGGCTATGCAACCCCGTTTTGGCAAGCATGCTCGAGATGTGGTCCTTCACCGTGGTGGACGAGAGGAAGAGCTTCGCGGCGATCTCATGGTTGGTGACGCCGCGCACCAGCTCCCGCAGCACATCGAGCTCGCGCTCGGTGAACACGCCCGATGAGGCCTTGCCGATCATCACCTCGGGCGTGCTGTCGGGATAGATGCTCTCCCCCGCAACGGTCCGCGTCAGCACATCGAGCAGCGGCTCCCCGGCAACCTCCTTGTACCAGAAGCTGTCCACACCCGCCTCGCGAGCGCGCTTGAGATAGCTGACCTCGGGCATCGACGTCACGGCAACGATCTTGATCTGGGGAAATGCGGCTTTGATGCGCGCGGAGGCGGCGAGCCCGTCGGATCCGAGACCCGTGAAGATGTCCATGATCACGAGGTCGATATTGCCCTGTGCGCAATAGAAATACGCCATCTCGGCGCTCTTGATGATGCGCACGACCGTGAAATCCTCCCGCGGGGCCAGTATCATGGCAACGTACTGGGCGGGGAGCTCCTGATCTTCGACGATGATCACTCGGGTTGTTCCGGTCCCGTCCATATGCGCTTCTCCCCCATCTCACAGGCAGGTCTATCAGGCAGTTCGAGGACGAGCGCGAACTCCGGCGCATATTCCAACGCCATCGTCCCGCCCATACGCTCGGCGTTCTCGCGAACAAAACGCATGCCCCCGCCTTCGAGAACAGGTTCCGCAGGTTGGACGCCATCGTTAGTGTAGCGTATGCGCACGCATCCGTTCGCTCGCGCGATGCTGATAAGCAGGCGAGCGGCGTGCGCATGCCTCGATGCGTTGAGCAACGACTCCACGGCGCCCACGGTGAGCACGCGCTGAGCCTCAAGCGAACGGGGCAGCTCCCCCTGCACCTCGAGGGCGATTCCCACCTCTTCAGCCGCTTCCTCGAGATCGCTCACGTCGAGCGAAGCGCGGTTGCCATGCGTCCCGGTTTCGAGAAGCGCGAGCTCACGGTCCCAAAGAGCCGCGATGCCTGCGCGGTCGTGAGCGCCATCACGCTCCTCGAGGAAGCGCAGCGTCGCACCGAGCGCCCTGCTCATGCCGTCATGCACGGCCATCTTCGCTGCAAGGATCTCACGCTCGGCGGCAAGCTCCAACACCGACTCGCCCCATGCCCTCAGCCGCTCGTTCGCCGCTTCGAGCTGTGCGATCTCCTGCATGATCTGCTCGTTCAGGCGGTACTCCTCTGTCGCATCGATGGCGATGATCTCTACGATGGGGGTCTCTCCCCACATGCGCTCGCACCGGGAGAAGCTGAGCATCCGATCGCCTGCAGCGACAATGGGAACCTCGCCCTCGCCCGATACCGACAGCCTCTCGACCAGCTCCCAGAGCGCGTTGCCGTTGGCGGGCGGTTTGCCCGAGAGGCTGAAGCATATCCGCGCCATGGAGCGGTTCACGAGCGTGACCAGGCCGTTCGCATAACAGTACAGGACGCCCTGCGGGAGGTTGTCGAAAGATTCCTTGAGCGACATGGGCGAAAGGCTCTGCTGCGAGTAGCGCCAGCAATCGCGCAGCACCGCCGCCGTGCACGCGATAAAGAGGACGAGCAGTCCCAGCGCCGGTACGCACCATCCGCTCGCAATCACGGCAAGCAGGCTGCTGGGAGGCTCGGTTCCCGCCGCAATGCGGCGCACCAGGGAGAAGAGCACCGCTCCTACGCCGCACAGCGCGCAGGGAAGCGCGAACGCCGTGCCGCGCCTGCCCTGGCGATGCGCGATATACGCGGCGGCAAAGCTCCCGAGCGCCACGAAGGAAGCGGCGGTAAAGGAGAAGATCAGGGCTGCCAGCGAAAACTCAGGAGGCATCATGAGCGTTCGCACCTCCCCTGCCGCTCGGATCCATGCGAACGGTCAGCATGCCCGTGCCGTACGAAAGCGCAAGCTCCGCAGGCTCGCCGGATAGCATCACGTGCTCGGCAGCTTGTTCGAACATGCCGTAGGCACGCAGCGCTGCATCGATGCCGTCCGATCCCTGCCGCTCGACCCGAACCGAGCAGGCGATGCCGCAGAACGAGAGCGCATGGGCGGATTCCCGGCACGAAAGCAGCAGCTCCTCCGCCGGAATCTCCCCGCGCCGCATGGCGATAAGGGCGAGGTTGACGCGTCGCTTGAGGTAGGTTCCCAACACCAGCACCTGCGCGAGCAGCATATTCGGGTTGGACGTGCTCTCAAGATCCGCAAGTTTCGCGCGGATATGCCGGGCGGGTTCGCGCGACCGCAGGAGCATCTCGTCCATCAGGGCCGTGCCGGCCTCGGTGCGAGCCCGCTCCTCGCGAACGCGGATCTCGTCTTCAAGCAGCGAGTTCTTCTCGGCAAGCTCCTGCCGCAGCTGCTTGACGAAGGCTTGGAGCTTATGCACCTGCGTCAGGTCGGTCTGCCAGTACACGCGACCGCCGCGTATACCGAAGCTTTTGACCACGGTGTGCTCGTCGATGCGCACCGAGTCCGTGCGAGCTCGCGCGATGAGCTCGACGGAGATGGGCTCCTCCCCCCGTGCGCAAAACCGCACGATGCCCGCATGATCGACGATCTGGGCGTGCGTTCCCGAGATCTCGAACAGCCCCTCGTAGCCGTTGTTAGAGGGGATCACGCCGATCTGGATCAGCGACTCGAAGAAGAGCCCGATCGTGAGGCAGAACATCTCTTGGAACATCAGGCCGATTTCCCGGAAAAACACTGGGCTCGCGTTGCCGTTGAGCACGTATGCGGTTGTATAGAGCACCTCGCCGAGTAGGATTACGACGGGAATCCACAAAGGACGTTTGCTCGGAAGGCTTGCGGCGCTGTTCCTGATGGCGAGCCCGAACGCGATCGCCACGAACCCGAACTCCCACACGAACACCGGATAGTAGCCCCAGGCATGGGAATAGCTCTGGTAGGCGGCGAGGTCGTGCGGGGTTTCGAACGCGAAGACGCACTGATGGAGGTTGTTCGTGAGCACGAGCACGATGAGGCAGGCTGCTGGCGCGAGCAGCCACAGCCACCTGCGGTACGCCCGTTCCTGCTCGCCGCGACCGATGCAGCACGCGACCAAGAACGAGAGCAGGGGCACGAGCACGAGCGGCACATAGTAGAGGTACCACAGCGCGATGCTCGCCTGGGGCGGCGCGGTCTGCAGGCTGTAGTTCAGCGCCTGCACGAACAGCAGCATGAGCATGAGCGATGCGATCATCGTGAGCAGAACGCGCAGATCCCTGCGGACGATGCGCTCGAAGAGCGTGGCGCACCAGACGATGCAGATGCCGCACTTGACGAGCTGGCTGATGTCGTAGCGCAGCGGAACGTAGCGGCGCATCAGAACCAGCACGCCGATCGTGGCGACGAAAAGCGCGGCTTTCCAGCGCAGCGATGGTCTGAGGCCGGGCATGTGCTACTCCACTACGGTGATGCGGCCCTCTACGTGCGCATCGAGGCCGGGATGCGTGGAGAAGTACTCTTCGATGATGTTGTTGATCTGCGTGATGACCATACGCGGTCTCATGTTGGCCGTAACCTCGGCGAGCGGAACGCCGAAGAACTCCTCGAAGCTGTTGTAGTGGTAGTCTTGCAGCGCGATGAGAAGCTCTTGGTCATCGCGTACGGGCGCACCGTTGAATTCGAGCTTCTCGAGCGTCTTCGTCGATGTGCGCCATTCGATGTGCACGCCTCGCGAAACCTGGTAGAACTCGGTTTCACCCTCCCACACGCCGTCGCGGAAAAGGTGCGTCACCATGCGCCTGAACTGCTCGCCCGTGACCTTGAGCATGTGCACGGGCCCGTCGAAGGGCGTGTTCTCCACCATGTCCTGATACTCGACGATGGGGCCGAGCTCGGTTTTGCGGATCGAGCCCGAGCCGAAGAGCATAATATCGTAGCTGCTCTCGTCTTGGAGCATATCGGCGTAGAGGTTGCCGAGTTCCGTCTCCTGCTCACGTGCGGGGTGGGTGAGCGTGCGCGCAAGGCGGGTCACCACGCGCCGATACTTCTTGTCGGTGGTCTCTCGATAGGTCGCGAGCGTCTGCTCCATGATGGGGTCGGGCTGGGCGGTGGTGGCGTTGATGGGCACGCATGTCCAGGTGCAGGCCGCGAGCCTGCGCTTCTCGGTGTCGTAATCGAGCTCGAATCGGCCGATCTGGCCGGTGCCGAAGCCCGCCTGCACGATGGTCGCGCCGTTGACCACGACGGGTTTGTCCATGAAGGTGTGCGAGTGGCCGCCGATGATAATGTTGACGCCCCAGTCGGGGTTGAGCATGTTCGCGAGCTCGACGTCCTGCTCATAGCCGATGTGGGTGATGAGCACGGTGAGGTCGGTGTCGGTGGTGCGGTAGTTATCGCAGATGACGCCGATCTCGCGGGCCGCCTCCTTGATATCGACGAGCATGCCGATGACCTGCTCGGATCTGGTGGATGAGAGGACCTCTCTCGTGATGATGCCGATGCAGAGGATCTTGAGGCCGCCCACGTCGAGGTTGATGTAGGGCTGGAAGAGCCGCGCATTGTTGAGCGTGACGTACAGATCGGTGTTGATGATGGGAAACCGTGCGCATTTCTCCAAGAAGAGCAGATGCGCGAGGCCGTAATCGACCTCGTGGTTGCCGAGCGTGGCGCAATCGGGCTCGAGGATGTTCATCAGGTCGATGGTGGAGAGACCCCGGAATTCCGAATCGATGACCGAGCCGCGAAACATATCGCCGGCTATGACATAGGCGGTGTTGGACTGCTCTGCGCGCACCGCGCGGATGTAGCCCGACAGCAGGGAAAGACCGCCCGTGGCCACGCCATCCACCTCGGCGGGCAGAAACGCCCCGTGCATGTCGTTGGAGTGAAGCAGGGTGACATGGGTGATCGCCATAGTGTTCCATCCTCTTTCACGAAGCCATGGAAGCGGGGTAGGCGCCTGGTACCGCACACCGTAAGGCAATTCTCCCACAGGCGCACCCCGCCACATGGGCGGTCACTGCCCAGCGGCGCCTTTATCGCGCCTGCAGGCGAGCGCTCCGCGCGCGTGGCGAACACGTTTTTCTTTTAATGCGGCAGAGTTTCGGGGTTGGAACATGTATCGGGTTGGAGAATTGCATAGTTTCTAAAAAAATGCAGTGACGGTGCATAGAATTGTACCCCGGGGCGAGTCCGGGGCAGAACCGTGCAGCATTAAAAGCATTTTCGGTACGCGGCCCACGCGCGCCCGCATTTCGCCGCCGCGACTACAAGCGCTGCAGCGGTATTCGTGCTGCAGCCCTGGCGTTCGCGGCGACCTGCAAAAACCTCCCCCTTCCCGACATTCGGAAAGGGGGAGGTTTCCTGAGCGGCATCTGGCGATGCAGTTGCAAGAAGAAGCGCCTAGTAGTTGAGCGCCTGCTCCTCGAAGTAGCTCTGCGGGTGATTGCAGACCGGGCACATCGCGGGCGCGGTGGCGCCAACATGCAGGTGACCGCAGTTGAGGCACTTCCACACCTTCACGCCCTCGCGGGTGAAGACGTCGCCGGCCTCCACGTGCGCGGCGAGCTTGCGGTAGCGCTCCTCGTGAGCCTTCTCGATGTTGCCGACCATGGTGAACTTGGCGGCAATCTCGGTGAAGCCCTCCTCCTTGGCGGTGGCGGCGAAGCCCGCGTACATGGAGGTCCACTCCTCGTTCTCGCCGGCGGCAGCGTCAAGCAGGTTGGTGAGGGTGTCGGGCACCTCGCCGCCGTGCAGGTACTTGAACCAGAGCTTGGCGTGCTCGCGCTCGTTGCCCGAGGTCTCGGTGAAGATATCGGAGATCTGGACGTAGCCTTCCTTCTTCGCCTTGCTCGCATAGTACGCGTATTTGTTAGTTGCCTGCGACTCGCCGGCAAACGCATACTCGAGGTTCTTCTTGGTTTGGGAATTCTCAAAATCGACAGCCATAGGTACTCTCCTCTCATCACATGAAATGGCGCGGCCTCCCCAGGCCACTCTCCTATAGTAGCGTATTTACGTTCGCCACACGTTGTGTTCTCGTGTGCAGAACCCCTCGCTCCGCAGCTGCTCGACAATCGCCTCGACATCGGATTCGCGCAGCTCAGCACGGCCGGCGCGCAGCTCATGCCGGTTGAGTTCGGCGGCAAGGTCTCGCGTGGAGATGCCCGAACGATGATCGAGCATAATGCGCACGAGCGCCGCGCGTTTTTGCCGCGTGGACCCCTCGAAGCGCGATTGCCTCACATAGCCGCGCGACCTGCGCGAGGGGTTGGGCAGCGTCTTTTTGAGATGCGCGCCGTAGTCGAGCAGGGCGTAGTACCAGCCGCGCGGGTCGCACAGGCTGTTGCCGCCATCGGGCGGGCACGTGGCATCGACGAGCGGGATGAGGTCGCGGTCCGCAACGTCCTCGCTGTTGGGGAAGACCTCATGCAGGAAGACCGCCCGCACGTTGGTCTCAAGATAGACGGTATGGCGGTTGAAGGCGAAGGCGCGTATGCCCGCCGCCGTTGCCGGACCTATGCCGGGCAGCGCACGCAGCGATGCCTCATCCTCGGGAATCGCGCCCCCTGCAGCCGAGATCGCCTGCGCGGCATTGAGCAGCGCGAGCGCGCGGCGGTTGTAGCCCATGCCCTGCCACTCCTCGAGCACGTCGGCGGGGCTTGCCGCAGCGAGCGCGTCCACGGTGGGAAACCGCTCGAGCCAGCGCTGCCAGCGGCCATCGACACGCGCCACCTGCGTCTGCTGCAGCATGACCTCCGAGAGCCAGATGGCATATGGATCGCGCGTGGCGCGCCACGGGAGATCGCGATAGAGCCGGCGCCCTTGCGCATGCACGCGCTGCGCAAGGGCGTCGAGCTCAGACTGTGACAACGTTGCATCCATGCAGCCTAGCATACCATGTCGCCGTCCCGATGCGGGAAGCGGCTTTGTATGCCGATGCTACTTGCGCACGGGCACGAGTTCGAAGCCGCCCTGGTAATCGGGCATGAGACCGTCGATGGCGGCCTGCTTGAGCGTGATGGAGGCGAAGAAGCGCCGCATGATGCGGTCGGCATTGCCCCACAACGGAAAGAACTGCTGTGCCGCTTCGCTGGAATCCTGCTCCCCATCGCCCGGGACCGTCTCCCAAGCAGGGTCTGCAGAGGTGCCCTGCGTGGCGTCGATGATCTCGATCAGCGTTGTGGTTGCGGGATCGATGGAGAGCCTCACGCCCCCACGGGAACCCCGCACGCTTTCGAGGATGCCCGCGCAGGTGAGCTCATACTGGATCGTCCGCGCAAACGCATAGGGTATGCCGTTTTGCTCGGCGGCTTTGCGTACCGAGACAGTCTCCCCCGGATGACGGGTTAGCTCGGCTAGCATTCGTAACGCATAGTCTGTCTTCCTCGTGATGTCCACAACGCCCCCCTTGGCAACTCGTACCACATTCCAGCCGCGCGGCATATGCACCGCGCGGACTGGTGTATCACAGGCTATCTTAAATCTTTATTCGTTCGTTTTCGACCAGACGGCGATTTTTGCGTTGATTATACGTTAAGAAGACGGAAGCGAGCCTCCCCTGCGAAGCTCCTCGAGCTTTGCCCGGGCCTCGGGCGAGAGCCGATCGGCGAGGGTCGTATGGTTACGGGATCGTTCGGCTGCCGCTACGGCGACGTCGTGATCGACCATCATAAACTCACGCGAGATGAGATTCGACGAGAGACTCTTGACGGGTACGCCCCCTATGGTGGCGCGCACCGCGTTGTCGGAGGTTGCAACCGTGACGTCCCTCCCCTGATGCCGCGCCTCAACCGCAAGCTGTTCGATGACCTCATCGGCATCCTGCCCGGTGCGCGAGAAGATCACGCACACCGTGCCCGATGCGAGGTTGGGCCGCTCGGGCGAGAGGTTCCGGGCGCCGTCGAACACCACCACGGGGTCGTAGGAGCCCTGCGCGAACGCCGCGACATCGGCGAGCAGCGCCTCGCGGGCACGCAGATACGGGTCTGCATCGGCCTCGTCGATGAGATGCGCATAGCGGTCGGTGGCGCGGATGACGTTGTAACCGTCCACCACCAGCAGCTCGAGACGGTCAGCGGGCATCGGAACTCGTCCTTCGCAGCCACTCGTAGCAGAATGCCGTCGTGGCCTGGGCGACGTTGAGCGATTCGATGCGCCCGCGCTGCGGCAGTCTGGCGATAAAATCGCACTTCTCGAGCAGCAGCTGCGAGATGCCGGTTCCCTCGGAGCCCATGATGAGCGCCAGGCGGCCCTCGATGGGCGCCTCCCAGATGCCCTGCTCGGCATGCTCGCTCGCGCCGCACACCCAGAATCCCTGTTGTTTGAGATCCTCCACGGCACGGGCGAGGTTGGGGACCTGCGCGATGGGGAGATGCAGCACGGCACCGGCGGATGTTTTATAGGCGCCCACGCCCACGCGGGCGGCACGCGCGTTGGCGATGACGATGCCCGCAGCGCCCACGACCTCCGCAGAGCGGGCGATTGCGCCGAAATTGCCCTCGTCGGTCACGTGGTCGAGCACCACCACGAGGGCGTCGCCCTCCCCCGCCGCGCGCAGCACATCGGCCAAAGACGCATAGGCGAAGGGCCGGGTGCGCACCATGATGCCCTGATGGGCCCCGTGCGAGGACATCTGGTCGAGGCGCGGCTTGCTGACATGCTCTATCGTCGCACCGAGCTCGGCCAGATCGGCCGTCAGACGCTTGAGCGTGGCGTCCGTCTGCTCGGCATCGGCGATGAACGCGCTTTTGATGGGCAGCCCGAGCTCGATCGCCTCGGCCACGGCGCGGCGGCCCTCGATGATGTCGCCCGTTGCCGCATCGCGCTTCTCAGGTGCGTGCCGGGGGCGTGCGGACTTGCCGCGGCTCTCGTGCCTGCCCTTCGTGCGCTCGCTCGGTTCGGGAAGGTTGCGCGGAACGATCTTGTTCTTCTTGACGCGTTTGCCGGTGCCGCCGCGTACGTCGCGGCCCGGTGTACGCGATTGGTTCTTCGCCATGATACAGCCCGCCTATTCCTTCGCGCGCAGACGCGCGCCGCTTGCCGTGTCCTCAACCGCCAGGCCGAGCGCGGCGATGCCGTCGCGGATGGCATCGGCGACGCCCCAGTTCTTCTCGGCACGCGCGGCCTGCCGGGCAGCCAGCAGCATCTCGGCCGCCTCGGAGGTGGAGTCGCCCGTATAGCCCGCCTGCTCGCGCGCAAGATCGATGATGCCCGCAGGCAGCTCGTCGGCTGAGCTCGCCTTGGTCAGGTTGACGCCCAGCACGCCGCACAGCTCGCAGAGCATGTCGGCGGCACGCAGGCACGGAGCCATGGCGACGGTCTCGCCCGCATCGGCGAGGTACCTGTTGGCCGCCGAGACCAAGCCGAAGACGGCAGCAAGCCCGCCGGCGGAGTTGAAATCGTCGTCCATCGCGGAGACGAACTCCTCGCGCGCCGCATCGACCGCAGCGCCGAACGCGCGGTCGAGCTCGGTGAGAATACCGTCCTGGGCAGCGCTGGATGCCGCCCAGCGCAGGTTCTTCACGCAGGTCATCAGGCGCTCGAGCGTGCCCACGGTGCCGTCGAGACGCTCGAACGAGAAGTCCAGCGGCGCGCGATAATGGGTCTGCAGCATGAGCAGGCGCACGGCATCCGCCGGGTATGCGTCGAGCACCTCCTTGAGCGTATAGAAGTTGCCGAGGCTCTTCGACATCTTGTCGCCCTCCACGCGCAGCATGCCCGTGTGCATCCACACGTTGGCGAGCGGGGTGTGCCATGCGCACATGGCCTGTGCCGTCTCGTTCTCATGATGGGGGAAGACGAGATCTGAGCCGCCGCCGTGGATGTCGATGGGCGTGCCCAGATACCGATGGATCATGGCGCAGCACTCGGTATGCCAGCCCGGACGTCCGTCACCCCAAGGAGAGGGCCAGCTGGGCTCGCCCGGCTTGGCGGCCTTCCAGAGCGCGAAATCGAAGGGGTCGCGCTTCTCGTCGTTCACCTCGACGCGCTCGCCGGCACGCAGCTGATCGAGTTCGCGGCCCGAGAGCACCCCATAGGAGCTGTCGCTGCGCACCGAGAAATACACGTCGCCCGAGGGCACCGTGTAGGCGTTTCCCTGCTCGATGAGCAGCTCGATCATCTCCATCATGGCTTCGATCTCGCGCGTGGCGCGCGGGCGGATATCGGGGTCGAGGATGCCGAACCGGCGCATCTGCTCGATGAAGGCCTGGCTGTATTCCTCGGCAACCTCTGCTGCGGTGCGGCCTTGCTCGTTGGCGCGATCGATGATCTTGTCGTCCACGTCGGTGAGGTTCTGGGCGAACGTGACCTCGAATCCCTTGAACATGAGGTAGCGGCGGATCATATCGAAGCTGAGGAACGTGCGCGCATTGCCGATATGGATCTGGTCGTACACCGTGGGCCCGCACACGTACATGCGCACCTTGCCCTCTTTGACGGGCACGAACTCCTGCTTTTTGTGGTACTGCGTGTTATAGATCTGCATGGGTACTCCTTGCGATTGCGGGCGATGCGGGGAACGAACGGTGCTACGAGCTGCAACATCGCCGCTCTTCGAGCAGAGCCACGGCAAACGCCCCGATGCCCTCCTTGCGTCCGACGAACCCCAGATGCTCGGTGGTGGTGGCCTTCACGCCCACATGCTCCACGGGAAGCGCGAGCACCTGGGCGAGACGGGCGCGCATGGCATCGCGATGCGGCGCCAGCTTGGGCGCCTGCGCCGTCACGGTGGCGTCGATATCGACGATCTCGAAGCCCTGCGCGCGCACCCGACGTGCAACCTCGGCGAGCAACGTGAGCGAGTCGGCCCCCTCGTAGGCGGGATCGGTATCGGGGAAGAGCGTGCCGATATCGTCCATGCGGGCAGCGCCCAGAAGCGCATCGGCGATGGCATGCGCGAGCACGTCGGCATCGGAATGGCCGGCAAGGCCGCGCTCAGAGGGAACGCTCACGCCGCCCAGGATGAGCGGGCGCCCTTCGCAGAACGCATGCACGTCGTATCCGTGGCCGATCCTCATACGAGCGCCTCCCCCGTGCCCGCGCGCATGCGCAGGACCGCCTCGGCAAGGGCGATATCCTCGGGAAACGTGACCTTGAAATTGGGCGATGAGGGCTCCACGCAGCGCACGAGCGCACCGGCGCGCTCCACGAGGCTGGCGTCGTCGGTGCCGACGAAACCCTCGGCGCGGGCGCTCGCATAGGCATCGAGCAGCACGCGGGTGCGGAAGGTCTGCGGCGTCTGGGCAGCCCAGTAGAAGCTGCGATCGGGCGTGGCCACCACCATGCCGTCCTCCACGAGCTTGAGCGTGTCGGTGACGCGTGTGGAAACGAGCGAACCCCCGAGCGTCTTGTCTATGCGCAGGACCGCGATGGCGCGCTCGATGGTATCGGTCTCGATGAGGGGGCGCGCCGCATCATGGACGGCGACGTAGGTGCAGCCGCGCGGCATGACGGCAAGGCCGGATGCAACCGACTCCTGGCGCACCTCTCCCGCACGGGCGAGCGAGATAGGCGTGACGAGCGCAAGCTCGGAGGCGATCTCATCGACCTCGAAGCGACGGTCCTCGGCGCACACGACCACGATGTGGCCGACCGAAGGGGCGCCGTCGAAGGCGATGAGCGACCACGCGAGGAGCGGGCGGCCGCAGAGCTGCACGAACTGCTTGCCCTGCGGATCGCCGAACCGCACGCCGAGACCGCCCGCAACGATGATCGCCACGGTGTCGGCACCGTGCGAGGAGCCCGCGACCCGAGCTGCGTCGGGGCATACCGTTGTTTGGCAGCCCATCATCGGCTGCGATCCCACATACGGTGCAGGCTGTCGGCGAGCACATCGGGGTTGCTGACGCCCACCTCCTCGAGCTTGGCGGGGTCTTCATCGACGGCGGCCACGATGTCTTGCAGCGAGCCGTACTCGTCGATGATCTTGTCGGCCATGCCCGTGCGCACCACCGACACGCGGTTGAGGGTGCGCAGTCCCAGAGGGGTCATGATGGAGTCGATCGAAAGGTCTTCGTAGCCCAGCGCCTTGGCCACGTTCTTGGGCGAGCGTAGCTGGTCGTTGGGGGTGTTGTGCAGCTCGGTGAGAATGGCGGCGGCGTTCTCGACTGACGAGTCGAGCGCATAGTCGCGGATGAGCAGCGTGTACTCCTCCTCCAGCGCGCCCGCATACTCCTGACGCTGCATCTCGATGATGCGGCCGGTGCTCCCGAGCTCGAGGATGCACGAGTCGAGCTCCTCGGCGGATGCCAGGAGCATCTCGCAGAGGTAGATGACGTTGGAGACGTCGGCCAGCGTGACGAAGTTATCGAGCTCGAGCGCGGAGAGGCGCAGGAGCTGGCGATCGAGCTGCTGGCGCGTGCTCTGCATGGCGGCTGTGAGCTGCGAGGCGCTCGCCATGACCTCCGACATGGTTCTGAGCTGGATGCCTTTGCCGTCGACGTAGACGTTGACAACCTGGCGGCGCTCCGAGATGGAGATGACCGTGGCGTTGGTGAGCAGGCTCATGCGCGCGGCCGTGCGGTGGCGCGTGCCCGTCTCGTTGGTGGGCAGCGAGGGATCGGGGTTGAGATGGAAGTTGGCGCACAGGATCTTGGTGAAGTCTTTATCGATGACAACCGCGCCGTCCATCTTGCACAGCTCGAACAAGCGGCTTGCCGTGAACGAGACATCGAGTTTGAAGCCATCGTTGCCGGCAGCCATCACCGCCTGCTCGTCGCCTATGGTGATGAGCGCTCCCAGGTGTCCGGCGATGATCATATCGATAGCCATGCGTAACGACGTGCCGGGCGCGCACATGCGGACAGCCTGCTCGCGGCGCTGCTTGGGGCTCAACACATCCTGCTTGGCTTCTTGGACGTCCATGGTTTCCTCTTTCGAGCCGACAACCTGCCGAATTAAGTATAGCTGAGCCGATGGCAGCACGTGTCATCGGCTCAGCGGTTGCACCCTCGAGGTTGTACGCCCTCCGAGAAGGACGTTCCGTGCGCGGCTACTCTTCCGATGAGAGCACCCCTCCGCGATCGGAGGCCGCAGGAGACGCAAGGCTGCGCTCCGCAGGCGGAAGATCCGCGGTCATGCTCGTGCGCTTGCGCGGCGCGGGAATCTCGCCCGTGGTCTTGGTGAAAACGAGCTTGCCATCCTCCACGTCCACGAGCACGATATCGCCGGGCTTCCAGCTGCCGCCGAGGAGCTCCTCCGACAGCGGGTCCTCGATAAGGGTCTGGATGGCGCGACGCAGCGGGCGGGCGCCGTACACCGGATCGGTGCCCTCCTGGGCGATGAGTTCGCGCGCCTCGTCGGTCAGCTCGATCGACATGCCCTGGGCCACCAGACGGTCGCGCAGGTCCATGACCATGAGGTCCACGATCTTGCGGATCTGCTCGGGCTTGAGCGAGGTGAACACCACGACCTCATCCACGCGGTTGAGGAACTCGGGACGGAACGCCTTCTTGAGCTCGGCGGTCACGCGGCTCTTGATCTCCTTGTCGGAGAGGCCCGTGTCGCCGGATGCCGAGAATCCCATGGTGGAGGTGTGGGCGATGTCGCGCGCACCGATGTTGGAGGTCATGATGATGACCGTGTTGGAGAAGTCCACCGTGCGGCCCTGACCGTCGGTGAGCCTGCCCTCGTCGAGGATCTGCAGCAGGATGTTGAACACATCGGGATGCGCCTTCTCGATCTCGTCGAACAGGACCACCGAGTAGGGACGGCGGCGGACCGCCTTGGTGAGCTCGCCGCCCTCGTCGTAGCCCACGTATCCGGGAGGGGCGCCCACGAGCTTGGAGACGGTGTGCTTCTCCATGAACTCGCTCATGTCGTAGGAGATGAGCGCGTCCTCGCTGCCGAAGAGGAACTCCGCGAGCGATTTGGCGAGCTCGGTCTTGCCCACGCCCGAAGGGCCGAGGAAGATGAACGAGCCGCCGGGACGGCGCGGGTCTTTGAGGGGCGAGCGGCTGCGGCGGATGGCGCGGCTCACGGACGAGACGGCCTCTTCCTGGCCGATGACGCGCTCGTGCAGCGCATCCTCGCAGCGCAGGAGCTTCGACGCCTCCGCCTCGGTGAGGTTGGAGACGGGCACGCCCGAGATGGACGACACCACGTCGGCGATGTCCTGCTCGTCGACGGTGACGATGTTGGTGTCGAGCTGGGCGCGCCATGCGGTCTCGAGCTCCTCGCGCTTGGCTGTGAGCTCCTTCTCCTCGTCGCGCAGGTGCGCCGCACGCTCGTATTCCTGAGCCGCAGCAGCGGCGGCCTTATCGTCTTTCACGCGGGCGAGCGCGGCGTCGACCTCGGCGATCTCGGGCGGCAGGCTCATCTTGTGGATGCGCGTGCGCGCGCCGGCCTCATCGAGGATGTCGATGGCCTTGTCGGGCAGGAAGCGGTCCTGCACGTAGCGGTCGGACAGCACGACGGCGGCGTTGACGGCGGCGTCGGTGTAGCGCACGTGGTGGTGCTTCTCGTACGCGTCCTGCAGGCCGCGGATGATCTCGACGGTGTCATCCTGGCTGGGCTCGCCTATGTTGACGGGCTGGAAGCGGCGCTCGAGCGCGGAGTCCTTCTCGATATGCTTGCGGTACTCGTCGGCCGTGGTGGCGCCGATCACCTGGATCTCGCCACGCGAAAGAGGCGGCTTGAGGATGGCGGCGGCATCGAGCGATCCCTCGGCGGAACCCGCACCCATGATGGTGTGGATCTCGTCGATGAAGAGGATGTCGGTTTGGGATTCCTCAAGCTCGTGCACGACCTTCTTCATGCGCTCTTCGAACTCGCCGCGATACTTGGAACCCGCCACGAGGCTGGCCACGTCGAGGGTCCAGAGCTGCTTGCCGCGCAGGATGTCGGGCACGTTGCCGCCGGCGATCAGCTGCGCGAGGCCCTCCACGATGGCTGTTTTGCCCACGCCAGGATCGCCGAGGATGAGCGGGTTGTTCTTCTGACGGCGTGCGAGCACCTGCATGACGCGCTCGATCTCGCGGTCGCGGCCTATCACCGGGTCGAGCTTGCCGTCGGCGGCGAGCTTGGTGAGGTTGCGGCCGTAGGTCTCGAGCACGGAGCCCTCGTCGGAGGCGCCGGGCTGCGGGAAGCCGAACATGCCGGGGTCGTTGCGCATGCCCGTCTCAACGGGGCCCTGCTCGGAGCTCTTGCTCTTGTCGATAAGCTCGTTGACGGCATTGCGCACGGCGTCGCCCGAGACGCCCAAGGTGCGCAGAGCGTCCATGGCACGGCCGTTGCCCTCGGCCACGATGCCGAGCAGCAGGTGCTCGGTGGCGATGTAGGTTTGGCCGTGGGTCATCGTCTCGCGATAGGCGCCCTCGAGCACGCGCTTCGCACGCGGCGTGAAGGGGATGTGCCCGCCGGGGACGGGTTCGCTTTCCTCGGTGGAAAGCTCTTTGATGGTGTGCAGGGTCTCGTCGTAGGTCACGTCGAGCTTGGCGAGCGCCTGGGCCGCGATGCCCTCCCCCTCCTTGATGAGGGCGAGCAGCAGATGCCCCGTGCCCACGTACATCTGGCCGAGGTTGCGTGCCTCGTCTTGCGCGATGCTCATGACCTTACGCGCTTTATCGGTGAATTTCTCGAACATGCTGTTCTCCTTGCCGATGGGATGCGGGCGAGAAGGTCGCCCGCCGCGTTGTTTTAGTATGTGTACCCATTATCCCCGTGGGATTTCATGAGGTCATGACCACCCGCTCCACCCGGGGATACTCCCCGGGTGGGGATGCGAGGAGGGCATAGCACCGAATGGGCTTATTCCTGCGGATTCTGGCACCAGAAGGCCTTATTCCTCAGGAACAGGGCGGTTTGGGGGATCAAGTTGCAGGAATAAGGCGATTTGGCGCCACGGGCGGTGCGCGGTCTAGTACAGCTTGGCGCCTGCGGGAATGGCATCGTCGAGCGTGAGCAGGTTCAAGACCTCCTGGCCATCGATGCGGTGGATGGCCGAGATGAGCATGCCGCAGCTCTCGATGCCCATCATCGCGCGCGGCGGCAGGTTGACGATGGCCACAGCGGTCTTGCCCGCAAGCTGCTCGGGGCTGTAATACTCCTTGATGCCCGAGAGGATGGTGCGGTCGCTCTCGGTGCCGTCGTCGAGCGTGAATTTGAGCAGCTTCTTGCTCTTGGGCACCTCCTCGCACGCCTTGATCTTGACCACGCGGAAATCGGATTTGGAGAAGGTGCCGAAGTCGACCAGATCGGCGAAGAGCGGTTCGACGTAGAGACCCTCCTGCGGAATCTGCGGGGCCTGCGCTGCCTCGGGATCCCCGGTGGCGGGCGCTGCCTCGGCGGGCCCGGCGGTCTTGGCGTAGATGTCGCCCACAGGCGCGATGGCCTTCATGGCGTCGAGCGTGGCCGAGAAGAGCTCGTCGAGTTCCATGCCCAGCAGCTCGGCACCCTTGGCGATGATTTCGCGGTTGCAACCGGCGGCGAAGGCCTTGGCCTTGAACTTCTTCTTAACCGACTTGACCTCCATGTCGGCGACGCTGCCCGACGGGCGCATCTTGGCGACCGCCTGGATGAGGCCGGAGAGTTCGTCCACGGCGAAGAGCCACCGCTCCATCTTGGCCTCGGGCTCGGGCAGCTCGGCGTTCTGGTCGCAGTTATGCGTCTGGATGGCGTGGATGAGCTCGGGCGTGCCGCCCGCCTCCGCGATGATCTCGCCCGCCTTCACCGTGTGCTGCACGGGATCCGGATACTTCTCCCAGTCGAGGTCGTGGAGCAGACCCACCTGGCCCCAGAACTCGACGTTGGCGGGATCGTCCTTCTCGGCGAAGTAACGCATGAGGGCCTCGAGGGTCTCGGCGTGCGCAACGTGGAACGGGTCCTCGTTGTAGCGCTTGATCAGATCGTGCGCCTGCTCGCGCGTGAGCCCGGTTGCGAGCGCGCCGCCTGCCGCAGCCTGCTTGCGCGCATGCTCGGGACGCATATGGGGGAAGAGCAGCACATCGCGGATGGATGCCTCGTCGCAGAAGAGCATGATCATGCGGTCGATGCCGTAGCCGATACCGCCTGCGGGGGGCATGCCGTACTCGAGCGCACGGATGTAATCGGCGTCGTACTCCATGGCCTCATCATCGCCCGCAGCCTTGGCCTCCACCTGAGCGAGGAAGCGCTCCTCCTGGTCGATGGGGTCGTTAAGCTCGGAGAATGCGTTGGCGTATTCATGGCCCGCGATGACGAGCTCGAAGCGGTCGGCAATCCGGGGATCGTCGTCTTTGCGCTTGGAGAGCGGCGAGACCTCCACGGGGTAGTCGCACACGAAGGTGGGATCGGTGATGGTCTTCTCGCCCAGCTCATCGTAGAGCTCGAAGAGGAGCTTGCCGGCGCCCCAGCCCTCCGCCCACTCGATACCGTGCTCGGTGCAGAGGGAGCGCAGCTCGTCGAGCGGCGTGTCGATGGTCACCTGCACGCCCACCGCCTCGCTCGCGATCTCGGCCACGGTGGCGGAGCGCCACGGGCTCGCAAGGTTGATCGTGACGCCCTGGTACACGATCTCGCCGCCTTTGCCCACGGCGGCGGCGCACGCCTGGAAGAGTTGCTCGGAGAGGCGCTTCATGCCCTCAAGGTCGGAGTAGGCGCAATACGCCTCCATGGAGGTGAACTCGGGGTTGTGGGTGAGGTCCATGCCCTCGTTGCGGAACTGGCGACCGATCTCGAACACGCGGTCGAGGCCGCCCACGATGCAGCGCTTGAGGTGGAGCTCCGTGGCGATGCGCAGATAACAGTCCTGGTCGAGCGCGTTGAAATGCGTGGTGAAGGGGCGGGCATTGGCGCCTCCGAGCGTTTCCTGCAGGATTGGCGTCTCAACCTCGAGATAGCCCTGCTCCTCCATGAAGCGCCGGATGGCGGAGACGATCTTGGAGCGGTTGACAAAGGTCTCCTTGACCTCGGGATTCATGATGAGGTCCACGTAGCGCTGGCGATAGCGCACCTCGCGGTCGGACAGGCCGTGGAACTTCTCGGGCAGCGGGCGGATGGCCTTGGAGAGCAGCGTGAGCGTGCGCACCATCACGGAGAGCTCGCCGCGCATGGTACGGGTGACGACGCCGGCAGCCTGCACGACGTCGCCCAGGTCGATGCTGTCGAGCAGGGCCCAGCTCGCCTCGTCCATGACATCGATCTTGGAAAAGAGCTGGATGGTGCCGGTGGCGTCTTGGCAGTCGAGAAACGCGAGCTTGCCGTGGCGCCTGAACGCCCTCACGCGTCCGCCCACGCAGACGGGCTCGTCATCGGGGCCGAACTGGCCGTTTTCCAGATGCCCGAAGCGCTCCCCCACCGCCGACACGGTCCAGGAGATGGAGCTTTTGATGGGATAGGGGTTGATGCCGGAATCGATGAGAGCCTGCCTGCGCGAGCGGCGAACCTCGCGCTCGTCGGCATGCTGGGTGCTCGTGGTGCTGTCTGACATGGATACTCCTTACAGAAGGAACACCCCGCACTGCGTTCCGCAGTCGCGGGGTGCGTGTTCGTGCGTGTGCACCGTCGACTAGCGGGTGATCCCGACGATGGTGTACCTCTTGGATGTGCCCGAGGGGGTGACGAACTCAACCTCGTCGCCCTTTTTGCGGCCGATAAGCGCCGCGCCGGCGGGCGATTCGTTGGAGATCTTGTGATCGAGGGAGTTGGTCTCGGTGGTGCCCACGATGGTGAAGCTCGTGCGCTTGCCCTTTGCGTCCTCGAGCTCGACGACGCAGCCGATGGAGATCTTCATGCTGCGGCTCTTGGACGTATCGACCACCTTCGCAACCGAGAGGATCTGACGGATCTCCGCGATGCGGGCGGCGTTTTTGGCCTGCTCCTCTTTCGCAGCATCGTATTCGGCGTTCTCGGAGAGGTCGCCGAAGCCGCGCGCCTCCTGAATGCGCTGGATGATCTCGGCATCCTTTTCGCCCTCACGGAACGCCAGCTCATCGACGAGCTTCTGGCGGCCTTCGGGAGTGAGGTGAATCTCTTTGATGTTATCCATGCTCAAGCCTTTTGCCTTACTCGCTGGTCTTCTTGGTGCTCTTCTTGGAGGTTCTCTTGGCGGTCTTCTTCTTGGGCGCGGGCTCGGCGTCCTCGTCCTCGATGTCCTCGTCGTCCTCGTCGGCTACATACTCGACGTCGTCCTCGTCATCCTCCACCTCGTCGTCCTTATCGCCGTCTTCCATGCCCTCGCGGACGTTCTTGACGGTCTGGCCGAGGCTCTTGCCGAGCTTGGGAAGGTTCTTCGGCCCGAAGATGACCAAGATGACGACAAGAATGACGATCAATTCCAAAGGGCCCATACCAAGAAACATGTCGATCCTCCTCAAGCACCGGTTGGTGACGCATATATGCGAAAATGCTGCACAGGACAGTATAGCTAAAAACGAACGTCTGTAACAATCTTTACGTGCAAACCTTTACGATTGTTCTGGTATTAACCATCGAAGGGGTATAACTCGTGTCGCCGTGGGTTCTCGTGCTTCTCATCGCATTTGCCGTCATCACTGCCGTCTATGCTGCGCTGCCGTGGCTTTTGAGCCTGCGCGGCGTGGAGATGCGGCGGCGCTCCCTCTTTGGGACGATGCTCGTCTTCGAGCATGCCGATGAGGACGGCACGCCGATCAGGCTCCTCAACGTCAACGGGACGTTTCAATCAGCCACGTATCTTTCGGACGAGCTGTGGGCGGAGCTCGTGTGCGCGTACCACCGCACCATGGTGGACGCCATCGATGAGATGGGCCGTGCGCGCAGCGTGCTCGTCGTCGGCGGGGGCGGCTATTCGCTCCCGAAGCACCTGATCGCGCACACCAAGCGCATGGAAGTGACCGTCGTGGAGATCGACCCGCACGTCACGCAGGTGGCGCGCGATCGGTTCTTCCTCGACCGCGCGGAGGCGATGGCGGGCGAGCGCCTCGTGCTGGTGAACGATGACGGGTGGCGGTATCTGCGCGACTGCGGCCGCACCTTCGATGTGATCATCAACGATGCCTTCTCTGGGTCGCGACCGCTCGGCGCGCTCTCCAACAGCGAGGGCGCTGCACTGATCCGCGCGCATCTGAGCGATGGCGGGCTCTATCTGGCCAATGTGCGCTCGCCGCTCACGGGGCGCAAGGCGGAGACGCTCGCGCAGGTCAAGGAAGCATTTAGGCGCGAGTTCTCGCAGGTCGAGGTTGTTCCCGAGATGCCCGATCAACCCGATATGCTGGCGAACAACGTCGTCATCGCGCGGGCGTGACATTGCGGCGCCTGCGGCGTGCGCTTATCGCCGCGCGTATCGCCGTGGCACGGAATCGCCTTATTCCTGCGGTTTTTGGCACCATAACGCCTTATTCCTAAGGAACAAGGCGTTTTAAGGGATCAAGTTGCAGGAATAAGGCGTCTTGCCATGCCCTTCTCGCCGCGCTACAGGCGGAGCCGGAAGGTGCGCGGAGCAAGCCGGTACACCAGGACGCTCGCCACGACGCAGTAGGAGATGCAGAAGACGGCGACCAGCGCGCCGAAGGCCGGCGCGGGTATCCGTATCCATGCCAACAGGTAGCAGATTGCATAGGTCGCCAAGGCGGCGATGGCAGACGTCACGCTCTTCACCTCCGTATCGGCACTGTATGGCTGCAGCAGGTAGTACAAGGTCAGGTAATGCACGGAGAGAAACACGCTCATGAGCGGGACGGACGCAACGATCACCGCATAGTTTGCCGGATCGTCCGTACCGCCGGAAAGATAGAGCAGCACCGCGAGCGCAAGGGCGATCGTC
>JAWRJQ010000030.1:0-5906 GCA_040307385.1 Atopobiaceae bacterium
GGTCAACCTGCCGAGCAGCCCCAAGGCTGCCCGCGAGAACCTATCGGCTGTGGTGGGCGCGCTCGGCCACGGCCTCGCGATGCTGTGGGGCGGTCCTGCGGACTGCGCCGCAAACCCCCGCTAGGGGATACTCCCCCAATGGGGAATACTCCCCCAATGGGGGAGAAGGGCGCTAGGCCTTCTGGGACTTCGCCTCGTCCATGTAGCTGTAGAGGGTGTATTTCGAGATGCCGAAGTAGGTGCAGACCTTCTGTCCCGACTTCGTGATAAGGAACGCGCCCGATTCGTTGAGAAAACCGATGGCTTTGACCTTGTCGTCTCGGTTCATGAGCGCAACGGGCTTGCCCACCAGCCGCACGCTCTCCTCGATAAGCTCGTCGAGCAGCCCGTTCACGTTGTGCGGGATGATCGGGGGCTCCTCGGGTTCGGCGTCGACCGGCGTCGTGAGCTCGCGGAGGATGCCCTGCATCGCGAGCAGGGGCGTCGAATCGTAGTTGATGGCGAAGATGGCGCTGGGCGTGCCGTCCTCGTCGGAGAAGAAGACCGTGCTCGAGCGCAGCTCGCGCCCGTCCTCGGTGCGCGCGCGGTAGGCGAGATGGTCCTTGGGGCTGTCGGGGTTGGCCGCGAGGGTCTTGAGCACCACGTTCGAGGGGCCGTCGCCGAGCTTCCTGCCCGAGACGTGCCCGTTCTCGATGGCCACGATCGTGCTGTTGGGATCGTCCGACGCGAGGTCATGCACGACGACCTCGCAGTTGCTGCCGAACTGGGCAGCGATGCCCTTGGCAAGGCGTGAGAGAAAATCCATCTCGGACTGCTTCATGGCCCCTCATTCTCCCTGTGCTGGAGTCCTCCCCGATACGCGGTGGGCGCCGGCTCTTCTCCAATGGAGCGCGGGCTGGCCTTCGCGCGGCGGATGGGGAGGCCGACCCACCTGAATGATGAGCTACATACTATCATGTACGGTGCCTCCTGCGTACCTTCGCCGCGAGCGCGGCCCCTGCGAGCGGCTACCGGCGCCTGGGGCAGGCGATAGGCGGCAGGCGCGGTTCCGGGTGCCCGTAGCTGCGGTCGCATCACGGCTTTCGTTAGATTATCAAAAACCTAACGCTACCGTCCACACCGCCAAACGACCGTACGCCGACGCCCGCGCCGCCTTCGCGGAACGGACGGCGCCTTTGAATCAGAATATTTGTAAGGCTTCAAAACAAGCTGTCCGAACCGGCACGCGGAGGGGAACGTGGTCGCAAGCCGCGTGCGCACGCAACGCCGCCACCGGACAGCGCGGGCAGTCGGGCGCCCGAGAGCCGAAGCGCGCTGCGCAGGCGATTCGCCCGGCCGAGGCGGCAAGAGAGGGCCGCGTCGCACACAGGCTGAGCCGTAGCTGATCTGCGGCATGTAGCAAGGAGGGAGATCCTATGCTACTCGTTGGGAACGGGCGCGTCATCACCCGCGATCCGGAACTGCCTTTCATCGAGAACGGAGCCGTCGTCACCGACCGCGAGACCATCGTCGCGGTCGGCCCGCGCGCCGAGATAGAGGCACGCTACCCCGAGGCCGAGTTCGTCGACGCCCACGGCGGCGTCATCATGCCCGGCCTCATCAACTGCCACACCCACATCTATTCGGGATTGGCGCGCGGCCTTGCCATCAAGGGCTGCAACCCCCACAACTTCCTCGAGAACCTCGAGCAGCAGTGGTGGGCCATCGACCGCAAGCTCACGATGGACGGCACGCGTGCGAGCGCCTACGCCACCATCCTCGAGTCGCTGCGCTCGGGCGTCACGACCATCTTCGACCACCATGCCTCTTTCGCCGAGATCCCCGGCACGCTCTTCGCCATCAAGGATGTCGCGCAGGAGATGGGCATCCGCGCCAACCTCTGCTACGAGGTTTCCGACCGCGATGGCAAGGAGAAGCGCGACCAGTCCATCCAGGAGAACGCCGATTTCTCGCGCTGGGCTGCCGAGCAGGACGATGGCATGATCGCCGCCATGTTCGGCGGACACGCCACCTTCACGCTCTCCGACGAGACCATGGCCCTCATGGCCGAGGCGAACAACGGTCTCACCGGCTTCCACATCCACGTGTGCGAGGGCATGAACGACGTCTACGACTCCCTGCGCAACCAGGCCGGCATCCGCCCCGTCGAGCGTCTGCTCAACCATGGGCTGCTCGGTCCCGACACCATGCTCGGCCACTGCATCCACGTGACGCCCGCCGAGATGGACATCGTGCGCGAGACGGGCACCTGGATCGTGAACAACCCCGAGTCGAACATGGGCAACGCCGTGGGCTGCGCCCCCGTGCTCGAGTTCTTCCGCCGGGGCATTCCCGTCTGCATGGGCACCGATGCCTACACGCACGATGTGCTCGAGTCCCTCAAGGTCTTCCTCATCATCCAGCGCCATAACGCGGCCATGCCCAACGTGGCCTGGGCCGAGGACATGGAGATGACCTTCGTGAACAACGCCCGCATGGCCACCAAGTACTTCGGGCGCGAGCTGGGCGTGCTCAAGGCCGGTGCAGCCGCCGACCTAGCCGTTTTCGACTATCCGGTCTTCACGCCCTTCTCGGAGGATAATGTGGACGGGCACATCCTCTTCGGCTTCGAGGGCAGGGCCTGTCGCACGACCATGGTCAACGGCACGCTCGTCTACCGCGACCGCGCGTTCGTGAACATCGACGAGGAGCGCATCCTGGCCTGGACGCTCGAGCAGGCCAAGCGCCTCTGGGGCGACCTCAACGGCCGCAGCTACTAGCGTGAAAAGGCCGCTGCGGGTTCCGGCAGGGGATCGGGGCCCGCAGCGGAGCGCACGGATCCCGTGGCGCCGTGCGCCTGAGCTGTTCCCACGGAAGAGATCACTTTGGAGAGGACTTCGCCATGAGCGACATCATGCGTTCCATCCCGTTCGGCAACCTGATGGACTGGATCCTGAGCGAGTACCGCGAGCAGGGCACTATCTTCGGCCTGCGTCGCCTTGCCTATCATGCGGATAGCACGGCGCGACCCATCTTCGATGAGCGCGTCGAGACCCCGTTCGGCCCGGCCGCCGGGCCCAACTCCCAGCTCGCCCAGAACATCGTCGCCGCCTACGTCACCGGCGCGCGCTTCTTCGAGCTCAAGACCGTGCAGAAGATGGACGGCGCCGAACTCGCCGCCGCCGTCAACAAGCCCTGCATCCTTGCGAGCGATGAGGGCTACAACTGCGAGTGGTCCACCGAGCTCACCGTGCCGCAGGCCTTCGACGAGTACGTGAAGGCTTGGGTTGCCTGCAAGCTCCTAGCGTGCGAGCTGCGCCTGGGCGACCCCGACGGCTTCGTGTTCAACATGTCGGTGGGCTACGACCTCGAGGGCATCAAGACCCCCAAGATCGACGGCTACATCAACGACATGAAGGACGCTTCGAACACCCCGTCTTTCCAGGAGGCCATCGCGTGGACCCGCGCCAACCTCCACCGCTTCGAGCGCGTGGACGAGGCCTTCGTCGACGCCATCAGCCCCCGCATCTCGGCATCCATCACCGAGTCGACGCTGCACGGCTGCCCGCCCGACGAGATCGAGCGCATCGCGCGCCATCTCATCGAGGAGAAGGGCCTCAACACCTACATCAAGTGCAATCCCACGCTGCTGGGATATGAGACGGCGCGCACGCTGCTCGATTCCCTCGGCTTCGACTACATCGTCTTCGACGAGCACCACTTCCTGGAGGACCTTCAGTGGGCCGACGCCGTGCCCATGCTGCGCCGCCTCAAGGCCCTGGCCGCAGAGCACGGGGTCGAGTTCGGCGTCAAGCTCACCAACACCTTCCCGGTCGACGTGACCCGCTCCGAGCTTCCCAGCGAGGAGATGTACATGTCGGGGCGCTCGCTCTACCCCTTGAGCCTCACGCTCGCCCAGCGCATCTCGCATGAGTTCGACGGCGATCTGCGCATCTCCTACTCCGGTGGCGCCGATGCCCTCAACATCCGCGGTCTCGTGGATGCGGGCATCTGGCCGGTCACGATGGCCACCACCATCCTGAAGCCCGGCGGCTACGAGCGCCTGATCCAGGTGGGCGAGGCGCTCGCCGGCATCGACGACAAGCCCTTCTCGGGCGTGGACGTCGCTCGCGTCGATGCGCTCGTCGAGGGCCTGCACGCCGACGCGCGCCTGCGCCATCCCGTGAAGCCCCTGCCCGAGCGCCATGTAGGGCGTACCCTGCCGCTCATCGACTGCTTCATCGCCCCCTGCGGCGACGGCTGCCCCATCCACCAGGACATCCCGGCCTACCTCCGGGCCGTCGAGGAGGGCCGTCTCTCCGATGCGCTCGCCATCATCCTCGAGCGCAACGCCCTGCCCTTCATGACCGGCACGCTCTGCCCGCACCACTGCGGCGACGGCTGCATGCGCAACTACTACGAGGATCAGGTCCGCATCCGCGAGTTCAAGCTCAAGGCGGCCGAGGGCGCCGCCGAGCAGGTCCTGCCCACGCTGCACGCACGCGGCACGGTCGAGGGCACGCGCGTGGCCGTGGTGGGCGGAGGTCCTGCGGGACTTGCCGCCGCTGCGTTCCTCTCGCGCGCAGGCGTCGAGGTCACCGTGTTCGAGCGCGAGCAGACCCTGGGCGGCGTCCCGCGCCATGCGATCCCGTCCTTCCGCATCAGCGACGAGGCCATCGAGCGCGACGTCGAGCTCTGCCATGCCTACGGCGCGCGCTTCATGTGCGGCACCGAGGTAGCGGGCGTCGATGAGCTACTCGATCAGGGCTTCACCGACGTCATCATCGCGTGCGGCGCCTGGGCTCCCGGCGCAGACGTGCTCACGTCCGGCGAGAACCTCGACGCGCTCGAGTTCTTGACGGCGGCCAAGACCGACCCGTCCGCGCTCGACCTCGGATCCGACGTGGTGGTCGTGGGCGCCGGCAACACCGCCATGGACGTGACGCGCCAAGCGCTGCGCGTGCCCGGCGTGGAGCATGTGCGCCTGGTCTACCGCCGCACGCGCCGCTACATGCCCGCCGATGAGGAGGAGCTGCAGATGGCGCTCGACGACGGCGTGGAATTCCTCGAGCTGCTCGCTCCCGGCGAACTCAGGGACGGCAAGCTGACCTGCGCGGTTATGGAGCTCGGTGCTCCCGACGAGTCGGGGCGGCGCCGTCCCGAGCCCACCGGGGAGACGATCGAGGTCCCCGCGACGACGGTCATAGCAGCCGTCGGCGAGCAGGTGGACCCGGGCCTCTTCCAGAGCGCCGGCATCGAGCTCGACCGTCGCGGCAGGCCCGTCGTGGACGAGAGCCTCATGACCACCCGTCCGCACGTCTTCGCCATCGGCGACGCACGGCGCGGACCTGCCACCATCGTGGAGGCCGAGGCCGACGCGGCCACCGTGACGACGGCCCTGTGCGGCTTCGATTTCTCGTCGATGTTCGAGCGCAACGTGGAGAGCTCCTACGAGCGCCCGCTCGTCGAGCGCGGCCGGCTCTGCGCCAGCTGCGATTCCCTCTCCCGCTCGCGCTGCCTCGCCTGCCCGACGGTGTGCGAGGCCTGCGTCGAGGTCTGCCCCAACCGCGCGAACGTGGCGGTGCGGGTTCCCGGTATCCGGCAGCGCCAGATCGTGCACGTGGACGGCATGTGCAACGAGTGCGGCAACTGCGCCGTCTTCTGCCCGTACGGGGAGGGCCGTCCCTACAAGGACAAGCTCACGGCCTTCTGGAGCCGCGAGGACTTCGACGACTCCGCCAACGAGGGTTTCCTTCCGCTCGATGAGGGCTACCTGGTACGTCTCGACGGACAGGTCGGAACGTACGATGTGCACGATGCGGCCTGCGGGCTGCCGGAGGAGGTCCGCGCGACCATCGCCGCCGTGGACGACTCCTACGGATACCTGCTGGCACGATAGATACCGTGGTGGGGGGGGGGGGGGGGGG